>CAYOSJ010000026.1:0-22996 GCA_964406595.1 uncultured Dorea sp.
TGCTCCGCATCTCCTTCTTTCCCGTCTTTTTCTCCGGCTTCTGTATCCGTTTCTTCTGTATATATCTTCTCTATATCACTTTCCAGTTCTACATTCTCTTCTTTGTTACGCCTTCTTAGGAGATCTCCTAATTTTAATTTTATCTCCATACATCTGCTTTGTATCTTCCTCGACCATCTGTTCCATGTAAATCTCGCGATCCTTACCAGCCAGAAGAACCACAGCAAAAATGGTAATTTATGTAAAACGGGAAACAGTCCCGCCATATATTCCCTGGAAGGGAAATACCATTCTCTTCGTTTTTCTGTCCACTCTTCTTCCCGGTCCCTCCGGTAAAAATCAAGACGCACACGCTCATGCGGGAGTATCTTCTCCTCCAGCCACCGGTTATCCTTTCCCCGTAAGAAAATATACTCTTCCAGTTCTAATGCCGTCGTCCACTCCTCTTCTTCCCCGCTGCCGTCAAACCAGATCAGCGAAAGAAGTTCTATCTGATGAATAAATTCTTCTAATTTTGCCTTTTCCAGCAGGTTCTTCGTTTGCTTCCAGGGGAAACTCTCATTCAATTTCTTTCTGTACTGCCACCAGTCTGCGATATCTCTTGCTCTTAATTCACCTGTCACAAAGAGTTCCACAAGTCTTCCTGTCAGATACAGGTATACTTCTTCTTCCACAAGTTTATGTATATATCTTTTCTTTCCTACATAAGCATAGTCTTTTAAAGAACCTTTAAAGTAGTCTTTCAACACTTTGTTCCCAACAGGTAATTCGCTGTAAAAAGCAATCCGGATACCGGGCGTACGTGTATAAATAAGACCATTTCCAAGTTTGTCCTCTGTTCTCTCGTAATCCATCTCCCTCATCATCCGGTGGATCTGAGGCAGATGCTTACGCTCCACAACAATTTCTATCTTTTTTTTATATTCCAACTCCTTTGGGGAATAGTAATTATACTGCTCACTTCCCCACAACAATACCGCATGGATCTTGTGACGCTCCAACTGCCAGATGATCACTTCCTCGGCATTTATATAAGACTCTCCCAAAAGAAGTTCTTTTTTATATTTCTGATAAAATCTCTCCGCCCAGTCCTTTGTTACTTCCTTCTCTATACCAAGCATACCATAATAAATCGGGTTCACAATATAATGATACTCTGCCAGTTTTAAAATTGTCTCCCAGTTTACCTGTCTGCGCGGATTTTTTATTTTATCCTGGTTGACAATCGCTGCCAACAGCACCAATAAATATCTTATCTCGTAATTTATGACTGCTCCCCTCCGTTATTAATTGCATAGGTCATTTAATTTATCGGGCGTTTTCCAAAAAAATTAATATTTTTTCTCAATTTTTCTTTCTTTTTTCTAAAATTTTTCTTTCTTCAAAAATATCAAGCGCTTTGGGGTTATAGATCGCCTGCTTTTCATCTGCCGCCATCGCTCCTGCCACCAGTGTGATCACTCTCTTTTTCATAATGGTAACTAATTCTCTGTCATGGCTGGATACGATCACTGTTATCCCTTTCGCATTGATCTCCTGCAAAAGCAGCATCAGATCCCACGAAACATCCGGATCTAAGTTCGCCGTCGGCTCATCTGCTATAATGATCCCCGGCCGCTGTGCAAGCACACGGGCAAGCAGCACACGGGCATATTCTCCTCCTGAAAGTTCCCTTGGATATGCCTCTATTTTTGATGCAACTCCCATCTGTCCAAGCACACGTATCACTTCCTGCCTCATGTTCGGGACTTCACGTCCTATAGCAAGTACCGCCAGCCTGATATTTTCATACACATTCCGGTCATCTAAAAGCCCCACTTCCGAAGACATCACCCCGATTCTTCTTCTGTGGCTCAGAATCTCATTTCTTTTCATTCCCTGCAGCATTTTCCCAAATACACAGATCTTCCCCGAGGTCGGTTCTTCCAGTTTCATGATCAGCTTCAGCAGTGTGCTTTTTCCGGCGCCGCTTTTCCCTATGACAAATACAAATTCCCCTTTTTCAATCTGAAACGAAATATCCTCCAAAATGATCTCGTCTTGAAACATCTTACTGACATGCTCAAAAACAATCTCTGCCATAACCGATAATTACCACCTTATTTTTTTTCTGCTTAATCCGATAATTAACTTATAATATATACTATACTGTTTTCGAAATATACAGTCAACCAGGATTGTCAAAACAGGAGATAAAATCCATGAAAAAAAAATTATCATCAGGTATTTTTCTTATATTTATACTAACATTTACACCTATTTTCCAACTGGAACTTTCTTCTGACGCCCATGAAGACATTCCTTCTAAGGAGCAGGTTGAGGAAGTAGCCGAAGTTTCAACTCCCGCTCCCGCGCCTGCTGCCGGGAATTCCTCCGGGGAATCCCCTTATCCTTCGGTTCTCATCTCCAGTGTCGGCACACTTACCTATTACAATCAATCCGATCCCCGCTGGGCGTCCGCTATATATGGCGGCAGTGATCCTATCAGTCTTTACGGCTGTGGTCCTACCGCTCTTGCAATGATCGTTTCCAGTTTTACAGATCAGACCATAACTCCGGATGCGATGGCACAATGGGCGTCCGCGAACTACTGGGTTGCCGGCTCCGGTTCTAAGCACAGCCTCATTCCGGAGGGCGCTGCTGCCTTTGGCTTTCATGTAGAGTCCCTGCAGTCTTTTACTGTCGAAGGCGTAAAATCCGCCTTAAAAAGCGGGAATATCTTAGTCGCCCTCATGGGACCCGGGCATTTTACTACCAGCGGACATTTTATCATTATTACCAATTACTGGGCAAATGACCAGGTTACGGTAGCTGATCCCGCCCACGCTGACAATTGTTTTATTCCATGGGATATCAGTCTTATACTACAGGAACTACTTCCTGTCAGCGATTCCGGCGCTCCGGTCTGGGTAATTTCTCCAAATTAATAAAAAGGGGACGGGGGTAAAATGAATTCTACCCCGTCCCTTTTTGTTATTGTTTATAATACGAATCTTTACCTGCCAGTTTACAACTGATCACTTTGTCAATCTGGATAATCTCTTTCAGGCTTTTTCTAATGAAGTGGCTTAATTCAACAATCTTCTCTTCTTCAAAACTTCCTGTTTCCGTCCGAGTGTCCTGTTCTTCCAGAAGTCCTATCAGAAGCCTTCTCATATCTGCATCTACCGCTTCCAGAATTGTCCGTACTCCCTCTTTTGCTTCATCTGCCTGTTCCATCTCCGTCTGCCTGAGTTCCAGCAAGATCTGTACAGATTCACGATCATCTCGCGCCAATGTATTTCCGATCTCTTTTGTCAGAGACTCTATCTCTACAATATGGACATATTCTTTCTGCACCTGACGCATTACTTCTTCTAATAATTCTCTTCTACTCTCCATCACACTACACTGCCCTTTAGACTGCACTCTCCTTTTCAGCCTCTCGAAATGCATCTCTTAGTTCTATAATCAGAGGTTTCAATTCCTCTGAGACGCTCTTATTCCGCCCCATCTGGAATCTGTTCAATTCATAACTGAAAAAATCATACATCCGTCTCAGTTCAAAACTAATCTGATAATCCATATTCAGTGTCTCATTCAGATACTTCACAATATCCTTTGCTCTCTGCACAGAACCGTCAAATAATTCATAATCTTCATCATCCAATGCCACCTCGGCTCTGGCAAGACGTTTGATCAGTTCATCATAAAGTAACAGCAGCATCTCTCCTCGCGTCATTGTATTTACTGATTGCATTTTATACTGCTCATATCCATTCTGATACATCATACTTTTCCTCTATTCTTCTTAACCGCCAAACTGACTTAACCAACTGCTCTGATTATTCATCTCTGAAATAAGACTCTCAAGGCTTGTAAACTGTTTGATATAACGATCCTGTTCCGATGTAAGTCTGGTCTGAAGCCTTGCGATCGTCTTATCAATCTCACTCATCTGTTTATAAAGTGCATTCGTAAGTACACTGGTCGGAGCCTTTACGGAACCTGCTTTCTCGATCAGAGCGCCCTTTGTGGCTCCGGTTGTACGTACATAAGTATCAAATACATTCTTTAAGTTTTCTGCAATACCGCTGGAACTGCTTGCGACTCCGTTCACACTCTGTCCTGCCTTCTTTGTGAAAAGATTCTTCACATTGTCCAGATTGGACTCCAGCGCTGCTTTCAGTTTTGTCTCATCTATAGACAACTTTCCATTCTCAGAATATTCACTTGAAACAGTGATTCCGATCTTTTCCATCTCCGCCAGGTCTGTCGGATTGATGATAAACCGAAGGGAATTACTTAAGTTCCTCAGATCACTGTCTCCAAACAGCAGACCTTCCTTTGCTTTCTCTTCATATAACTTAATATCATCTTCACTAAGTTCCTTTTTCTGTTCGGAAGTAAGCGGCTGATAATCACGGTTTGGTCTTGTGCTGACTTCTTTATTCACCAGTTCCAGAATCTCGTTATATTCCTTCACCATATCTTTCACTGCGTTGACGATCTTTTCTGTATCTGCCTTTGCCTGGAACGTAATATCTTCTGTTGTCTCATCACGCACCAGAGTTTTTCCATCGTCGCCCGTCTTATATCCGAACGTTCCCTGCAGACCTACCGTAATCCCATCAATCTCAAAACTGTTGGAACCTCTGACAAGTTCCACTGCCTCATCAGAATCACCGTATTTTACGGCTATAATCGCATCCTGTCCCCTGATTTCTCCGTCTTCGCCTACCTTTACATTCTGTCCAAAGATTCCCTTCAGAAGATCCTCATCACCGCCAAACCTGATCACACCGCTGGCGCCTTCCCCTTTGGCTGTAATCGTAAAACGGTCAGACACAGACTCATAACTGACGGTCACCCCTGCATCCTTGTTATTGTTGATCCTTTCCATCAGATCATATACCGTATCATTTTCTTTAACCTCGATCTCCGCATCATTGATCTGAATCTTAGTCGGGAATGTAACATCTTTCAATCCACTGAATCCCGCCTCGCTGATTTTTGCATTCAGGTTGATCCTGTTGGACTCGCCACGCTGCATCTTCAGCACGCCATCAGAACCCAAAAGCCCTGAATCCCCACTGACGATACTCAACGTAGAACTCTTATCCTCACCGCCGCCTGGAACCGTCGTCGTAAAGGAGAGTTTATCTCCATCCGCCTCTACCTTGATCCTTCCTTTTCCAAAAACGCTGTCAAACTGCTCCTGGATGGATGTTTTGATCTCTTCCATCACCTTATCATTGCTCAACTGATTACCATCGCTGTCTTTCAGTTTCGCTGCTCCCGGCAGTTCAATAACCTGGTTAACTCCGTTATAACTAAACGTAAGTTTCTTGCCTCCCACATAGTCAGCAAAAGAAGTCTCCTCAATCAGGTCATCTTTCTCAAGAGTCTTGGAAGATATGATTCCCGATTCGGTAATATCCGTTCCTTTTTCCTCTGCACTGAATCCAAGTATCTCAAGAGCAGTTCCATCCGTCAGTTTTAAAGCATTCCCTTCTTTACCATCCTTGGCTTTGAGGACAAGTTTATTATTTTCAACTGTTGCTTCCATAACATCAGAAAGGTTCTTTGCCTTGAGTTCCGTAGCATCTACTTTTTCTTTTTTAAACAGGTCGTTGAGCGCCGCCGCGATATCTTCCTGGGAATCAAACTTATAAGCATCTCCTTTCTTATAAATACCATCCGCACTGTCCTCACTAAATTTTCCTGTTAAAGCTACCGAATAACTTTTGTCGCCAAACTTAAACTCAAGTGTCTTTCCCAGAAGAACTTCCGATTCAATCGGCTTGGAAGGATCAATCGTACCTGTCTTTAATGTACCATCTGAAACTCCTGCGTCTGAAGACCACTTTGCTTTCTGTGCTAACTGCTTAACCCCTGCAACTGAAAAAGAACTTTCTGATTTTGCCGTGCCTGACACACTTACATACTTGCTGTTTTCCCCATACGCTGAGATCGTCGATCTTCCCCAGAAGGAAGAACTGAACAGATTGGTAGAAGATGTATATGTAGAAGTATACTTTTCTGCAAAAGAAATCATCTTACTGGATATATTACGATACGCATCCTGCTTCCACTGCAGACTCGTCTTCTTCAATCTCTGCTGTTCAATCTTACTTGTTGTCCCATACGTCAGATTCTCGATCAACGTATCTCTGTCAAGACCGCTTGAAAGTCCGCCATAGCCTCTGATGCTGTTCAGACTGCTGCTTGTAGTTCCACTTAAACCGCTTATACTTGCCATCTCTCATCTCTCCTTTTATTTTCTTTTGGCATAAACGCCTTATTTTTCAAATTTAAATTAACTCTGTACTTATTTATCGGCATATAGTATACTTTAAATAATAGTTTTATTGAGTTTTAATTACGAATGGAGGAATTTATCTTGGCTACTACTATTGCTCTTACGAACCAAAAAGGAGGCGTGGGCAAGACAACTACATCAAGTTCTCTTATTGCCGGCCTGGCTTTGTTATATAAAAAAAGGGTACTCGCCATTGACCTTGATCCTCAGGGAAGTTTAGGCTTCAGCCTCGGACTGGACATCGAGGACTGTCATTCGATCTACGACGTACTTACCGGCAATGTCCCCATCACAGAAGCCATTCAGACAACCGATTATTGCGATATCATCACCTCGAACATTCTGTTAAGCAGCGCTGAACTCTCGTTTACTTCCAGTGACAGAGAACTTTTGTTAAAAAATGCACTGGCTCCGATCGAAGATAACTATGATTATATTATTATTGATACTCCGCCGGCATTGAATATTCTTACGGTGAACGCGTATGTCGCTTCCGACCACCTGATTATTCCGATGGCTCCCGAGATCTTAAGCCTTTTAGGCGTCACACAATTAAAAGAAACCATCGACTCTGTCCGCCAGAGCTTAAACCCCTCTCTGGATGTACTCGGGATCCTTTTGACTCGATTCAATAAGCGTACATTACTTGCCCGGGAAGTAAAAGAGATGGCAGAGAATATCGCAGAACAGATCGGAACATGCGTATTTGATACACAGATTCGGTCCAGCGTCTCTGTTGCAGAAGCTCCTGCCCACGGCATTAGTATTTTTGAACATTCACCTTATTCCAATCCTTCGATAGATTACAAGAATTTTGTCGGTGAAGTTTTGAAAATGACGGATAAGCAGATTGTTTCATAGGAGGAAAGATTGAAATGGCAAGAAAAAGTAATAAAACAGATCATGTCCTGAGCCTTCTGGCTGGACATGAATCAAAAAATGAAGAAACTGAGGTAAAAGATCCTCAGGAAGCCTTACCTAAGACTCCTGTCGCACCCCAATCCGTTTCTGTAATTGATACTACTGAGTCAGATCCTGTTGCAGACTTGATCCAGCAGAATTTAACTGCTGAATTTGAAAAAGAGATTGCTGAAGCAGCCCCCGAACCAAAACCAGAGCCGGAACCTGTACAGGCGCAGGCTGAAGCAGTTCCTGAGCCACAACCTGAACCGCAGCCAGAACCGGAGCCCGTACAAGTTGAGCAGACTCCTGAGCCACAACCTGAACCAGAGCCGGAACCTGTACAAGCCGAAGCGACTCCAGCGCCACAGCCGGAACCCGAACCTGATTTTGTCATTTTAAATGTGATGGAAGAAATCGTAAAGGAGAAGATCATTTATTTTATGCGCCAGTTTGACGTATGTACCTGTGACCGCTGTATTGCAGATACAATAGCGCTTACACTGAACGGGCTGACTCCCAAATATATTGTCACCATGCCCGCTGCGGTCGCTCCGCTTTTAAGTTTATATACGAACAGATATATTGCAGATGTTACTGTTGAGGCAACAAAAGCATGTATGATCGTCCGTGAAAATCCAAGACATTAGTATGCAATATCAAAGGGGCTGTCACACCACAGCCCCTTTTGTATTACGATATTACGCTTCTTCACTTCTTCCTATAATATTTGACCAGATGTCATTTACTTCTTCTACACATTCCATGTATAACTGCGCCATAACATTCGTCTGAAGTCCAAGTTCTCCTGCAAGTCTTGTGATCTCCTGCCATTCCGCATTTTCATAACACAAGATCAATTCATAAAGTTTTCCTGCTTCTCCTTCTTTTGAGATCAGCGCCGCCTTGACTTCTTCCACGATCGGAATGTCTTTCAAGATCTCTTCTATAGGCGCATCTATCATATATTCGAGAGTAGAGAACATTCCCATCAGATATGCGTCGGAAAATGTGATCGGGAACTTCTTCAATGTCTTGACCAGCACGGAAGCAAAATTCGCACGCATCAGAGATTGTTTCATCACTTCTCCCGATGCTTCTTCTTCCTCATTAAAACTCAGCAGATATACCCACTGTTTCAACTGCTTGATACCGACACGGACGATTGCCTGACGGACAGAAGCCGTCTCATTGCGCATCGCAAAATATGCAGAATTCGCCATTTTAAGAAGTCCATAAGTAAGAGCCGCATCACGGCTTACGATCTGTTCCAGAAGTTCAATATCCGGTTCGTCCTTCGTCACTTCTATGATCAGCTGGTACAGGTTTCCCTGCAGATATTCCAGTTTACTTGTCTTTGTGATCAGCGCCTCTGAGATATAGTTTCCTTCTACATAATCCACACTCAGATCCGCTGCATAATCAAATGCTTCCTTTGTATTGACGCCGGTTGCCACTGTCTTCTTGCCGAAACCATGCGCCATATCCACAACATTCGCCAGAGAACGCTTTCTCTGTTCATCCTCCCGATTCTCGGCAACATTTACTTTTACATAATCCACATATTCCAGCATACTGAAATACTTTGGCGTAAACTGGAAATCATTGATCGCAAAACGATATCCTTCCTCCCTGTATTTGCGGATCAGGATCGCCGCCAGCGGGTGTATGATAATGTTGTCCTCTATCTGGATCACGATTTTATCTTTATCAAATATCTTCGGCGTATTTCTGAATAAAAGCGAAGGAGTAAATGTCATAAATGTGCTTTTCTCTTTGAAAATACGATTGGAATTCTCCGAAAGAAAAGAAACCATCGCATTCGCTGCCATACTGTCCGAACCGGAGTTATAGAAACTTTCGCTGTCGTCCTGAACCACCAGTTCATAGCCAATAACCGTTCCTTTCTCCCGATCCTTGATTGCCTGTCTTACTACACACTTATCCACTCTTTTCTACCTCCGTTCCAGAAGATAATCCATCACTTCCACAAGACGCTTGATCTCTGGCTTGGAGAGTTGCTCATCTGCTCCCAGTGATTTGCCTTTTCTGCGCATCTCCTCATTGATCAAAGAGGAAAAGATGATCACTGGCATCTTTTTCATCTTCTCGTCTTCTTTGACAAGTTTTGTCAGACGGTGTCCGTCCATCTCCGGCATCTCAATATCCGTGATCAGAAGACTGGCTTTCTTATCAAAATCAGAGTCATTTCTGATCTGGTTCAGATAATCCCAAGCTTCTTTTCCATTATTGAAACTATGAATGTTCACATATCCTGCACGGTTCAGAGATTCTTTGATCATATTGGACAATAATATGGAATCTTCCGCCAGGATAATATTGTAATCATTCTCTGCACGCATACCAAGAAGATCAATATCTCCCATCTGTATTCCTGTCTCTGGTGCAATCTCTGTTACGATCTTCTCAAAATCAAGGATTGTGACAAGCTGATCCCCACACTGCGCAATACCTGTCGCCACTCCTTCCTGCCCACGGCTTATCGTATTATCAGGCTTCTGTATATCCTCCCATGAAATCCTGCTGATTCCCACTACGCTATGTACCCGGAAAGCAATATGCATCTTATTAAAATTCGTAACGATAAATAAATCCCTGCTATTTTTCTCTGTCTCTCTTCCGGTCAGATAATGCGGCAGGTCAACTACGGTCAGAAGAATATCCCTTGGTTTAAAAATTCCTTCTACCGCATCATGAGAGTGGGGTACTGGCTTTACTTTGGCTGCCATCATAATTTCCCGCACTTTTGCCACGTTAATTCCATACAGTTCCCCATATATCGTAAACTGCATGATCTCAATTTCATTTGTTCCCGATTCCAATAAAATTTCTGTATCAGCCATGTACATTCTCTCCTTTATTAACCCTGTTTTTTATATATCGACATAAAAACTCTGCCCTATAACCTTTTTATCAAAGAATACATTCTTTTTTTCCTGCCGTTCTTACTTTTACCTGTCCCGTATCAACTTCAAGAAGCATCGTCCTTGCATAGTTCGCGCCTGTATCCTCGCTTACGATCCGCAATCCCTCACGCGTAAGTATCTCTTTTACCTTTTTCGCATTTCGTTCTCCGATATTTCCAAGTCCTCCCGGGCCTTTCATCTCGAACATCTTTGCTCCTCCGGCGATCTTGCAGACAAGCCTTCCTCTGACAGCGCCAAAAGCATACAACTTTTTTAACGTTTCCGCAATTCCCGAATCCGCATATTTAAATATATTCTTGTCATTCATATTATTTCTTTCCGGAAGCATGATATGTAAAAGCGCCCCTAATTTTATCATCGGATCATAAAAGGATATTCCGATGCAGGAACCTAACGCATAAGTGATCAAGACACCTTCCTGGCGGGCAATTTTCATATCTCCGATTCCTACCGATATCTGTTTACCCATTTACTGATTCACTCCTAATTTCTGCATGAGTACATTCAACGATTCCACATCTGGAAACAGAAGCATATTACTTTCTAATTCCTTTCCATCTATTGTAAATCCTCCGACAATCATCATGATTCTGTCTGAGTGCTCGCCAATCTGTACCATCGGCAGGCTTAAGATCCCTCCCAGCATATTCATTGTTATCTGAGGAACAGACAGATTGATATTTACATTGGTCAGCGTTGCCATTGCATTAATGTAAGAGGAAATCATAATATTGCCAATCTCATTTAACGCCGATATGTGCAGTTCTTCCATATTCAAAAAATCAATCTTTTTCTGTCCGAGCATCTTCTCCAGGATTTCCTGAGCAAACTCTTCCGTCAGGATATAAAGCATCATACCCTGGATCTCACCGGACATCTCAACGAGCACTGCCGCTACCACGTCCTCCGGATTTCCCAGATAATGCATCGCTTCATTAAAGTCCAGTATATTGACCTCCGGAAACTTCATAACTACTTTTGTATTCAAGATTCCGGACAAAGCTGTCGCTGCATTTCCATTTCCGATACTTCCTATTTCTTTAAACAGATCCAATTCTGTCTCGTTAATGTCTTCATAATTTTTTATTGACATATCTTTCCTCCACTACTGTCTCAGCGAATTAATCGTACTTACGATCTCATCGGACGTCTGTACCATTCTTAGAGAATATGAGTACGCTCTCTGGCTTTCTATCATTTTCGTCATCTCCCATGCCAGATCCACACCCGAACTTTCGAGGGTATGGTCGATAATTTCAGCGCCCTGTATCAGATAAGGATTGCCGTTTTTGGCGACCGGCATAAACTCATTATTGCTGACGTTTCGCATTCCATCTAAGATATTAAATCCATACACCCCGATCTCTCCACTCAATTCCCCATTAGTTACAAGGATCGGATTCTGGTTCGTATCCAATACAAAATTCCCGTTATCATTGACAAGATAAAACTGGTTTCCTCTCCTGGACAGAACAAAATGTCCCGTTCTTGTATAAGTGATCTCATTATTCCGAGGATTCCTCAACATAAAGAAACCATCTTCCTTGATAGAATAATCATAAGCGCCGTCCGTAGTCACGAACCCTGACGGATCAAAGTTCGTATCCGTTTTTTCCACAACAATTCCGGTTCCTGCTTTCAGTGGAGTTTCTTCCCCTCGATAATTGTTCAGATTATAATACATAAGGTCTGAAAAAACGGCGTTCTTTGGTTTATAACCATAGTTGTTTACATTGGCAAAATTATTCGCAACCACATCCAGACGCCTCTGATGTTCCATCGCGCCTCTTGCCGCTGTATAAAATGATGTATACATACGTGTTTCTCCCTTCTATTACATCGAACCAATCTGCACGATCTTCCCTGTCAGCTGGTCATACATCTTAAGCAACTGAGAAGAACTCTGCAATACTCTCTGCCCGCTCATCATCGCCGTCATCTCATCGATCATAGACACATTAGAATCCTCCAGATACGCCTGTTTCATCTGCGGATTCTGCACATTCTGCCCCGCAGCCTCCGAACGGAACACACCTCCGGTGATCTTCGTAAGTTGACCATAATCTGCAAAATCAACCACCCGGATCCGTCCAAAATTCTGAAAACCATCCTCACTCATAATATTTCCCTGCGAATCGATGGACACCTTATCTGTAGTCAGGCGGATAGGTCCATTGGCTCCGAGAACCCTTCCAATACCGGAAAGCGTAAGATACCCCTGATTATCGAGATTGAAAGAACCATCTCTGGAGTAGACAACCCCGCTGTCTGTCTGAATCGCGAAGAATCCCTTTCCTCCGATTGCAACATCTAACAGTCTCTCCGTCCCTCTCAAGCCGCCTTCCGTATAGTTCGTCACGCGCTCCGCCTCGGTATCTACCCACGATACAGTCCCAACCGGAGTTCTGCCTGCCCGGTCATAACGATAGATCAGTTCCTCCCGGAACGTACTCTCGATGATCTTGTCTCTTTTGTATCCCGGAGTCGCTACATTCGCCATATTGTTACTGATCACATTCATATTTCTGTTCTGCGTGATCATATTTGAAGCCAGATCATAATAACCCTGAAACATCTTCACTCTCCCTTTCTTCATTAAATTTCTGCATATATTTTCTCATCTTCCTGATCGCATTCGTATGGATCTGAGATATCCTCGGTTCACTCACCTGCATCACTTTCGCAATCTGCCGCATGTTAAGTTCTTCGATATAATACAAAGAGATCACGAGGCGCTCATTTTCTTTTAACTCATCAATTCCCTGTGCAAGGATCTCCGAAACTTCTTTTTTTACTATCTGATTTTCGGGCTGTTCTTTTTCCTCTCCCCTTGGCATCTTCACACTCGCTCTGTTCTCCTGCGATTCTGCCAGTACCATATCCAGCGATAATATATTAAAAAGCGCTGCCTTACGCATGGCTTCCTGATATTTTTCAGGCGTGATATTCAGATAATCTGAAACTTCCTGCACTGTCGGATAATGCCCTAACTTATTATACAATATTGTCACTGCTTCATCAATATTTCTTGCACTTTTCCTTGTACTTCTTGGTACCCAGTCCTGCTTCCTTGCAAGATCTATGATCATTCCCTTGATCCGTTTTGAAATATAGGTTTCAAACTTTACATTTTTCTCAATGTCAAACTTATCAATGGCAGCCATGATCACCAGGACACCTTCATTGATAATATCATCTATCTGTGTAAAACTGGCATAGATATCCTTCATCTGGATCGCGATGCTTCGGATAAGATATATGTAACGCATCACAAGTTCTTGTTTTACCGCAAGATCATTGGTATCTTTATATAGTTGTAATAGTTCTTCATTTGTCTTATCTTTATATCGTTCCTGCATATCCATGGCTTTTTACTCCGTAATATATCATGCCTGCAAAACAATGTTTCCTATTGCCTGTATCTGTACATTATCGCTGATCTCATTAAATGATAACACATAAACATTCGGATAAAACTGCTCGATCAAGTGATAGAAATGTACTCTTATGCCCTGACTTGTCAATACAATCGGATTCTGTCCAAGGTCCTTAAATTTGTTTATTTCCTCACCCATCTGCGTGATGATACTCTGCATCAGATCCGGGCTCAATGCAAGATACATTCCCTGCTCCCCGGGAGTCAGACTGGTGATCACACTTTTCTCCAGTTCTGCATCAAGAGTGATCACTTTCATTCCGCCGCCTTCACAGAACTTTCTCGTAATCGTTCTCTTAAGCGCTACACGTATGTTCTCTGTGATGGTTTCGATATTTTTTACTGTCATGGACGAATCGATAATGGTTTCCATGATCGTCTC
This sequence comes from uncultured Dorea sp., assembly GCA_964406595.1. Classification (GTDB taxonomy): domain Bacteria; phylum Bacillota; class Clostridia; order Lachnospirales; family Lachnospiraceae; genus CAPEBR01. Next base: position 13,968 of record CAYOSJ010000026.1, read on the forward strand.
CATATCCTTGATCGGAATGCCTTCCCGCAGAAGACTGGTAAGGATCTTCTGAAAGTTTCCATAGGAGATCACGGATGGTATCAGTTCCTCTACCAATTCCGGAGACTGGTTCTTCATATTCTCCACAAGGCGGACAACTTCCTGCCGGTTTAAGAGTTCATAGGAATGTTTTTTCACCGTCTCTGACAGGTGGGTAAGCATTACGGAAAGTGGGTCGATGACCGTATATCCATAGATCTCCGCCATCTCCTTCTTATCCACTGTGATCCACTTGCTTGGGATTCCATAGGCAGGTTCGATAGTCTCAATTCCGTCAATCTGCTTCTCTGCATTTGGCGGTTCCAGCGCAAGGTAATAGTCCACCAATATCTCACCCTTGGCAATCTCTTCTCCCTTTATTTTAATCACATACTGATTTGTATTTAAACTGGAACTGTCTCTAAGCCTGATCGAAGGAATGACAAGACCCATCTCCTGGGCATACTGTCTTCGGAAAATAACGATTCGATTGATCATCTTTCCGCCTGACGCCTCATCTACAAGTGGTATAAGGCTATAACCAAATTCCATCTCGATCGGCTCTACATTGATCAGCGAATATACGCTGTTGATGTCCTTAAAACTCTCTTCTTCCGCAGCCATCTGTTCTCTTTCAGCCTGCATCGTCTGCTCTTCCAGCTCATTTGTCGGCGTCATACGCTCCATACGGCGCATCAGCTGCCAGCCTCCAAGCATAAGCCCCAGAGAGATGACTCCCAACTGGATCTTTGGCATTCCCGGAACCAGAAGAAGTACGGCAAGCACTCCGCCTGTCATCATGATCGCCTTTGGCTGATTCATGAACTGTCCCGTCGCGTCTTCATTCAGGCTGCCATCGGAAACTGCACGGGTAACTACCATACCTGTCGCAGTAGAGATCAAAAGAGCCGGGATCTGGGACACCAGACCATCACCGACTGTCGCGATGGCATATACAGAAAGGACTTCTGTAAACGACATTCCCGACTGCACCATACCGATGATGACGCCGCCAAAAAAGTTGACTGCCGTAATGATGAGAGACATGACCGCGTCACCTTTTACAATCTTGGTGGCACCATCCATGGATCCATAAAAGTCGGCTTCTTTCTGGATCTTATAACGTCTTACCTTTGCCTCCTGCTCATTGATAAGACCCGTACTTAAGTCGGCGTCGATCGCCATCTGCTTTCCGGGCATCGCATCCAGTGTAAATCGTGCTGCAACCTCTGCCACACGTTCTGCACCTTTCGTGATCACGATAAACTGTACCAGAACAATGATCAAAAATACAACAACTCCAACGACTACATTGCCCTGGAGTACAAAATCTCCCATCGCCTGGATCACTGCACCTGCCGTACCGGAATTACCAAGAATATTCTTCGTTGTAGAAATATTGATTCCGATCCTGAATAACGTAGTGATCAAAAGCATCGATGGAAAAATAGAAAATTCCAACGGCTCACTGATATTCATACTGATAAGGAGTATGATCAGCGACAGGGAAATATTCAAGACGATCATGACATCTATCAAAAATGTATTTAACGGTATGATCAAAAGCAGTACGATCATAACTACGATCAGTGAAACTGCATTATCTATTATCTTCTTCATCTTTTACTCCGTCTTGTTCAACTTTTTCTTATTCATCTGGAATACCTTTACAAGAATTTCCGCAACTGCACCGTAATATTCTGCCGGTATCTCACAATCCAAAGGAGTAGATGCGAAAATTCCTCTGGCAAGCGGTCTGTTTTCAATAACGATCACTCCGCTCTGCTCACCAATCTCTATAATCTTCAGCGCTACCAGATCCTGCCCTTTTGCGATCAGAACAGGCGCGCTGTCATTGTCAATATCATATCTTAACGCTACCGCATAATGGGTAGGGTTCTTTATAATTACATCTGCGTCCGGGACAGCCTGCATCATTCGATTCCTTGCCATGCTCCTTTGCAGATTACGGATCTTCCCTTTGATCTCAGGGTTTCCTTCTGTCTGTTTAAATTCTTCTTTAATGTCCTCTTTGGACATCCTGATCTGTTTCTCATAAGACCATCTCTGATAAAAATAGTCAAATCCGGCAATCGCCGCAAATACCATGACCACCTTAATGACCATGCTCACTGTCTCACTCAATGTATATCCCGCCGAGACAAGCGGGCTCATATCCAACATCCGTGCCACCACCACAATCTCATCCTTGAGAACCTGATAGATGATGACCGCCAAAACGATAATCTTTAAAATTCCTTTTAACAATTCCACGAGATTTTTCATGGAAAATAACTTCTTGATCCCTTTAAGGATACTTAGATTACTTAACTTAAAAGCGGCTGATTTCATTGTAAAGATAAATTTTGTCTGTACTCCTGTGGCTATGATCGCCAGCGCCACTGCGATAATTCCCAGAGGCACCGCAGCCAGCGCAACAACATCAACTGCTTTCTTCCCGATATCCTGAAGGTTTCCCATAGAAAGTTCATCTATGACCGCGATACTTTCAATGGACTGGATCATATTCTGCCGCATCGTCCTGTAGATCATTGGAAACAATCTTTCCATACAGAAAAAAATCCCAAGCAAGGATACAACAATCACCACATCTTTACTGGAGGCGACATGTCCTTCCTTCCGTTCGTCCCGTCGCTTTTTGGGAGTGGCTTTTTCGGTTTTTTCTCCTGCCAATGCTGCTCACTTCACTTTCTATGTCTGCTATATCTATAAAAATGTCAATACTCCCTGAATGGTTTTTATCATCGTTGTCATGATTTTTTCCAGATAATCACTGAGCGGTGAAAACAATATTACAAGGAGTCCCAGTCCGACAATAATCTTCAACTGAATATTAATAATAAAAATACTAATCTGAGGTACTGCCTTATTCAAGATCCCTACGCCCATCTCCACTAAAAATTCAGCGGCAAGGATCGGCATTGCAAACTTAACACTCATTTCCATGCACTCTACGAAGATCTCCACGATCCTCATTCCGATATTCTGCGTAACCAATATCCCCCCATAAGGGATGATCTCCGCAGAAGTAAGCAGTATCTTCATCAATGCCAGATGACCGTCTACTGCAAAAAACAATAACATAAAATACGCCTGAAAAATACTTCCTGTAACAGGGATCTGTGAATTACTCTGAGGATCATAGACATTTGCCATGGAAAGTCCCATCTGAAAATCTATGATGAATCCTGCAAACGTAAGAACCATAAAAAAAAGTTCCGTCACAAATCCAACCACATAACCTACCGCAAACTCCTTAAGCAATAAGACGCCATACACGATGGTATTGTCCACCGCAGGAACCTCGGCTGCCGAAAAAGAATAGACACACAACGTCAGCGCCATAACAAGTCCCGCTTTTACAGTCATTGGTATATTTTTTCTTCCCAATATGGGATTCAACAATATGAATCCGGACATCCGCATCAAAATCAGCGAAAATAAAGTCAAATGGGCGGTATCGCTAATCAGCATCCCAACACACCTCCGGCAACGGGCTTATCCCTGGATCATGCGGAAGATGCGGACCGCGAAATCCTGTAATGTCTGAAGCATCGAACCCCCGGTAAAAACAAGAATAAGACCAATCGTCAACAGTTTCGGAACAAAGGTAAGGGTCTGCTCATGTACCTGCGTTGCCGCCTGTAGGATCGAGATTAAAATACCCACCAGCATACTGATGAGCAACATAGGACCTGCGAGCTGTACCGCCAGAATGAACACTTCATACATTAAGTCTCCCACTTCTCCATTTGTCATATCTTTTTCCTCCTATCACCATTGAAAACTATTCACGATCGTCGAAAACAACAATTCCCAGCCATTCACCGTCACAAACAATAACAGTTTAAACGGCAACGAGATCATTGCCGGTGGAAGCATCATCATTCCCATAGACATCAACGTCGTAGATACGATAATATCTATCAGCAAAAATGGAATGAACAACAAAAATCCAGCTGTAAACGCCCGCTTCAATTCACTTGTCATAAAAGACGGAATCACAACTGTCATCGGAAGTTCCTGCATATTGTCAATTTCCTCTATGTCTGCCATATCTGTAAATAACTCAAGTGCGCTTTTTTCTGTATTTTTCAACATGAATTCTTTGATCGGCACCTGCGCACGTTCAAGCGCCTCTTCTTGCGTGATCTCCTGATTCTTATAAGGAGTATACGCCTCGGTATTGATATCCTTTATGACCGGATCCATAATAAACAATGTGAGAAATAACGCAATCCCCACCAGAACCATGTTCGGAGGCGTCTGCTGGACTCCAAGTGCGTTACGCAAAAAAGACAGGATGATGATCGTCCTCATAAAAGAAGACATCATGATAACAATAGACGGAAGAAGTGATATGATCGTCAGAAGCAACAGAACATCCAGTGTCGGAATCTGATTGCCATTTACATTTATAAGAGAATCATACACTACTTTTTACCTCCCTTTTTTGTAATACTGTCAAACTTATCCAGCCATTGCCTGAAATCCGGCTGTTTCCTTTCTCCATTTTCATTTCCCGGCGATATCATAAGCAGTTCCTCTTCCTTAAGTTCTGTCAGCACATTGATCTGCCCTGCTGTGATACCAACCAGCAGATACTTTTCTCCAACCTGCATGATGGCGATATACCTGTCCTGACCGACCGTGATCTGATCTACAAGCCTCATATAACGCGAACTGCTGCTCTTATTCATACCTCTGCCGATATATCTGCTGAACAGATAACTCAGATAAATAATGAAAACTGCCGCCAGAAAAGTGATAATGACTCTGAACATACAATACCTTCCTTATTCAAGTATATTTAAACGAGTTTTCATGATCTCTGTAACACGGATACCAAAATTATCCTCTACGACAACGACGTCACCCTTTGCGATACATTGTCCGTTAACAAACAGGTCTACCTGCTCTCCTGCCAGCTTATCCAGTACGATCAAAGAACCTTTCGTGAAATCCAGCACGTCTTTCACTAATTTTTTCGTTCTTCCGATCTCTACGGAAACCTCAAGAGGAACCCCCATGATCATCTCCATGTTTTCTTCTGCTACTCCTGCAAGAGATATATTGGAATCTGCACTTAAGGACGGGTTTGACGCTGCCTGGACATTGATCATCTTCGGCTCCGGAGCCTTGTTTCTATTCTCCTCCGCCCGCATCATCTGCTGCTGCATCTGCTGCATCTGCTGCTGCATCTGCTGCATGATCTGCAGCTGCATCATGGACATATCCATCGCCGGCTGACTCTGCATTGGCATACTTTGCATACCTTGTCCCATCACCGGCATCACCGGTGCAGCCTGTTCCATCACCGGCGTACTCTGCGCCGTCTGACTCACTGCCGGCTGTGGCTCCTCTGCGATGCCTCCTCCCAGCAATTTCTCAATCTCTTCCTGGGAAAGCGTTCCCCCTCCTGAAGAACCGCCTGACGCAGGTTGTTCCATTGCCGGTGCACTCGGCGCTGGCTGTGGCTCTTCTGCGATGCCTCCTCCCAGCAATTTCTCTATCTCTTCCTGGGAAAGTGTTCCTGAGGAACTGCCCTGTGCCGGCTCTGCTGCCCCCGGCTTTTCAGGTTCTTTTGCCGTGGCAACATCCACGATATCCTCTTCCGGCAGAAAACCTCTTACCAGACCTTTTGCCAGTTCCATCGGCATCACATTGAAGAATTCACTCTCTAACTTGTCTGCGATCTTCAAAGTAAATCCGACCATAACTTTCGGATTATCATCTTTGAAATATTTATTAACAAACTCTTCCTCATTTTTTACTTCAAATGAGATCGGAGTCGAAATATTGACCACCTCTCCCAGAAATTCAGAAAGTGCAGTTGAGGACGCGCCCATCATCTGATTCATGACTTCACAGACGGCGCTTATATTCATCTCATTTAATTCAAAATCCTCATCGCTTACGGACATGCCCATCAGCATTTCCACGATCACTTTTACATCATGCCGTTTTAACAGCATGACATTCTCACCTTCAAGCCCGCAAACATAAGTAATCTCTACCCCTACTGCCGGCTCTACTTTCTTCATTTCAAATTCTTCTTTTGTTACAACACTTACTACCGGCGTTGTAATATCTACTCTGGTATTCAGCATGGTAGAAACTGCTGTAGCTGAAGCGCCAAGACTGATATTCAATATCTCGCCTATCGCATCAATCTCCATTGTACTAAAACACTTAGAATTCATACTATGCTTTCTCTCCTTCTAGGGGAAATTCCCTGTTGTTATTGTTTTCCGATTTCCAACGCCTTTTGTGCCATCAATTTGATTGCGTTAAACGCTGTCATATTCGCCTCATAAGAACGTGTCGCAGACATTGCATCAACGGTTTCTTTCACAAGGTCTACATTGGGCATCATTACATATCCATTTTCATCTGCGTCCGGATGCTCCGGATTGTAGACCGGGTACAGATCACGCTGGTCTTCCACGATCTCTGTCACCTGTACGCCACCCTTATCTGACACTTTGTTTCTGAGACGGCTGTAGAATTCTGAGCGGAAAGAAGTGATCGGTTTTTCCTCAAACACTACCATCTTTCTACGGTACGGTCCTCCGCTCTGCGTTCTCGTTGTATTCATATTTGCTATATTTTCTGACGCGATATCCAGTCGCTGTCTTTCTGCTGTCATACCTGACGCACTAATCCCAAACGAATTTAAAAAAGACATTTTTCTTCCTCCTTAGCCAAGGATCTTCTGAACAGTCGATAAAATACGATCCGGTTTAAAAGGTTTTACAATAAAATCACGGGCGCCTGACTTGATCGAATCTATAACCATTGCCTCCTGTCCCATTGCAGAACACATAACGACCGTCGCATTTGGATCGTTTGCTCTGATTTCTTTTAATGCTTCCAGGCCATCTTTATTCGGCATCGTAATATCCATAAATACAAGATCCGGTTTCTCAGCATTGTATGTCTCCACTGCCTTTGCACCATCCTCAGCCTCGATGATATCTGTATATCCCGCCTGCTCCAATGTGTTTTTCACCATCATTCTCATAAATGCCGCATCGTCTACTAATAATATTTTTGCCATGTTTTTTACCTCATTTCTTATTCTTTTTTAATTATTTTGTATACTCAGACAATCAAACTGATTGTTCTTGTAATGATTCTTGAAGGTCCTCTTTTGTGTTTTTCACTCTGTTCTCTATTTTTACAGCCATATTTTTATTGTAAACTCCAAGTTTTCCCATAAACCATGGCTGACCTTCAACCTGCACTGTCACCTCAGAGTTCTGAGGCTTATTCAGATCTATCACATCTCCCACATGAAGATTGTACAGATCGTCCACATTTAATCTGGCAGTTCCAAGTTGTGCCGTAATATCCATCTTTGCCTTCTTGATATTTTCCATAAGGTCATTTCTGCTGTCTCTCTTGCGGATCTCACTATCTTCATCTGCAAGATGTTTCGTCTTATCAATGATATCAAACATATTAAACAGCAATGTACCGGGAATACAGATATTCATTACTCCTGTCACTTCGTTCATCTGTATATTCAGCATGATAATGACAACCGTCTCATCTACGCTGATCCCCTGAAACATGCTTGGATTTTCTTCTATCCGGTCAAAAGCCACATCAAATTTGATGTGGGAGGCCCACACATCTGATGTGATTCCCACAAGATGCCGTATGATCTTCTCATACAATGCCAGTTCAATGTCCGTATACGCATAAGATGCATCCACACCACTGTCGCTTCCGGTCCCGCCAAGGATCCGGTCTATCATCGCACCCATAAGACTTGGCGAGATATGGAACAGCATCGGTGGATTCTTGGAATGGTCATGAAGATCAATCTTGGTAAGAGTGAGCACATCTGCCTCATTCAGGGCATTTCCAAATTCATAATACCTCTGTTCTTCCACTCCCACAACCTCTACTTCACTTGCGATCCGGAAAAGACCATTGATCTGAGAGGTTGCGATCCTTGCATAGTTGTCGTAGATGCTCCTTAACATCTTCAACTTATCCTTTGTATACTTCTTAGGACTGTAAAAATCATATTTTCTATAATTTTCTTTCGGTTTTTCTGGTTTTTCTTCCACCGTTTCTGCTTCTGGATTCTGCATTGAATTCAGTAGTGCATCTATCTGGCTTTGTGATAATACATCTGCCATATTAAACTCCTGCCTTTAATCAATAATTTATTGTCCCATCTGCTGATAGTAGGCATCAAGACTTTGTGTAACCGTATCATTTTTCGTGATCAAAAGTTCCACCCGCCTGTTCTTTGCCCTGTTTTCCTCTGTGTCAAAAGGGGCGATCGGCCGGAATTGTCCATATCCTTCAGACACCAGTTTTTCAGGCGTTACCAAACCCTTTTCCTGCATATAGGCTACAACTCTGGCGGCTCTTTCAGCAGAAAGCACACGGTCGGATTCCACTTCATTTTGCACGTCCGGACTTGCCTGCGTCGTATGTCCCATCACACGTATCTCCTGGATACTGTCCTGAGCGGCAGAGATCGCAGCGCTAAATTGATCCAACACTACCCTGCCCTCTGTTTTCAAAACGGAACTGTCACCGTCAAAAAACACACTATCCCGAAAAGTAACAAATGTATAACCGTCTCCCTTAAAAAGTTCTATCTGAGATTCAAGACCTAACTCCTCCACCTTTTTTTTCAACTGTTCATACAGATTATCAAACTCGTCTGTACTGCCCGGAACATCATCGTCACCCTCTAATTCAAGTTCCTCAACGATCTGGCTGACCTCTTCTGCATCAGGATTAAAACTCTTAACGACGATTTCCCACTTCGCCTGGTCTACAGAAGAAATCGAATACAAAAGCACGAAAAAACAAAGCAGAAGTGTTACCATATCGCCGTAGGTATCCATCCAGCTTGCTCCGCCTTCGGGACTCTTCTTTCTTTTCTTCATACGAACGCCACCTTATTCCTTATTCCCTTTATCCTTCTTGCCTTTCTTCTTCGACCCGGAAGCGTCTTTTCC
>CAYOSJ010000027.1:0-22843 GCA_964406595.1 uncultured Dorea sp.
AAGGTCATCAAGAGCAGAGGACAGAATATGTTTCAAAATTGTTGGTACAGGAATTTGAAGAATATATTAATGTTTATAATGAGGGATTGAAATGCGACTCTTTGAATGTCGAGGTCAAAGAAGAGACTACACAGACTACTTTTACTGAGCGTTTTATATCCATGAAGAGTATTTTTATAATTTTGTTGGGAGTTATATTAGGGGCAGGAGTTATAGTTATCTGTGCTTTTTTTGACGATAAGGTATACATTAAGGAGGATTTAAGTTGTTTCAAAGAATTAGTGTGTCTTTATGTAGTAGAAAAAGGAACTAGAGAGAAGGATACTGTAGATGTTACAAAAATTATAGAATATTATAAAGACAGAGAGAATAAAACAGTTCAAATCTGGACCTTGCAAAATGATAATAGATATAGAGACCTTGTAGATAACGATGAAATAGTCAAATTTTCTGATGAGGATAGTGTAGAAAAAATCACAAGTGAAAAAGATAAGATAATTTTTCTTTTTGCAGCAGGAAAAACTAAGAAAAAAGAAATTGAAAAAATATTGCATTTTCAGAGAGGATTGGGAAAGGAATGTCTTGGTTATGTACTGGTAGAGTAGTGAAGTGTAAATGTCGTTCTTGTAGTTCAATCTCAAATGCAGCGGGAAATATTGAAAAATATGTTCGATATGTACTTTTTCTGCTTTCTTTTTCTTCTTTTTTGACGGGTTGGTTGTTTCATAGTTTTAACATAATGTTGCTGGGGATTGTACTGCTATATATTCAAGGGCTTTTATATTGTTGTGAAAAAATTCATGGAAGAATATATTTACTTATGTTCTATATTACACTTTATGTGTTTTTATTATCCAGACCAACTATTGCATGGATGAAAAACGAAGCATGGTGGAAAAAGGGTTCTGTGTCTGGTATGCAATTTGCTTTGATTAGTCTTTTTCTAACATTAGTATTTTTGCAGACTGGAGCAGTCCTTGTGGAGATGCACAAAGAGAAGAAGGAACAGGAAAAGAGTAGATATAAAGAGGTTTTTAATCGAAATTTGCAAATTGTTTCGGGAATTATTTTTTATATTTCCATGTTTTTTAATTTTTTGGTAGAATTAGAAAAACTTTTGTACATGCGAGGTAAATCTTATACGGAATATTATGTTTCATTTCACAGCCAGATCCCGTGGATTGTGCATTTATTGGCGTCATTTATGGTATATAGTTTGTGTGTGCTTTTAGCTACTCTGCCAAAGAAAAAACACACGATTATACCATTGGGGGTGTATTTTCTATTAGCAATTCCTGATTTGATGATAGGGATACGTAATCCGATTATGTTGCGTGCAATTTTTATTTTGCTTTATTTTTTTATGCGTGATGTATTGGGAAGTAAGGAAAAATGGATTGGTAAGGTAGAAAAGGTAATATTAAGCATTATGATTCCTTGTGCCCTTGTATTTATGGCTATATATAGAGATTTCCAAAGCGGAAGATCAGTTGCAGGAATAAGGGTTGTAAATCTTTTGGTTAAGTTTTTTTATGGTCAGGGAGTTACATTTAATGTTTTGGCAATTGGCTATGAGAGTATTCCTTATTTGCCGGATAGGACAATTCGCAATTATACCTTTGGAGGGATTCTAGATTCTATATTACATGGAAGAATTGCCCAGAAAATTTTTGGGGCAACTGCCTTGGAGAGTGGAAATAATCTAGACAATGCATTACTTAGCAATCGATTTGCCCATAATATGTCTTATGTAGCGAAAGGAGAAAAGTATTTGGAAGGTCAAGGTTGGGGCTCATCTTATTTGTTGGAGACATATACAGATTATGGTTATATAGGCATAATTATATTTAGCCTTATTTTAGGAGCGTTTTTGATTTATGGAGTTAGAGTGTGGAAAAAGAGGGCATTTTCTCGTATTATTTTACTTTTGATACTTACTCAGATATTTTTTATGCCGAGAAGTGGTGCTACGGAATGTATAGAATTTTTGGTGGCGCCGTCTTTTTGGTTATTTGTGTTGGTTTGTTATCTAGGGGCAGGGTTGTGCTGCAAATCTTATGAATCAAGAAGAGGAGAAAAAGGATGTTTGAACATTTTGGATTAAAAGATGCCTTTTGGGCAGTGTGGAGATATAAAATTCTGATTTTCTGTTGCGCAGCGTTGGTTGCTCTGACAGGTGGATTTATTGTTTCAAAACTTACGATTGATAATGAACCTAAAGAGTTAAGTCCGGATCTGGTTCAGGATGAAGAAGATCATCTATATTATGAAGTGAGAAATCAATTTTATTTAGAATATTATGGCGAAGATAAGTCTCTTACCTCACAGGCATTATCACAAATGTATTTAAATACTTTTCAAAGTTATTCTTGTAATCAGTTTGTGAATGATTATATTTTAAGCAGGATGAGTAAAGAGGAGATTATTAAAAGGCTGAAGGCAGATTATCCACCGGAAGCAATAACATTTGATTATTTTGAACAGTTCATACACGGAAGTGTTAATACAGAAAGCGGACAGGCATTTACATTATTGGCGCGTTCGGGTGATGAAGAATATGCATCTTTGGTTGTGGAAGCGTACACGCAGTGGATTCATAAACTTGCGTCTAGTGAAAACAGTCAAGTAGGGGTTGTGACATTGGATAAGTCCATCGAAACGGCTGTACTTTCACATATAGAGAAGCAGACTATATTAGAGAGTAAAAACCTTTCGTGGAAAACAGTAAGCATATTATTCTTTTTTATGGCGATTATAATGTTTAGTATTGTAGCAATGGGAATACGGCTTTTTGTCCCAACATTAAATCGTAAAAATGACTTTGAAGCGTATGGAATCACTGTATTAGGGGAAGTTAGAAGATAAGAGAGGCTCATATATGAGAAAACAGGAAAAAAAGAATGAAGAATTAAAGTATGTGGTTAACAGAATTATTGCAGAGTGTCATAAGAATAATTATCATACAATTGGGATGTCTACGAGTATGGAAAAAAATCCACAGATGAAAGAACTTGTAGAGTTGTGTAAAGAAAGAATGGAAGAAAAGAAACTGTCTGTACAAATAAAAGAATTACAATCAATTTGTTATTATGCAGACGCATTAGAGGAAGCACGATCCTGTGATGCCGTCGTACTTGTGGAACGATATTTATATACTACGTATAAAGGTATGGACAAAGCAATGGAATTATTAGGAAATGCGGAGATACGTTTATTAGGCGTAGTTAATGTCAGGTGATAAAGATGAAGTATAGAAATATTAAAAATATTTCTCTTATAGGAATTTTATTTTGTGTACTTGCTTGTGGATTTGTAATTATATTGGGAAATGAGAAACCGAATAGCCAAAATGAAAAAAGTTATGAATATATATTTTCATACATGGTGGATACCTCTACAGAAGAAAACATTTATAATTCGTTAAATAAGTTATTTGTTGAATCACATCAGGAAATTGCTGTTTTATTAAGCAGTGAAGTATTAAGATATCATGTGGGAGAAAAAGATGTTATTTTCTAGTACAATATTTTTATTTGTATTTTTGCCTTTTGTTTTAAGTGTTTATTTTTTGATATTACGGAAAAGCATAAAGTTACAGAATGTTTTTTTACTGATTGTGAGTCTCCTTTTTTATGCATGGGGAGAGCCACAGTTTGTTTTTGTAATGGTTTTATCAATAATATTTAATTACATGTTTGCAATAATGCTTGGAAGGATACGAGGGGAGCGGTATCGAAAGATATGTCTGGGGACAGCGGTTTTGTTTAACCTTTCTGTATTGTTTGTATTTAAGTATTTGAATTTTGTGATTGAAAATGTAAATAATTTATTCGGGAGAGAAGTATTTGAACAGACGAATATTGCTTTGCCAATAGGAATTTCATTTTTTACATTCCAAGCATTGTCGTACGTTATAGATGTATATAGAGGTTCAGTGAAACTGCAAAAGAATATTTTGTATGTAGCGCTTTATATTTCTTTTTTTCCGCAATTAATAGCAGGCCCCATCGTAAGATATTCGGATATTCAAGATAGATTGTTAGATAGAAGAATAGAATTAGAAAATATCAGATCTGGTGTATTGAGATTTATACGTGGACTGGGGAAAAAGGTAATCATTTCTAATAATATGGCACTAATAGCAGATGCTGCTTTTAGCACAGTATCAAATGGTGAAAAGATATCAATTGCCTTTGCATGGGTAGGAGCAATTGCTTATATGATGCAGATATATTTTGATTTTGATGGATATTCCGAGATGGCGATAGGATTGGGGAAAATGTTTGGTTTTGATTTTCCAGAGAACTTCAATTATCCATATATTTCCAGGAGTGTTACAGAATTTTGGCGCAGATGGCATATATCTCTTAGCACATGGTTTCGAGATTATTTGTACATACCTTTGGGGGGAAACCGTGTAAACTCGACAGGGAGACATGTCTTTAATTTATTTGTAGTGTGGCTGGCAACGGGAATCTGGCATGGTGCTAATTGGACTTTTGTTTTATGGGGAATTTTATATTTTCTTTTTTTGGTTTTTGAAAAGTATAGCGTGATTTTTGAAAAAATTAAGAGAATGCCCAATGTGTTTCAGTCAGTATATACTCTAATTATAGTGGTTGTGGCATGGGTGATTTTCAGGGCAGATACAATTTTGGTGGCTGTTAGATATATACTTCAGATGTTTGGAGCAGGAAAAGAGTTGATTGATTTTAAGGCGATGGAATATATTTGCGAATATAAGGTGTTTTTAATTTTTTCTATATGTTACTCATCGGCGATTTTTAAAAGAATTAATGATAGGATTTCTGGTAGTTTAATAGGAGATGTGAAAGAAGTATTGACGCCGATTATGTATATGCTGGTACTGGGAGTTTCTATTGCTTATTTAGTTACAGGAAGTTATAATCCGTTTATATACTTTAATTTTTAGGTGAAGATGATGAAGAAAATATATGAGATATGGAAAAACCATGCACTTTGGTTTGTTTTTATGATGGTGGTATTTGGTCTTGGGATAGGAAATCTGTCTACGCTTTACGGATCAGTCAGAGCACAGTATATGAGTAAGAGTTTTGATACGTCAGTTTGTGAGAACTATTATGATAATAATTTTTGGAATCGTTTGAAATTTGTGGATATACAGGGAGAAGTGGCAAAAATAGCCGGTCAAAAGATTAATAATGGAGTAATTAAAGGAGACGATGGAAAACTGAATTTATTAGATAATCTTGCCTATGTGTTTTCGGAAGAAATAGAAACAGAAAAAGTAGACAGGGCGGCGAAAATTCTAGAAAGTGCCGAGTCTTGCGGGGCAGAAGTGCTTTATGTGCAACGACCATGGTCTACAGGAGAGGTGCCATACGGATATGACTTTGAGTATGATGAAAAGTATGATTTTTGGTGTGAACAAATGCAAGAAAAAGGCTTTCCGATATTGGATTTAAGAAAAGAACTAGGAGATAAATTATATTTTTTTAAGACAGATCATCATTGGGAGATTGAATCAAGTTTTTATGCTAACGCAGAAATTATTCATAAATTAGAAGAAACATACGATTTAAATTTGGACAAGGATAATATTTATACAAATATTGAAGAATATGATAGAACTTTATATGAAGAATCTTTTCTTGGTTCGGAAGGAATTCGGACTGGGCAATATTTTGCAGGAAAAGATGATTTTGAAGTAATAACGCCCCGATTCGAAACAGAGTTTTTTTATACACAGTATAAGGAGCATCAACCAGTGTGGAGCGCAGAAGGTGAATGGGAAGAAGTATTCATTAATAAAGAAAAACTGGAGGATCCGTCGTATAATAATAAATATGCTGTATACACGTATGAAGGCTATATTGAAAACAGGATTATTAATCATAAGGCGGAAAATGATAAAAAGGTGTTGTTGATTGCGGATTCTTTTGGACGTCCGATGGTTACTTATTTATCATTAAGTTTTTTGGAAACAAGGTATCTTGATCCACAGGAAGGTAGATATACGGACAGTTATGTAGAATATATTAAAGAATACAAACCAGACGTTGTAATTTTAATGTATGATGGGGATTTTCAACAGATATAGGTTGGAAAGTCAAAGAGGCGCAGAGGTTGAATTGTTTTATAGAATTTGTTACAATAAATTGATTAGATGGTCATTGGGTGATAGAATTATAGTTTGGAAAAGGATAAATAGATGAAAAGAATTGCAATTATTACCATGGGTGTGAGATTGAATAATGAAAATGGGTATACGAGATTTCGATTTCTATGTGAATATTTGGTGGAAAATGGATATGAAGTTGATTTGATCACGACATCGTTTCAGCATTGGGCAAAGGCGCAGAGAAATCTGTCTGAAATAAAAAAGGAAGATTATGTATTCGGAATACGCTTTATACCGGAACCGGGGTATAAGAAAAATCTGGATCTTCGAAGAATTTACAGTCATCGTATTGCGGCTAAGAATTTGAAAAGAATGTTGGAAGAAGACGGGGCATACGATCTTATTTATTGTGAGATCCCGCCGAATGATGTGGCATTAGCGGCAGCAGAATATGCAAAAAAGAAAAATATTCCGTTTGTGGTTGATGTGAATGATCTATGGCCGGAGGCTATGAGAATGGTCTTAGATGTTCCGGTCATCAGCGATATTTTGTTTTACCCTTTTTTGCGCGATGCGGAGAAAGTTTATAAACTGGCAACGGGGATTGTAGGGACTTCTGACGAATATAGGGACAGGCCATTTAAGCGGACAAGAAGAGATGTTCCTAAAAGAACGGTTTATGTTGGAAATGATCTGAAAGTGTTCGATACAGGAGTTGAAACACATCTGGCAGAAATTGAAAAAGGAAAGGATGAATTTTGGGTATCGTATGCTGGAACGATAGGAACAAGTTATGATATCCGTACGATGGTGTTAGCGGCAGATCATCTGAAGAAAAATGGTTATGACAATATCCATATCAAGATTTTAGGTGGCGGCCCGTTAAAAGAAGAACTTGAAGAACTTGCCGAAAGGCTTTCGGGCAATGTGGAGTTTGTCGGGTATGCACCCTATGAAAAGATGGCTGCATATTTGAAAAAGTCTGACATACTGGTAAATTCTTTTGTGAAGAAGGCGCCACAGAGCATTGTTACAAAGATTGGAGACTATTTGGCGGCAGGAAAGCCGATGATCAATACGTGTAGCAGTTTGGAATTTAAAAAGAAAGTTGAAACAGATGGTTTCGGAATCAATGTGGAGGCAGAAGATAAGGTTCTGCTTGCTGATGCAATCATTGAATTATACGAGAATGAGGAAAAGAGAGAAGTAATGGGAATTTGTGCGCGTAAGATTGCAGAGGAACAGTTTGACAGAAAGAATTCTTATCATCGGATCATAGAACTTATGGAAGAATTGATGCAGAAAGATTAGGGAAATATGGAAGAGAGAATTGCGGTAAGTGTGATTGTTCCTGCTTACAATGCGGGGAATGTGCTTGAAGATTGCCTGGAAAGTCTTTTGAAACAAAAACTGAAGGAACTGGAGATTATTATAGTCAATGATGGAAGTAAAGATCTGACAGGAGAGATTGCCAAAGGATTTGCAAAAAAAGACTCCAGAATCAGGATCATTGACAAACAGCAAAATGAAGGATTAAGTGCCGGTAGGAATTCCGGTATGGAGATTGCCAGAGGCGAATATATTGGTTTTGTAGATGCAGATGACTGGGTAGAGGAAGATTATTTTGAGTCAATGTATGCAGAAGGGGCAGGCGCCGATTTGGTCGTGACGGGATATCAGCACGATACAATGAATGAGGAACGAAAAGAACTGTATATTAGTCGAAAAGTTTCAATGCCGGCAAGGCATAGTTATACGAAGAAGGAAATTGTTTCTATGGCAGCAGATGTTGATACAGCGAAGATGTTTGCATATACATGGAACAAATTATATAAAAGAAAAGTTATTGAGGAAAATAATCTGCGATTTTCTCAGCAGGTCTTAATTGAAGATTTTATTTTTAATACGTTGTATTGGGATAAGATCCAGTCTGTCTGTATTACAGGACAAACAGGTTATCATTATGTGAAGGCATCAAAAGAAGCTCTAACACAAAAGTTTCTCCCTGACTTTACAGAGATTATGGATAAGCGTTTTGATTATATGAAGAAACTGATGGTTCAAAATGAGGTTTATCATAAGAGAGAGAAAGAGAAACTTGCGAATGTTTATATTAAACATGCGCTTGCAGGTGTTGCAAGAAATTGTTCGCCGGAAGGTCATTATAGTTTTGGAGAACAATACCGAAAGGTAAAAAGTATGCTTCAAAATAGTCGTTCGATAGAAGCGTGTATGAACGCCAGAGGAGTGACCAGACAAGAGAAAGTCTGCAATTTGATTTTTAAAAGTCGTATTGCAATCGTTGTTTGGATGTTTGGGAAATTACTGCATATTATGCAGACCAGTTCCAAAACAGCATTCGATAAGTTAAAATAGAGGGAGATTCAGATGCCCATATTAAGTGTAATTATTCCGGTGTATAATGTTGAGCGGTATATAAGAAAATGTCTGGATTCGGTCCTGGCGCAGGACATGTCAGAGATTCAGATTATTTTAATTGATGACGGTTCAACGGATCAGACAGGAAAAATATGTGATGAATATAAGAAAAAATATTGTAATATAGAGGTATATCATAAAGAAAACGGTGGATTATCGTCAGCGCGTAATTATGGGATCCGTCAGTCAGCGGGAAAGTATATTGCTTTTTTAGATGGAGATGATTATTTTACAACAGATGCAATTGCAAATATTTTAGATAGTATTGAGAAGTGCAATGGAGCAGATGTTATTATTGGCAGATATATAAATTATTATTTTCAGTCGGATTTATATGAGGAATGTTCCTATCATCTGAGAAAAGAAGTGATTGAGACTTCGGTGAAAGAAGAATTATTTCAGGAATTGTTTTATGAAAAAACTTATGATTGGTATGCATGTCTTAATATTGTGCGCCGTGAATATTTGATCGATCATCAATTCTTTTTTAAAGAAGGAGTTTATTTTGAGGATGCCTTGTGGACGCCAGAACTTTTGTTTGGAGCGTCAAGGGTATATTATATGGACGCTCCGTTTTATGTATATCTGCAGAATAGAGAAGGCTCGATTACGTCTTCTGTCAGTGAGAAAGCATACGATGATAAACAGTATGTGTGTAAATATGCAGAAGAGTTTAGTGAGAAGCATCAACTTTCAGAACCCTTGAGAAGAAAGTTTTTAGGAAATTATAATCATATATATGTTTCGCTTTTGGCAGACAGTTGGAAACAGGAGAAAAAGAAGCGTATAAGTTGCTGGAAAGAGATTGAAAGGTATAAGGAGATATTACATTATTCCAATCGAACTTATCAAGAATATTTGTATAGATTATGGAAAGTGTTGGGAATACGGGGTATATCATATATTCTTCATCTTCGGGCAGAATGGGTTAGGAAGAAACAAGGAAGTAGAAAATGAAAAAAATTTGTTTAGTAGATATAGATATGTCTGTGACTGGAGGTGTGGAGCAGGTAACGGCATCTCTGGCAAATGGGCTGTGCGATATTTATGAAGTATTTGTGTATGAGATAAAACATGGAAATTCCTATGTATATGAATTTGATCAAAGGGTTAGATTTGTTCCGGGAATAAAAGGTGCACAGAGACTGCGGCAGATGTTTGCGGGAACTTTCAAACCGTTTATTCGTTTTGTAAAAGAGAATAAAATTGACGTAGTCTTAATGATGGGAAATTATCCGGCGCTTCTAGTGTCTGCGGCACGTTTTTTTACAAAGGCAAGATTTGTCTACTGTGATCATGGAGGGCTGATGAATGAATGGCACTTGAAAGACATTACGCTTATCCGGTTTTGGAATGCGAAAATCTCGCATAAAATAGTAATATTAACTGAGAAGACGAAAAAAGATTATATAGAGAAATTTCACATAAAGCAAAGTAAGATACGGTGTATTTATAACTGGATAGAGGATCAGGTGGTTCAGGAAGCACGTCCTTATGATGTTGAGAGTCGTAAGATATTAACAGTCGGAAGATTCAGTAGAGAAAAGGGTTATGATATGCTTGTAGAAGTGGCAAAGAAAGTGCTTTATTCGCATCCTGACTGGGAATGGCATATTTATGGAAATGGACAAACATTTGACGAAATAGCACAAAAGGTTGTAGAATACAATTTGCAGAAACAGTTGATTTTAAAGGGGAATGTAGATAAAGTCTACCGTTACTATTCCCAATACGCTTTTTTGGTGCTGACATCGTATAGAGAAGGATTACCACTTGTATTACTGGAAGCGGCTGCAATGGGACTTCCAATGGTCAGTTTTGACATAGAGACTGGTCCAAATGAAATTATTGTACAGGGTGAGAATGGGTATTTAGTGAAGCCATACGAATTAGATGAGATGGCTGAGCGCATTATCGAACTCATGGAGAATGCAGATAAGAGGGAAAAAATGTCTGAATATATAGAGATAAAAGAAAAATTTGAGAAAAAGAACATCAAGAAACAATGGATACAATTGATAGAAGATCTACAATAGAAATGTGGAAGGATTAATATTGGAGAGGTGTATTATGGCAAGACGCAGACCCCATAGAGGTAGAAGAAGAGGAAGACGAAGTAGAGGCAACTGGTTTACAAGACTTAGTCTTGGCAAAAAAATTGGAGTATGCACAGGAGGAGTTGTTTTTGCGCTCGTGGCTTCTGGAGCAATCTATGTAGCAGCGAAACTTGGGCAGATAGATACCCAGGAAATTGTGCAGGAAGATATTGTGATCAACGCGGAAGTTGAAGAAAAACTGGCAGATTTGGGAGAAGGTTATTTGAATGTTGCTTTATTCGGTGTGGATTCCAGAGAAGGAGAGTTAGACGTAGGAACCAGATCTGATACAATCATAGTAGCAAGTTTGAATAAAGAAACAAAAGAAATTAAGATGGTGTCAGTATATCGCGATACGTTGTTGGATCTGTCAGAAGGAACTATGCAGAAGTGTAATGCGGCATATAGTTTTGGTGGTCCGACAATGGCGATTAATATGTTAAATATGAATCTTGATCTGGATATTCAGAAGTATGTAACCGTGGATTTTGGGGTTGTTTCAGAAGTGATAGATTTGATAGGCGGTATTGAGATTGATTTAAAGGAAGAAGAGATACAGTACTTGAACGAACATTTGCAGAATACAGCAGATGTGACAGGAAAAGAAGCACATTTTGTAAGTCAAAGTGGAGTGCAAAATATGGATGGGGTACAGGCAACAACCTATGCGAGAATCCGTTCCACCGCGGGAGGAGACTTTACAAGAACTGAACGGCAGCGAATTGTAATCGAAAAGATTGTGGAAAAACTTGTAAAAAGTGACCTTAAAACAATCAATAGTATTATAGATAAAGTGTTTCCGACAGTATCAACAAATTTTACATCGGCAGAAATCTTGTCTTATGCAAAGTATTTCGCATCTTATAAATTAGGAGAGAATACAGGATTTCCATTTGATAAGACAACAGACACATTAGCAGGCTGCGGAAGTGTCGTAATCCCCGTAGATTTGGCAAATAACGTAAAACAATTGCATGAGTTTCTGTTTGGAACAACTGACTATTCGCCATCATCTACAGTATACAGTATCGCAAATGCGATTGTAGTAAAAGCAGGGGACAGGGAGGCAACCAGTGAGGAGGAATTGAATAATCAAATGTATGAAACAGATCCGGAAGATGCGCCTCAGTATACAGCACCGGAAGATGAATGGGGAGATCCGGGAACCGGAGGAGATCCAGGAACTGGAGGAGACACAGGAACTGGAGGAGATCCAGGAACTGGAGGAGACCCGGGAACCGGAGGAGATTCAGGAACCGGAGGAGACCCGGGAACCGGAGGAGACACAGGAACCGGAGGAGACACAGGAACCGGAGGAGATCCAGGAACTGGAACAATGCAATAATGCAAATTATAAAAACTTTCTATAGTATGGCGCTATAGAAAGTTTTTGTTATAATTTAAGAAAGGTTTACAAAATATTAAGAATTTGTTACAATACCTTGAGATATAAGAATGTATTAAATATTTAGGAAATGGTATTGTTGATAGGAGTAATATGAGAAGCAAACAAGCTGCAAAGAATATGATCGCAAACATAATATTGCAAATAACCGTATTTCTGGCGGGTATTGCACTTCCGAGATTTTTTCTGGAAGAATATGGTTCTACGATTAATGGTATGGTGACTTCGGTTAATCAGTTCCTTGTATATCTGGGACTTGCGGAGGCTGGAGTTGGAGTGGCGTCAACAGTAGCATTGTACAGCCCATTAGCGAAGGAAGACCAGAGAGAAGTAAATGCGATCTTGTCTGCGACAAAGCAATTTTATTATCGTTCCAGTTATATTTTCGGTGCACTTGTGATGGTATTCGTACTTGTGTATCCGTATCTGATCACAGAGCAGTTAAGTGCGGGAATGGTGAGAATGATGATTCTTATTCTTGCCAGCAGTACATTGGTAGATTATCTTTTGTTGGGAAAGTATAAGGTCTTGTTGACGGCTAACCAAAGAGGATATGTAGTAGCTTATGTACAGGCGGTAGGAACTGTATTAAATGTAGTGGTCAATATCCTGTTGATATATCAGCATGCAAATCCGTTGTTGGTAAAGGCTGCTGCAACATTTATATATATTTTACGATTTTTTGTAATACGCTGGTACGTAAGAAAGAATTATAAGGAAGTTAGTTTTAAAGAAACGCCTAAGATGGAGGGACTTACCCAAAGAGGGGCGGCTCTTTTGCATCAGATTGTAGGTGTCATTGTAAATAATACGGCAGTCGTATTGATCACTATATGTATGGGAAGCCGTTCGCTTGTAGAAGTTAGTGTATATAGCATATATAATCTGATCGTGGTGGCGATCAATCAGGTATTTACTTCTTTTTCAAATGGGTTGACAGCAGGGTTCGGGGAAGTAATATCAAAAGATGAGAAAGAGGTATTAAAGAAGAGTTTTTCCAACTACGAGTATATTTATATGATCGTGGTATTTTGTGCATTTGTATGTACAGGAGTTCTTTTGATTCCCTTTGTTATGATTTATACAAGCAATGTTTCTGACGCGGTTTATGTGAGGTATATGGCGGCGGGTATGTTTACGGTCATTATACTTCTTCAGAATATAAGAATTCCGGCGCTTACAATTATATCGGCGGCAGGTCATTTTAAAGAAACAAGATATCAGGCAATCTTAGAGGCTTCTATCAATATTGTTGTATCATTCGTTTTTATCTGGAAATTAGGAATGAACGGAGTATTGCTTGGAACAATTTGTTCTTATGGCTATCGGTCGATAGATATTATCTTATATAACCGGAAATATCTGGTTGAAGGCAGCGGAAAGACATCTATGAAGAGAATTATCAGAAATTTGATCGTTTCTTTAATCATTATGGGTGTATGTTTTCTTTTTGTACCACAGGAAATGGAATCATTTTTAACATGGGCAGTTTTTGCAGTGGTAGTTGCGATGATTTCTTTGATTGCATTGGTTATTATAAACTACGTGTGCGAGCCTGAGGAATTTAAATCTATGTGGCAGAGAGTGAAGAGTTTAAAGAGATAAGATAAAAGGAGAAGCAAAATGTACGATTATTTGATTGTTGGATCGGGTTTGTTTGGTGCGATTTTTGCACATGAGGCAACAAAGGAGGGCAAGACCTGTCTTGTTGTAGAAAAGCGGGATCACATTGGTGGAAATATTTATACGGAAGAGGTAGAAGGAATCCAGGTGCATAAATATGGGGCACATATCTTTCATACGAGCAATCGAGAAGTGTGGGATTATATTCAGCAGTTTGCAGAGTTTAATCGCTATACCAACAGTCCCGTTGCGAATTACAAAGGTGAGATATATAATCTTCCGTTCAATATGAATACATTTAATCGGATGTGGGGCGTGATCACGCCCCAGGAAGCGAAAACGAAGATTGAAGAACAACGTGCTGAGAGTGGAGTGACAGAACCGAAGAATCTGGAGGAGCAGGCGATCAGCCTTGTAGGAAAAGATATTTATGAGAAATTGGTGAAGGGTTATACAGAAAAGCAGTGGGGGCGCAGGGCGACAGAACTTCCGCCGGAGATCATTAAGAGACTTCCGGTGCGCTTTACTTATGATAATAATTATTTCAACGATCTATATCAGGGAATTCCAATAGGCGGATATACGCAGATCATAGAGAAAATGCTGGAAGGTGTTGAAGTCCGTTTGAATACAGATTATCTGGAACACCGGGAAGAACTTCGACCGTTGGCGGATAAGATCATATACACGGGTCCGATAGATGCTTACTTTGATTATTGTTATGGGGAACTGGAATATCGGTCTGTGCGGTTTGATACGGAAGTTCTGGAGCAGGAGAATTATCAGGGAAATGCAGTTGTGAACTATACAGAATATGAAGTTCCTTATACGCGAATCATAGAGCATAAACATTTTGAATTTGGAACGCAGCCAAAGACTGTGATTTCCAAAGAACATTCCATTACATGGAAACGGGGAGATGAACCGTATTATCCGGTAAATAATGAGAAAAATAATGAATTATATCAGAAGTATGTTAAGAAAGCATTGGGAGAAACCGGTGTTATATTTGGCGGACGTCTTGGGACGTACCAGTATTATGATATGCATCATGTAGTGGCGAAAGCGCTGGAGTGTGCAAAAAGCGAGTTGAATCCAGTTGCCATTTCACACAAAATATAGTAGTATAGACAATGAATTACGAAAGAAATGAGGCTGATTATGGCAAGAAAACAGCAGAAACAGTTAAAGGCTGTAGAAGCCGCCAGAGTTAGAAAGAAAAATAGAGGAAAAAGAAAAAAAAGAGCAGTGATTCTTGTGTTGGAAGTGATTATACTTTCCCTGCTTCTTGGAACCGTTTATGTAATGGCAAAGTATGATAAATTCCAAAAAGTGACCATTGAAGCGGAAGATATTGAGATTAACGAAGGTGCTGAAAAAGAGGGGTATACGACAGTTGCTTTATTTGGAGGAGATTCCCGGGATGGAGAATTGGAAGCTGGGGCGCATGCGGATACTATCATTGTTGTGTCGATCGAGAATAAGACCGGAACGATCAGAATGGCGTCGATTTATCGTGACACATTGCTTCAACAGATGGACGATTCTTATTTGAAAGCTAATAATGCGTATTTTGTTGGTGGACCGACAGAAGCCATTAATATGCTGAATAAGAATTTGGATTTAGATATTCAGAATTATGCGATGGTAGATTTTAAAGCGTTGGTGGATACGGTAGATCTGTTAGGTGGTATCGATATAGAGATTACGGAGGAAGAAGTCCCGGAGATCAATCAGTATCTGCAGGAAACTGCAGATGTGGCGGGCACCCAGGCGAATTTCTTAAGTTCAAGTGGGTTACAGCATTTAGATGGAGCACAGACCGTTACCTATGCCCGGATTCGTTCTACTGAGGGTGGAGATTATAAGAGGACAGAGCGCCAGAGAACCGTGATTCAGAAAATATTTGAAAAAGGGATTAAGACGAATCTGTCAACCATTAATGAGATCATAAATACGGTATTTCCACAGATTTCCACAAGTTTTACGTTGCCGGAGTTGATCGGTCTTGCTGCGGATGTGACAAAGTATGAATTGGGAGAAAATACAGGATTTCCGATGGATAAGACGGATATGATGTTTGGAGATGTGGGAAGTATTGTAGTTCCGGTGGGATTGGCAGAAAATGTACAGCAGTTACATGAGATTTTATATCCGGAGGAAATGGATTATACAGTTTCCGGTACCGTTCAGTTTATTTCTGATGAGATTACATTTTTGACGGGAGTCGTAAGACCGGAGAATTATGAAGACTATGATCCGAATGCAGGAGGATATACCGAAGATATCTACACGGAAGATACTTCTACAGATTATACTTATGAAGATACCTATACGGAGGATTACTACCCGGAAGAGAATTACACGGATGATACTTATACGGATGATACCTATAATGAAGGTTACTGATGTAGTAATCTGGAACTAGATATGGTAAAATAACTTCTAAAAGATCATGACAGAGAAGTTCGAAAGAGAAAGAGGATAGGAACATGAAGATGATGAAGAAAATCAGCGCCATACTATTAGCAGTGATGTTAAGTGTGCCATGTTTTTCAATGGTGGTTCTGGCGGCAGATGGAAGTATCGCATTTACAGACCCTGAGACGCAGGTTGGCGAAATGGTAGAGATTAGCTGCGCGGTCCGTACAAATGGGAATACGTTAGAGGACATGGAGATTCAGATGAGTTATGATACGACATATCTTCGATTTGAATCTGGAGACGGCGTAACAGAGAATGGAGAGGGGACTCTTATTTACAAAGGAACCGGAAGTTCTTCTGAGGCTACGTTTACAATGAATTTCCAGGCATTGGCAGAAGGAAGTGGTAAAGTCTCCATATCCGATGCTACCATATATGACACCAGCGATGCAAAGTTGTCTTTGGATGAGGGGGACTCTACGGTTACCATTGGCGCCGGAGATCCGTCTAAGATCAAGGATAAGACAGCGGCAACGCCGTCAGCAGGTGATATGCAGGTGGAAGTGGACGGAGTTCCCTATACACTGACAGATAATTTTGCAGATGCAGATATTCCGGCTGGATATTCCAAGACGACGATTTCTTTGGAAGGTCAGGAACACCAGGTAGTAATCAATGAAACGCAAACCATATATCTTGCGTATCTTTTGGATGCAGGAAATATAGGTAGTTTTTTCATATACAATCAGGAAGATGCAACCTTTTGGCCTTATGAGGAAATTTCTATTTCAGAAGAGACTTCGATTGTAGTGTTAAGTGACACTTCTAAAGTAAAATTGCCTGAGAATTATACCCAGGCAAAACTGACGTTGAATGAGAAAGAGTTTCCGGTATGGCAGGATAATGCCCACGACGGATATTACATTATCTATGCAATGAATAATAACGGGGAGCCGGGATATTATCAGTATCATGAGGCGGAAGGAACTTATCAGAGAGTAGAGATCGCGGCAGGGGAAGAGAAAAAAGAAACTTCTGATTCCAAATTGGGAAAACTGCGAGATCTCGTCAGTGAAAAATTTCCACTTTTTCTGGCAATTTCAGGAATTGTAGGATTTATTATTCTGGTTCTGATCATTGTATTGGCAGTGAAACTGCGTAACCGTGATCTGGAATTGGACGATCTCTATGATGAGTATGGGATTGATCTTGATGATGAAGAACCGGAAGTAGTGAGTAAAAAAGTAAAAAATAATAAGGGCGGGAAAGGAAGCAAAGGCGGACGCCGTGCTTATGAAGAAGACGAGTTTGAGTCTTTCGATGAAGACGAAGATGACTTCGATTTTGAGGATGACTTTGACTTTGAGGACGACTTTGATCTTGAGGAAGATGACTTTGACGAAGATGACTTCGATGAGGATGATTTTGACGGAGATAGTTTTGAAGATGACTTTGAAGAGGATGACATTTTCTCCGATAAGAATCTGAGCAAATACGACACAGTGAATATTCGCAGACAGGCTCCGGTAGGTGGTGTCGGTACAGAGGATGACCTTGATGAATTGTTAGGCACTGTATCAGAGAAAAAGAAATCATCGGGAGGAAAGAAGAAAGACTCTTTTAATATTGATTTTATTGATTTAGATTAGATAGTGGTGAGAGATTGACAAAAAATCCGAAAAATTATGTAGATAGTTTTTCGGATTTTTCATAGAGGGGAAAGAAACGTGATGAAAAATCTTAAGAAAGTACCGGTGATGGCGGTGATGCTTCTGAGTCTTCTGTTAAGCGGCTGTGATGCAAAAGAGGTTGGGCAGACGGAAGAGGAGAAAGTGACAGCAGGCGAGGAGAAAGGGGAAGAGAACACAGAAGCAAAAAGCGGGAAGAAGGATTTGGACGGCGACGGAGAAGCCCATACGACTTACAGATTTGTCGATGTTCTTGGCGAACAGTATGAAGCGGAATTACTTCCTGAACTTCCGAAATGTGCGTATGATTACGACAGGCTGACGGAGGAAAATGGTTTCAAATATTATCTGGACGAAAAGGGAGGGAAGTGTTCGAAAGTAGGGATTGATGTGTCTGAATATCAGCCGGAGATAGACTGGGAAAAAGTGAAAGAATCGGGCGTGGATTTTGTCATGGTCCGTCTTGGCTATCGGGGATACGGAGAAGCAGGACGTCTGGTGGAGGATCCGTATTTTCGGCCGCATATAGAAGGAGCCCTTGCGGCGGGACTGGAAACGGGGGTATACTTTTTCTCACAGGCAGTTTCGGAAAAAGAAACACTGGAAGAAGCGGCGTTTGTGCTGGAGAGGATCAGGGAATATCCGGTGACTTGTCCGGTCGTGTTTGACACAGAGGAGATCAAGTTCGATGTGGCGCGTACAGACCATCTTTCTGGAGAACAGTTTACGGAAAACTGCATTGTGTTTTGTGATAAGATAAAGGAGGCGGGCTATGATACCATGATATATGCCAATATGAAATGGCTGGCATTTACGCTTGATATGACGCGGCTTACGGATTATGATATCTGGTATGCAGACTATGAGCCTGCGCCCCAGAACCCTTATGACATCGCTATGTGGCAGTACACGGAGACGGGACAGGTTGCAGGGATTGATGGAAATGTGGATATCAATCTGCTGTTTTAGAAAAGGTACATAAAGAATTATTTTACTTAGAGGATATAGAGCATGGGAATCATAGAACTATTTCTGATCGCGGTGGGGCTTTCGATGGATGCTTTTGCAGTGTCTGTCTGTAAAGGACTTGCCATGAAAAAGTGCACATGGAAAAAAGCGTCTCTTGCGGGACTCTGGTTTGGAAGTTTTCAGGCATTGATGCCGGTGATCGGCTATGTTCTTGGCGTACAGTTCCAGGATGTGATCGTATCGGTAGATCACTGGATCGCATTTGTGCTTCTCGGGATCATCGGCGGCAATATGATCAAAGAGGCGCTGACGGAAGAAGAGGACTGCGGCTGCGGCGTGGATACCGATGCGGATGCGTCCATGGATGTAAAGACGATGTTTAGTTTAGCAGTTGCGACAAGCATTGACGCACTGGCAGTAGGTGTGACATTTGCATTTCTGCAGGTGGCGATTGTGCCGGCTGTGAGTTTTATTGGGATTGTGACATTTACAATTTCCGTTGCAGGTGTTAAAATAGGCAATATATTCGGGGCAAAATACCAGACAAAGGCGTGCCTTGCAGGAGGGATCATTTTGATCCTCATTGGACTTAAGATATTGGTGGAGCATCTGGGGACGGGGTTATTCTGAGCAGGGACAGAGGCGCAGCCCTGTCCTGCGGAAGAATATCCCCGTCCCCAACAGAGCAGGGACAGAGGCGTAAGCCCTGTCCCGCGGAAGAATATCCCCGTCCCCGACAGGGCGACGAAGGAGCGGTAAACAGGAGGAAAAATATGAAATGGAATCAGTACCGCCTCAAGACAACGACAGAGGCAGAAGATATTGTGATCAGTATGTTAGATGACCTTGGAGTCGAGGGAGTGCAGATCGAAGATAAGATCCCGCTCACGCAGGCGGACAAGGAGCAGATGTTTGTGGATATTCTACCGGATATCCCGGAGGATGACGGTTGTGCTTATCTGACATTCTACCTGGAAGAAGACGAGAAGACGGCAGATATTTTGTTAAATGTAAGAAGAGAACTGGAAGAGATGCGGGCGTACATAGATGTGGGTGAGTGTACGATCGAAGAGTCTGTGACGGAGGACGTGGACTGGGTAAATAACTGGAAACAGTATTTTCACCAGTTTTACATTGATGATATCTTAGTGATTCCTTCCTGGGAGGCTGTGAAAGAGGAGGATCAGGATAAACTGGTGATCCACATCGACCCGGGCACTGCTTTTGGAACAGGAATGCATGAGACGACACAACTTTGTATCCGTGCTCTTCGGAAATATGTGACAGAAGGAGCTAAGATACTGGATATAGGCTGTGGAAGCGGTATTTTAGGAATGCTGGCGTTGAAATTCGGTGCAGGACATTCTGTAGGTACGGATTTAGATCCGTGTGCGATCACTGCGACCCATGAAAATATGGAAGAGAATCAGGTGGATAAAGACCGCTATGAAGTGATGATCGGAAATATTATCGATGATAAAGACGTACAGGACCGGGTTGGTTACGAGAAATACGATATTGTGGCGGCGAATATTCTGGCAGATGTGCTGGTGCCTCTTACTCCGGTCATCATTCATCAGATGAAGCCGGGGGCAGTATATATCACCAGCGGTATCATTGATGACAAGGAGCAGACCGTTGTAGAGGCAGTGAAAGCGTCTGGTCTGGAAGTGCTGGAAGTGAACCACCAGGGCGAATGGGTGTCTGTGGTGGCGAGAAAGAATTAGATGAGAAAAACGGGAAAAGTATCACTTGGAGAATCGGAAAAGAATGCAGAATTTTTTTGTGACACCTTCGCAGGTGGAAGGGGAATCAATCTATATAGAAGGTTCTGACGTGAACCATATAAGACATGTGCTCCGTATGCGTATCGGAGAAGAACTTATGGTGAGTGACGGTAATAATCAGCGCTATCGGTGTACAGTGAGTGGTTTTGAGGAAAAGCGTGTGGAACTTCGTATTGTAGAAACATTGGAAGCAGATACGGAACTTCCTTCACGGATCTATCTTTTTCAGGGGCTTCCCAAGCAGGAAAAGATGGAGTTGATCGTGCAGAAATGTGTGGAACTTGGAGTTTATGAAGTGATCCCGGTTGCTATGAAGCGCTGTGTGGTAAAATTAGATGATAAAAAAGCGCAAAAGAAGAGGACGCGCTGGCAGGAAATAGCGAAAAGCGCTGCCAAGCAGGCGGGGCGAAGTATGATTCCGCAAGTGTCGGAGGTGATGTCTTACAAGGACGCGCTTCAGAAAGCGCAGGAACTGGATGTACTTCTGATCCCTTACGAACTTGCCCGGGACATGAAGGAGACGAAAGAAATCCTTCGGACGATTCAACCGGGGCAGTCCATTGGCATTTTCATCGGACCGGAGGGCGGTTTTGAAAAAGAAGAAGTGGAACTTGCCATTTTATCGGGGGCAAAGGAAATTACTCTTGGCAGACGGATCCTCAGGACAGAGACTGCGGGGCTTAGTATTGTTTCCGTGCTGATGTTCCATTTGGAAGAGTAGGAACATACTCTGATAATAAAAATAAGAAATCAGGAAGTGAGTGTATGAAGGAAGTATATTTGGACAATTCTGCAACCACGATGGCGTACGAGAAGGTAGGAGAACTGGTGCACAAGGTTCTGTGCGAGGATTACGGCAACCCGTCTTCCATGCACGCCAAGGGAGTGGCAGCAGAGCGTTATATAAAAGAAACAAAAGAATCTCTGGCAAAATTGTGGAAGGTGAAGGAGAAAGAAATATTTTTTACATCAGGAGGAACCGAGAGTGACAATCTGGCGTTGATCGGTGCGGCGAGAGCGAATCACCGGGCAGGAAAACATCTGATCACTTCAAGTATCGAACACCCGGCAATCATCAATACCATGCGTTATCTGGAGGAAGAAGAGGGATTTCGTGTGACGTATCTTCCAGTAGACCGATATGGAAGAGTGAAACTGGAAGCACTGAAAGAAGCGCTCTGTGAGGATACGATCCTGGTATCCATCATGTATGTGAACAACGAGGTGGGTTCTGTACAGCCGATCCAGGAGGCAGCAAGTATTGTCAAAGCTTATAATAAGAATATTTTATTTCATGTAGATGCGGTGCAGGGATTTGGAAAATACCGGATCTATCCGAAGAAATTAAAGGTAGATATGTGTTCCATCAGCGGTCATAAGATCCACGGGCCGAAGGGAATTGGAGCGTTATATATTGATGAACATGTGAAGATCAAACCGATCTTATTTGGCGGAGAGCAGCAGAAAAATGTCCGTTCCGGTACGGAAAACGTTCCGGGAATTGCCGGGCTTGGACTGGCGGCGAAAATGATCTATGAGAATCTGGACGAGAAGATCGGAAGGATGCGGGAACTGAAATGCCATTTTATCGAGGAAGTTACAAAGATTGAGAATACAACCATTCACGGGCTTTATGATGAAACGAGTGCGCCCCATATTATCAGTGTGGGATTTGCTGGCATCAGAAGTGAAGTTCTTCTGCACGCGTTGGAGGAGAAAGGAATCTATGTATCCGCAGGTTCTGCCTGTGCTTCCAATCACCCTCAGGTGAGTGGTGTGCTGAAGGGGATCGGGGCAAGCCAGGAGTTCCTGGACGCGACGCTGCGTTTCAGTATGTCAGAATTTACAACATTAGAAGAGATTGATCATACCCTTGATACGTTATATCATATCGTACCAATGCTTCGCAGATATACAAGACATTAAGGAAAACGCCCGGACACGCGGGCGTGAGAATAGAAGGATAAGGAGAACAAAGAGACCATGCAGTTTTCTACATTTTTATTAAAATACGGAGAAATAGGAATTAAGGGAAAGAACCGTTATCTTTTTGAGGATGCGCTGGTTCGTCAGGTGCGCCGCTCGTTAAAAGATGTGGATGGAACATTCAATGTGTATAAATCACAGGCGAGGATCTATGTAGACTGTGAAGGAGAGTACGATTATGAAGAGACGGTAGAACACTTGCAGAAAGTGTTTGGTCTTGTGGGTATCTGCCCGGTCGTCCGCATGGAAGACAACGGGTTTGAGGAACTGAAAAAAGATGTTGTGGCATATATGGGTGAAATGTACCCGGACCGCAACATCAC
>CAYOSJ010000028.1:0-22824 GCA_964406595.1 uncultured Dorea sp.
ACCATACTTTTAAAGATATCTTCCAGGAGATCTATGACGCAGAATATAAAGAGAAATTTGAAACGGCAGGGATCGTATATTTCTATACATTGATCGATGATGCAGTGGCTCGTGTCATGAAGTCTGAGGGCGGCTACATCTGGGCATGTAAGAATTATGACGGTGATGTCATGAGTGATATGGTATCTTCAGCCTTTGGTTCTCTTGCAATGATGACGTCTGTGCTCGTGTCACCGGAAGGGGATTATGAGTACGAGGCGGCGCACGGAACGGTACAGCGTCATTACTATAAGCATCTGAAAGGAGAAGAGACTTCTACGAATTCCGTAGCAACGATCTTTGCATGGAGCGGCGCTTTGAGAAAGAGAGGAGAAATGGACGGAAATACCGAACTGATGGAATTTGCGGACAAGTTGGAGAAAGCAACCATTGATACGATCGAAGAAGGAAAGATGACAAAAGACCTGGCGCTGATCACGACCCTTGAGAACCCGACCGTCTTGAACAGCGAAGCGTTCATTAAGGCAATTGCCAAAAAACTGGCAGAAGGATAGGAAGACGATATGAGGCTTGGAAAAAGAACTGGCAGATCACTCTGCCAGTTCTTCCCATGTCTCATATAACGTTTCCAGTTCCGTCTCGATATCAGCCTTTTCTGCTGCCAGTTCCTGGCATTTTACAGAGTTTGTGTAGACTTCTTCAAGAGTCATCATCTCATCGATCTCATTGTTCCGTTCTTCCAGAGCGGTGATGCGCTCCTCAGTTTTTTTCAGGGTGTTCTGACGTTTTCGCTCACGCGCCTGTGCTTCCTTTTGTTCCTGCCAGTTTAATTTGGAACCGGATGTATTTTCAGAAACAGGAGAAGAGGGGACGCCGGATGTGGAGGCGCCGGAAGCATAGACAGCAGTCAGTTCTTCTTTCTTCTCCAGATAGTAGTCGTAGTTCCCAATGTAATTGATAAAAGTTTCATTGGTCAGTTCCAGGATCCTTGTGGCAGTCTGATTGATAAAGTATCGGTCATGAGAGACATACAGCACCGTTCCGGTGTAATCATTTAGCGCCTTTTCCAGGATCTCTTTGGAAGTAATGTCCAGATGGTTGGTCGGCTCATCAAGGATCAGGAAATTGGATTCTGAAAGCATCAGTTTGGCAAGAGAGACACGTCCGCGTTCTCCGCCTGACAGGTCGCCGATCCGTTTAAATACATCGTCCCCTGTGAACAGGAATGCAGCCAGCATATTGCGGATCTGGGTTCCTGTAAGAGAAGGGTAATCGTCAGAGATTTCATCAAAGACGGTTTTCTCTGTATGGAGGACGTGGTGTTCCTGATCGTAATAGCCGATCTCTACATTTGTCCCAAGGCGAAAACTTCCGCTGTCTGCGGGAACCATCTGATTTAAGATCTTAAGGAGCGTGGTCTTTCCGGTACCGTTGTCGCCGATGACTGCCACGTGTTCTCCGCGTCTGATCTCAAAACTGACATCAGTAAATAAATTCTGAGGCGGAAATGCTTTGCTTAGATGTTCCACGGACAGAACATCATTTCCGCTTGTTTTTGCAGGTTCCAATTTCAGGTGAATATCGGTATTAAGTTCCACCGGCTTTTCTACCGGTTTTATCTTCTCCAGCATTTTTTCGCGGCTTTCGGCGCGCCGGATGGATTTTTCCCGGTTGAAGGAGCGTAGTTTCTCGATCACTGCCTCCTGGTGCCTGATCTCCTGCTGCTGGTTTAGGTATTCTTTTAATTTTGCCTCCCGAAGCATCTTTTTCTTCTCAGAGTAAGCCTTGTAATTTCCCAGATAGGTCATAAGTTCGCCGTTCTCGATCTCGATGACTTTTGTCACAACGCGGTTTAAGAAATACCGGTCGTGAGAGACGATCAAAACGGCTCCCGGATAGTTGAGAAGATAAGTTTCAAGCCAGGTGATAGAATGTAAGTCCAGGTGATTGGTCGGCTCGTCAAGAAGCAGGATATCCGGTTTGGTAAGCAGAAGTTTGCCCAGTGATACGCGGGTCTTCTGACCGCCGGAGAGGGTGTTGGCTGTTTTGGAAAAATCTTCTTCTGTGAATCCAAGTCCTTTTAACACACCTGTGATCTCACTTTCGTAAGCGTAGCCGTTGGCGTGTTCAAAGGCGGTCGTGAGCCGATGATACGTGTTCATACGGTTTTCCAGCGCTTCTCCGCTTAGATGTTTCATTTCCCGTTCGATGGCACGGATTTCCTGTTCCATCTCTATAATATCTGCTTTTGCAGTCTTTACTTCCTCAAAAATCGTATGATGGCTGTTCATTTCCTGGTGCTGGGCGAGATACCCAAGGGTCTTTCCTTTTGTGAGGGTGACCGTGCCTGCATCTAAGGGAAGTTCCCCTACGATCATTTTGAAAATGGTGGTCTTGCCCGCGCCATTGATCCCTACAAGGGCAGCCTTTTCGTGTTCTTCTATATGAAAGGAGCCATCTTTTACGATGACGTCCTCACCAAATGCTTTGCTGATTCCATGACATGCGAATATCATAATGCTTTTCTTCCTCCTGTATACCCATCTATTATAACGATAAGTGAGGGAAAATAGCAAGTGTCAAATAAACGGGTGTACAATCAGAAGTTTTTATGATATCTTATGTAGTAAAATACCAGGAGGTACTTTCATGGATCGTATGACAAAGGAACAGGCGCAGAAGAAAATGTCCGGAAAGCAGGTCGGGATCCTAAGTCTGTTGATCGTTGTGGCGGCGCAGGTGAATCTCAATCTCTTTACGAACAACTTTCTTGTATCTACGGGAATCCTGCTTTTTCCTGTTTTTGTGTACTTGTTCCAGCAGATTCCACTGATACCGGTCACGCTGTTATCCGGCGTGGGAGTTTTTCTCTCCCGTGTGTTCATATACGGAGTACAGTACGGATTTTGTGTGGATCATTTTGTGGATTTTTTCCCGGAGCTCGTTTTCTATCTTATCTATGGGTTGGCTTCTTATGTTTATTTCAGGCGAAATCATTACAAACTCCAGGGGAGATACTGGCCGTTCTTTTTCTTTCTTATGGACTATGGAGCGAACCTTGCAGAACTTCTGCTTCGCTTAGGAACCGGCGCTTTTTCATTGCACATGCAGATGAACATCATTCTTGTGGCAGTGATCCGTACGCTGCTTCTCTTCGCAGTCATACGGGGACTTAGCCGGTACAAATTTGTCTTGTTAAATGAAGAACATGCCAGCCGGTATCAGAGGCTTATTCTTCTCATTTCCAGATTAAACAGCGAAGTCATCTGGATGAAAAAGAACACCTGTCTTATCGAAGAAACGATGGCACGTTCCTACAGGCTTTTCTCTTCCATGCAGGAGAAGCAGGTAGAAGAGTCCCTGTCCCGGGACGCCCTTGCCGTGGCAAAAGACATCCACGAGATAAAAAAAGAGTATCTTCTCATTTTAAGAGGCATCTCAGAAACATTGGACCTGAATCTGCAGGATGATGGAATGGCTCTGGCAGATATCCTGATCCTTCTTGAAGATACCACTGCCACGGCAGCGCATGAACAGGGGAAAACGTTGACATTTACAAAAAAATATTACGGGAATCTCTTTACGGACAAGCATTATTTTCTTCTGTCCATCTTCCGCAATCTGTTTACAAATGCGCTGGAGGCAAATGAAGATGGAAATGTAGTGATTGATTTTACAGAAAGTGAAGATGAGAAAAACTGTACTTTTCTCATTCAGGATAACGGTCCAGGAATCCTGCCTGAGAACCTTCCCTGCATCTTCACGCCGGGTTTTTCCACAAAGATCAATTTTGATACCGGAGAAGTAAGCCGGGGGCTGGGATTGAATCTTGTGAAGGATATGATCGAAACGCAGTTTCACGGAAGTATCCATGTAGAATCAGAACCCGGGAAAACGGTATTTTATATCTGTATCCCCAAAACAGAACTGGAGGTATCCGAATGAAAATTTATCTGATCGACGATGATCAAAATATCTTGAATATACTGAAACTGATCATTAAGAACAAACAACTGGGAGAAATCTGCGGCACAAGCCTGAATCCCGCAGATGCGCTGGAAGACATAAAATACATGAAGCCCGATATCATTATTGTAGATCTTCTGATGCCGGTCATGGATGGGATCAGTTTTGTGAAAAAGGCAGCGCCTCTTTATCCTGACGTCGCATTTATCATGCTTTCCCAGGTGGCTGCGAAAGAGATGATCGCTTCTGCTTATGAAAGCGGTATTGAGTTTTTCATCCAGAAACCAATCAACAGTATCGAAGTGGAAAATGTGATCCGTAACGTTTCCAAAAAACTTACGATGCAGAGGACCATTGGAGAGATGCAGAATCTTTTCGTCCATCAGATGCAGCAGTTGAACCCGCAGAAGGAGCAGGGCGAAAAGCAGGAAAATCTACATATTGCCAAGACACAGGATATTTTGCAAAAACTTGGGATCATCGGAGAAATCGGGAGTAAAGATATCATCAACATCGTGGATTATATGATCACGCACCGTGATACGGTCGCCGATGCGACACTGACAGAATTGTGCAGCCAATTCAGCGATAACCCCAAATCCATGGAGCAGCGGATCCGCAGGACAGCCAACAGTGCCATGGTGAACCTGGCAAATCTTGGGATCGAAGATTATTCCAATGATACATTTATCGAGTATTCCAATACACTCTTTAACTTTGAGCAGGTGCGAAGAGAGATGGATTATATCCGCGGGAAATCCGAGAAAGGTGGAAATGTAAAAATCCGCAACTTTTTAAATGCCCTTGTCTCTTATTGCTATAAATAGTTTCGTCATTTTTAACAAAAATTAAAAAAATATATTTCGAAATTGATACGTTTTGAAACTTTTTGAAACTTCAGATATATAGTCTCCTTATCAGAAAAACTTACCTGTCCGGGTACGAATAAAAACGATAAGGAGATTATGTTATGTTGACAATTATTTCAGGAGTAGGATTATTACTTTTAGCACTTGCCGGATTTTCATTATTCAGTATGAAAGCGCCAAAAGGTTCACAGGCCATGTCAGGTATGGCAAACGCGGCGATCGCAACGTTCCTGGTCGAAGCAGTACACAAGTATATTACAGGAGATCTGTTAAATGTTGAGTTCTTCCAGACACTTGGCGCCACAAGCGGAAGCCTCGGCGGAGTGGCGGCAGCGATTTCCGTTCCCCTTGCGATGGGTGTGAATCCGGTACTTGCAGTTGTCGCCGGCGTTGCAGTCGGGGGATATGGGATCTTACCGGGATTCATTGCCGGATATGCAGTCGGACTGATCGCTCCGGTGATCGAAAGAAAACTTCCAGAAGGATTGAACGTCATTGCAGGGGCTTTATTGATTGCACCGCTGGCAAGGATCATCACGATCCTGGTAGACCCGGCAGTAAATGCGACACTTGTAAAAATCGGCGGTACGATCGCAGCAGCGGCAGAGCAGTCTCCCCTTGTCATGGGATTCCTGCTTGGAGGCATCATGAAGATGATCTGTACCTCGCCGCTTAGTTCTATGGCGATCACAGCAATGTTAGGATTGAAAGGACTTGCAATGGGGATCGCGGCAATCGCATGTGTTGGTGGTTCTTTTACAAATGGCATCATCTTCCGCCGTATGGGATATGGCGATAAGAGCAATGTGATCGCAGTTATGCTTGAGCCGTTGACACAGGCAGATATTATCACAAAACACCCGATTCCGATCTACGGCTCCAACTTCTTCGGCGGCGGACTCTCCGGGATCGCAGCAGCAGCCTTTGGGATCATTAACAATGCACCTGGTACAGCCTCTCCGATTCCGGGGCTTCTGGCACCATTCGCATTCAACTCTCCGTTACATGTTCTCGGAGCGATCGCTTTTGCAGTTGCAGGCGGCTGTCTTGCAGGATTTGTGGGAAGCATTGTCTTTAAAAAAGTAGAAATGAAATTAACGGCAAAGGAGGATAGATCGGACGTTGTCATTGGAAATGCACAGTTTGAATCAATCATTTCTGAAATTGTTTGACTTTTTTCAAACAATTTACTATAATATTACAATATAGAGTGTGGATCGGTAGAATGAAAGGTAGGATATGGATCATGCAAAGCAAGGAGATCTCTCAGGCAGTTATCAGAAGACTGCCGAGATATTATAGATATTTGGGGGAATTGCTCGAGAACGGGGTGGAGCGGATCTCATCGAATGACTTGAGTAAACGGATGAAAGTAACTGCCTCTCAGATACGACAGGATCTGAATAATTTTGGTGGTTTCGGACAACAGGGCTATGGATATAATGTAAAGTATCTGTATGCAGAGATCGGAAAGATCTTAGGGCTGGAACGAAATCACAATATGATCATCATAGGAGCAGGTAACCTGGGACAGGCACTTGCAAACTATGCGGCTTTTGAAAAAAGAGGGTTTGTTCTGACCGGGGTCTTTGATGTGAATCCTGAACTTCGTGGGAAAGAGATCCGCGGTATCGGGATTCGTATGATGAGTGAACTGAAAGAATTTGTGAAGAATCATGATGTAGAGATCGCGGCTCTCACGATTCCCAAAGGTGAGGCGATCGATGTGGCAAAACTCCTGGTGGAAAATGGAGTGAGAGCGATCTGGAACTTTGCACATACGGATCTGAACCTTCCTGAATATGTCATTGTGGAGAATGTGCATCTGTCAGAAAGTCTGATGCGGCTGTCCTATAATATATGCCGTTACAATGAAGAACATAATGAATAAGATGGTTACGAACGTGTAAAGTTGGCGTGTGCAGACAGGCTGCCTTTATACGTTCTTTTTTGTGAACAGTGTGGAAGAAGTTCTTAAGAGATTTACTTGGAGGTGAAAGGTATGCGATATTTACCAAAGGGCGGACAGATGAAGGAGGCAGACAGGTATACGATAGAGACGCTGGGCGTTCCATCTCTTGAATTAATGGAACGGGCAGCGGCGTCCTGCGTCAGTGCGCTTTATCAATATGCAGGTGACAGGAGGCATGTCTGTATAGTATGTGGTTCCGGCAATAACGGGGGCGATGGTTACGCGATCGGACGGCTGCTGATGGAAGCCGGGTATCCGGTGACAGTGGTCATGGCAGGGAACCCTGAACATATCACAGAAGAAACAGCATATCAGAAGAAGCGTTATGAATCCATGGGAGGCATTTGCAGTGACCGATTGAAAGAAGAAGAATATAGTGTCATTATAGATGCTTTGTTTGGCGTAGGATTAAGCCGTGAAGTTACAGGAAGCTACGCAGAACTTATCGAAGAGATGAATCGGAGGCAGGCGTTTAAACTGGCGGTAGATGTTCCGTCCGGAATCTGTGCCGATACGGGAAATGTTCTTGGAACAGCGTTTCGGGCAGATTATACAGTGACATTTCAGGCAGAGAAATTAGGGCTTATCCTGTCTCCGGGAAGAGAGTATGCAGGAAAAGTTCTGATCCCGGATATTGGGATCTCAAAAGAAATCTTTGAGAAAGAGGAAGAAGTGGCCTGTGAATTGGAGGAGCAGGAATACCAGAGACTGTTGCCTGAAAGAAAAGCAGATTCCCACAAAGGGACTTACGGGAAAGTGCTTCTGATCGCAGGAAGCAGAGGAATGTCGGGAGCCGCGTATTTAAATGCCCTTGGCGCATACCGTATGGGAGCGGGGCTTGTGCGGATCTATACACCGGAAGAGAACCGGAGTATCTTGCAGAACCGGCTGCCGGAGGCAGTGATCACACCTTATGGACCAAGAAACAGGAGCGATGAAAAGGTGGAAGATCTGCTAAAATGGGCAGATGTCGTCTGCATCGGTTCAGGGATCGGCACAGGAAGGGATGCATACAAATTGTTGAAAACGGTCCTGACGTATGTGAAAGTTCCATGTGTCATAGATGCAGATGGACTCAATCTCCTGGCAGAGAATCCAAAACTGAAAAGGCTTCTTTGCGGAAAAGAGATCTTGCTGACTCCACATGTGAAAGAATTTGCAAGGCTTTCCGGAATGGAAGTCCCGGAGGTGAAAAAGGATCGTGGAAATGCTCTTCGCAGATATGTAGACGGTATGACAGGCGCAGGCTGTACCTGTATCTTGAAGGATTCCAGAAGCCTCATCTACCAAAAAGGAAAGAGGCTGTGCGTGAATACATCCGGCTGTGCGGCAATGGCAAAAGGAGGATCGGGCGATGTGCTTGCCGGAATCGTGACGGCACTTCTGGCTCAGGGGCTTGGCACGTATGAGGCGGCAGTTCTTGGCGCTTATCTTCATGGGCGCGCCGGAGAATACGCGGCAGAGAAGATGGGGGCTTACAGTATACTTGCAGGGGAGATCGCAGATGCGCTGGGACTGGTGATCAAAGAATGGGGAGATGAAAGAGATGATTAAAAAGTATAGC
Source organism: uncultured Dorea sp. (assembly GCA_964406595.1). Classification (GTDB taxonomy): domain Bacteria; phylum Bacillota; class Clostridia; order Lachnospirales; family Lachnospiraceae; genus CAPEBR01. Next base: position 8,372 of record CAYOSJ010000028.1, read on the forward strand.
AGGATATGTGCAAGAGTAGATCTTGACGCGATTGAATATAATATTGAGATGATGAGGAAGAACCTGCAGGAAGGCGTGGGTATGATCGCGGTACTTAAGATGGACGGCTACGGACATGGGGCAGTGCCGATCGCCAGGCTTCTGGAGCCGAAAGAGTATATCTGGGGGTATGCAGTTGCAACCTGTGAAGAAGCCATGCTCCTTCGTTCCCATCACCTGGAGAAACCGATCCTTATTCTCGGATGCGTATTCCCGGAGCAGATCGAGGAAATGATCGAACATGATATTCGGATCACTGTATACACTCGTCAGATGGCAGAAGAACTTTCTGAAGCAGCCGGAAGGCTTGGGAAAGAGGCTTATGTTCATATCAAACTGGATACGGGTATGTCACGTCTTGGATTCATGGTAAATGAAAAGAGCGCCGGGGTGATCGAAGAGATCAGCAAGATGCCGCATCTTAAGATGGAAGGTATGTTTACACATTTTTCCAAGGCAGATGAAGCGGATAAGACGTATGCCAACAAACAGTTTGAAGAGTTTCTGTTTATGAAACGGGCGCTTGAGGAGAGAGGGGTATATTTTGAACATTACCACTGCTGCAACAGTGCAGGGATCATTGATATGAAAGAGGCAGACCTTACACTTGTACGTGCGGGAATTGCGACGTATGGACTGTATCCATCGGAAGAAGTGCAGAAGGAAAATGTACCGTTAAAACCGGCGATGGAACTGATCAGCCACGTTGCCCATGTAAAATGGGTAAAGCCGGGAACCCTGGTAAGTTATGGCGGGACTTATGTCACAGACAAAAGGACGAAGATCGTCACGGTTCCGGTAGGTTATGGGGACGGATACTCCAGAAGTCTTTCGAATAAAGGCTATGTGCTGATCCACGGACAGAAGGCAAAGATTCTGGGAAGAGTATGCATGGATCAGATTATGGTGGATGGGACGGATATTCCGCAGATCTCTTTTGGTGACAAGGTGACGCTTATCGGAAATGACGGGAATGAGAAACTTCCGGTGGAGATCTTAAGCAATCTTTCTGGCAGATTTAATTATGAATTTATGTGTGCGATTGGAAAACGTGTGCCAAGAACTTTCTTACGTCATGGGAAGATCGTGAAACAACTGGATTATTTCTCATAGATCCTGACGTTCAAAAAGAGGGTGGAAGTCTTATTGGAACTTAACAGAATACTTCCGAAAAAGATGGAAATACTTATGTTATCTTAGAAATCGGAGTGTGAAGGAAAGTGCAGGTAAGACGTGGAGATATATTTTATGCAGATCTAAGTCCGGTCGTCGGTTCAGAACAGGGAGGGATCCGTCCGGTACTTATCATACAGAATGACGTAGGGAACAGACACAGCCCTACGGTCATCTGTGCGGCGATCACATCTCGCATGAATAAGGCAAAATTGCCGACACATGTAGAAATTGACGCGAAAAGGTATCAGATTGTAAAAAATTCTGTTATACTGTTAGAGCAGATAAGAACGATTGACAAACAGAGACTGAAGGATCTGGTCTGTCATCTGGATAAAGAAATCATGTACAAAGTAGATGAGGCTCTGAAAGTGAGTTTTGAGCTTCATACATAGACAAAGGAGTTAAGATGAAAGAAAATATTCCCATAGAAGCGGTCAGATTGATCCGTAATATTGGCCGCTATCTGGATAAGGATGCAAAAGATATTATGACCCACAGAAAGAATATTGTGGCGATCGATGGGGAGGAGACGCTTGAAGAGGCGTTACATTTCATGTTACAGGAGAAGTATTCCAGATTTCCCATTTACGTGGAGGACATTGATGAGATCATCGGGTTCATGCATCTTCGGGAAGCCATGACATGTTACCTGATCGAAGAACTGCGGAACAAGCCTGTGAAAGAACTTGACGGTTACATACGTCCGGTATCATTTATACCGGAGACAAAGAGTATCGACAGGCTTTTTAAGGAAATGCAGGCAGAAAAGAACCATATCGTGGTGGTGCTTGACGAATACGGTCAGACATCGGGGCTTGTAGCGATGGAAGATATCCTGGAGGAGATCGTAGGCGAGATCCTGGACGAATATGACGAAGAAGAGGCGGATATCCTGTTGCAGGCAGACGGCAGTTATATCATGGCAGGAATGACGGAATTAGAAGAGATAGAAGACCGTCTTCCGATCGTGTTCGAGAAAGAAGAATACGGGACATTGAATGGGTTTCTCATAGCAGAACTTGACCGGATCCCGGCAGAAGACGAGATCTGCGAAGTCGTGTATGAAGGTTATCTGTTTACGGTCCTTGAGGTAAATGATAATACAATCCGGCGAGTTAAGATTGAAAAACAAAAAGAAGCGTGCTAGAATAGGAAAGTGCAAAAACAAGAATTGAGATAAAGAGAGGAAGACGATTATGTCAGGACATTCAAAATTTGCCAATATCAAGCATAAAAAAGAGAAGAATGATGCTGCAAAAGGCAAGATATTTACCAAGATCGGAAAGGAACTGGCAGTTGCGGTAAAAGAGGGCGGAAGCGCTGATCCGGCAAATAACAGCAGGCTTCGCGATGTGATCGCCAAAGCAAAAGCGAATAACATGCCAAATGATACGATTGAGAGAAATATCAAGAAAGCGGACGGAGACGCAAACGCCGCCAATTATGAATATATTACATACGAGGGATATGGACCGAACGGAACAGCCATCATCGTAGAAACCCTCACAGATAACAGAAACCGGACGGCAACAAATGTAAAAAATGCGTTTACCAAAGGAAAAGGAAATGTAGGAACACCGGGGTGTGTTTCTTTCATGTTTGACAAGAAAGGTCAGATCGTCATTGATAAGGAAGAGTACGAGTGCGATGCGGACGAATTGATGATGATGGCTCTTGACGCAGGGGCGGAAGATTTTTCCGAGGAAGAGGACAGTTACGAGATCGTGACAGATCCGGAAGATTTCAGTGCAGTCCGCCAGGCGCTTGAAGAGGCGGGTGTTCTGATGGCAGCAGCCGAAGTTACGATGATTCCACAGACGTATGTGGAACTGACAGACGATAAAGATATTGCAGCTATTCAGAAAACACTGGATATGCTGGACGATGACGATGATGTGCAGAATGTATATCATAACTGGGAAGAGTAGGAATTAAGAAACGTATGGAAGATGTAAAACGTGGTTTGGTCGCTTTGTTTGACGATATGATGACGCAACTTGACAATTTTAAGAAAAAGACTTACAAACCTGCTTTTGATGAAGGATATCAGAAATATGAACCTATGCTCCTTAAGTTCTCATCAGAACTGGACCAGATGCAGGAGGCGGAGCAGGAAGCGGTGATAGAAGAACTGGCGGCAGTGCTTCCTGACTATGCAAAGCAGGAATTAAAGAAAGTATTTTTCTTAAACAGAAGCCGTCAGTCCGTGGAGTACAATATGAATATGGTACTCTATATCATTCCGATCCTTATGAACTGCAGAGACACGAATTGCGAGCGGCTTGCGAAAAGAACTGTGGAATTGTGGAATGAGAAAAAGGTTGTGTCTATGACGCTGCAGTTATCTACTTTCGAGGAGATTGCCGCAGGTTTTACAGATACTTTCATGGGAATTCCGATCAATAGAAAGTAGGAACAGACAGGAGGAGAAGTGCATGAGCAATTACAAAATGGAAACAAAATGTATTCAGTCCGGTTATCAGCCGGGAAATGGAGAGGCAAGAGTACTTCCGATCTATCAGAGTACAACGTTTAAATATGCAAGCAGCGACCAGATGGGAAGACTGTTTGACCTGGAGGAGTCCGGATATTTCTATACGAGACTTCAGAATCCGACAAATGACGCTGTGGCTGCGAAGATCTGCGATATGGAAGGCGGTGTGGCCGCTATGCTTACTTCTTCGGGACAGGCTGCAAATTTCTATGCGATCATGAATATCGTACAGGCGGGAGACCACATTGTATGTGCGTCCGCATTGTATGGAGGTACATATAATCTGTATGCACACACGATCAAAAAAATGGGCGTGGATGCAACATTTGTAGATCCGGAGTGTTCCGCAGAGGAATTAAATGCAGCATTTCAGGAGAATACAAAGGCGGTGTTTGGAGAGACGATCGCCAATCCGGCGCTTGTTGTCCTTGACCTTGAGAAATTTGCGAATGCAGCACATGCGCATGGAGTTCCGTTTATCGTAGATAATACATTTGCAACACCGATCAACTGCAGGCCATTTGAATGGGGCGCAGATATCGTGACGCATTCTACAACCAAATATATGGACGGTCATGCAACTTGTGTAGGCGGAGCGATCATTGACAGTGGCAACTTCGACTGGGAGGCTCATAAAGAGAAATTCCCGGGACTTACGACGCCGGATGAGACCTATCACGGAATCATCTATACACAGAAATTCGGTAAAGGCGCTTATATTACGAAAGCGACTTCTCAGTTGATGCGGGATCTTGGTTCTATCCAGTCTCCGCAGAATGCCTTTCTTTTGAATCTCGGGCTTGAGACTCTGCATCTTCGTATGCCGAGACACTGCGAGAACGCAATGAAAGCTGCTGAGTATCTGAAAGATCATGAGAAGGTTGCATGGGTAGAGTGCCCGTCACTTCCGGGAGATAAGCAGTATGAGATCGCCCGGAAATATATGCCGGACGGCACATGCGGTGTTATTACATTTGGCTTAAAAGGCGGAAGAGATGCCGCAGTGCGCATGATGGACAGCCTTCAGATGATCGCCATCGTGACACATGTGGCAGATGCAAGAAGTTGTGTGCTTCATCCTGCAAGTCACACCCATCGCCAGATGAATGACCAGGAATTAAGAGAAGCAGGCGTACAGCCGGACCTGATCCGTTTCAGTGTAGGGATTGAGAATATCGAAGATATTGTGGCGGATCTAAAACAGGCGTTAGAACAGGTATAAAATTACAAAACACTTCCATACTACCGTGTATGGAGGTGTTTTTGTATATGGAAGAGAAAAGAGCAGAAAAACGGGAAGAGATAAAAGAAACAGGAAGTGCGGACCTGAAGGGAAATCAAAAAGCGCATCGGATCAAACTTCTTACGATCATCGGAGAGATCGAAGGGCATGAAGCAGTGTCGGGAGGTACAAAAGCAACGAAGTACGAGCATTTGCTTCCAATGCTGGCAGAGATCGAAGACAATGAAGAGATCGATGGACTTCTTATTCTTCTCCATACTATGGGAGGAGATGTGGAGGCAGGGCTATCCATCGCGGAAATGATCGCGTCTCTCAGTAAGCCTACGGTGTCGCTCGTGCTTGGCGGGAGCCATTCTATCGGAGGCCCGCTGGCAGTGGCGTCTCAGTATTCTTTTATTGTGCCGACAGGGACGATGATCGTCCATCCGGTGCGTTCCAATGGAATGTTTATCGGTGTGCAGCAGAGTCTTCAGAATATGCTGCGTACGCAGGACCGTATCACCGGATTTCTGGCAGAACATTCGAAGATGTCTAAGAAAAGGGTGGAAGAACTGATGCTGAATCCTACGGAACTTGTGAAAGATGTAGGGACGCTTCTTGAGGGGGAAGAGGCAGTGGCGGAAGGTCTGATCGATGAAGTCGGAGGTATGAGTGACGCACTGAAAAAATTGCACGAAATGATAGATGAATACCATGGGAAAAAGGGCAAAATTAAGTGATGACATGCCCCTGCATAAATGATATACTATAAATAGTATGTTATGATCAATAAGGGGGAGAAGTGCATGGCTGCAAAGTCAAAAAAGAAAAAAAGCACTGGGCAGACAAAGAAAAAGACACCGGCGAAGAAACAGGGGAGTGACTTTCTCGGTGACGAGATTATGATATGGGGAACTCTTGCAGTCAGTATCTTGCTGCTGATCAGTAATTTTGGTTTCGGCGGCGCTGTGGGGGATTATGTAGCGGCATTTTTAATGGATGTATTTGGATGGATGGCATATCTTGTGCCATTCGTATTATTTGGGGCAGTTACCTTTATGATTGCCAATAAAGGTAACTTTACCGCATGTTTTAAGACCGTTGTTGGCATGGTCTTTCTGGTTCTTGCATGTACGTTTCTGGAATTGGTAAATGAAGAAGGCGGATTGGTGGGAAGCCTTGTAGGCGGACTTCTGGTTCCGGCTGTCGGAGTGGTCGGTACATACGTTGTTGTGATCATCTGTATGATCATCTGTGCGGTGATCATCACAGGGAGATCTGCCCTTAAGAGCGTGAAGAACAGCGGAGGCAGAGCATATACAAAGGCAAGAGAAGATGCGGCAAAAAGACAGCAGGTCGCCATAGAGCGCCGTCAGAAGAGGGATGCAGGGAAGATGGCGATATCCGGGAAAGAGGCAGATCCGACAGCAGGACGCAAACGAAGTGACAGACATGTGGAAGGAGTATCTTTCGATACGACGCTTGCAAAGAAATCACCGGAAGTGAAAGAGCAGTTTGTGATCCACCGCGGGGAAGAGGCAACAGGTATGCATGCAGACATGATGACGGAGAAAGAACCAGTTGTCACAGATATCCCGGAACCGGAGATCTATAAGGAAGAGGAACCTGTAATGGTTTACGAAGAAGAGCCGGTGAGCCTGAAAAAGGATTCCAAAGTGTCTGCGCAGGAGGCAAAAGAGGAGATGGCGAAGGTGTCGGCATCGGTCGCTGCGGCGGAAGGAAAACCGAAAAAAACCTATCGTTTGCCGCCGTTGTCTTTATTGAAAAAAGGAAGCAAGAAGGGCGGAGAATCGGACGCATCCCTTCGCGAGACTGCGGAAAAGTTACAGAGGACTTTACAGACGTTCGGAGTCAATGTCACTGTCACGAATGTAAGCTGCGGACCATCTGTGACAAGATATGAACTGCAGCCTGAGATGGGAGTAAAGGTAAGTAAGATTGTAGGACTTGCGGATGATATCAAGTTAAATCTTGCGGCGGCAGATATCCGTATTGAAGCTCCGATCCCGGGGAAAGCAGCCGTGGGGATCGAGGTTCCGAATAAAGAAAATTCTGCAGTTATGCTGCGTGATCTGCTGGAGTCAAGAGAATTTAAAGAGAACCCTTCGAAAATCGCATTTGCAGCAGGAAAAGATATCGCGGGAAAAACAGTAGTGGCAGACATTGCAAAGATGCCACATGTACTGATCGCAGGAGCGACAGGTTCCGGTAAATCAGTGTGTATCAACACTTTGATCATGAGTATTCTTTATAAGGCAACGCCGGAGGAAGTCAAGCTTATCATGATCGATCCAAAGGTCGTGGAGTTAAGCGTATATAATGGCATTCCACATCTGATGATCCCGGTTGTGACAGATCCCAAAAAGGCTGCCGGAGCCCTTAATTGGGCGGTAGCAGAAATGGAGCGCAGATATCAGGCATTTGCAGAGTGCAATGTCAGAGATATGAAAGGATATAATGATAAAGTAAGTGGAATGCCGGCAGTTGACGGTGAAAAACCTGCAGTCATGCCGCAGCTTGTCATCATTGTGGACGAACTGGCAGATCTTATGATGGTGGCTTCCGGTGAAGTGGAGGAAGCGATCTGCCGTCTGGCACAGCTTGCGAGGGCAGCGGGGATTCATCTTGTCCTGGCTACCCAGCGTCCGTCAGTGAATGTCATCACAGGACTTATTAAGGCAAATATGCCGTCCAGGATCGCATTTTCCGTATCATCAGGTGTGGATTCCAGGACGATCATCGATATGAACGGGGCAGAAAAACTTCTTGGAAAAGGGGATATGTTATTCTATCCAGCCGGTTATCAGAAACCTGCCCGTGTTCAGGGCTCTTTTGTGTCAGATACGGAAGTACAGGCGGTGGTCGACTATCTGATACATAACAATGGCGACGCGGTATATGACGATGAAATCGTATCACATGTCAATACTGCGGGAACAGGGACCAGTATGGGCGCAGGAGCCGCCGAAGGGGATGAACGCGACGTGTATTTTACAGATGCCGGACGCCTCATCATAGAGAAAGACAAAGCATCCATCGGTATGTTGCAGCGGGCATTTAAGATAGGCTTTAACCGTGCGGCAAGAGTCATGGATCAATTGTGCGAAGCCGGAGTTGTCGGAGGAGAAGAGGGTACAAAGCCACGGAAGGTCCTCATGACGATGGAAGAATTCGAACAATATGTCTTAGAGAACTAAAGAACAAAAGAACAAGAAGAAAGGAAGGATTGGAAACCAATGAAAACAGATATCCAGATCGCACAGGAAGCAAGTATGCTGCACATTAAAGAGGTGGCAGCGAAATTAGGAATCAAAGAGGAAGAATTAGAGTTCTACGGAAAGTATAAGGCAAAACTGTCTGATGAACTGTGGGACCGAATCAAAGATAACAAGGACGGAAAACTGGTTCTTGTGACAGCCATCAATCCGACGCCGGCAGGGGAAGGGAAGACGACTGTAACGGTAGGCCTTGGCGAAGCAATGGCGAAATTGAATCAGAAAGCAGTGATCGCTCTTCGTGAGCCGTCACTGGGACCATGTTTTGGCATTAAAGGCGGGGCTGCAGGCGGCGGATACGCGCAGGTAGTTCCGATGGAAGACTTGAATCTTCATTTTACAGGTGATTTTCACGCGATCACTTCTGCAAATAACTTGCTTGCTGCTCTTCTTGACAATCATATTCAGCAGGGGAATACTCTGCAGATCGATCCGAGACAGGTTGTATGGAAACGTTGTCTCGATATGAATGACAGAAACTTAAGAAATATTGTGGTTGGTCTTGGAAATAAGATGGACGGTATGGTGAGAGAGGATCATTTTGTCATTACCGTTGCATCTGAGATCATGGCGATCCTTTGCCTGGCAGATGATATCCATGATCTGAAACGCAGGCTTGGGAAGATCGTAGTTGCTTATAATTTTGCAGGAGATCCGGTAACGGCAGATGATCTGCAGGCAACAGGTGCAATGACTGCATTGTTGAAAGACGCGATCAAGCCGAATATCATCCAGACACTGGAGCATACGCCTGCGCTGGTTCATGGCGGACCATTTGCAAATATCGCCCATGGGTGTAACAGTGTCCGCGCAACGAAAATGGCGCTTAAGATGAGCGACATTACCATTACAGAAGCAGGATTCGGCGCTGACTTAGGTGCAGAGAAATTCTTTGACATCAAGTGCCGTAAGGCAGGGCTGGCTCCAGATGCGGTTGTTCTTGTGGCAACAGTCCGCGCACTGAAATACAATGGCGGCGTTCCGCGTGCAGAACTTGAGAAAGAGAATCTTGAGGCATTGGCAAAAGGGATCGTAAACCTTGAGAAACATATTGAGAACATTCAGAAATATGATGTTCCGGTTGTTGTGGCTCTTAATTCTTTCGTGTCTGACACTGAGGCAGAGTATGAATATGTACGGAAGTTCTGTGAGGACAGAGGATGTGAGTTCGCGCTTGCGGAAGTATGGGCAAAAGGCGGAGAAGGCGGTGTGGCTCTGGCAGAGAAAGTCCTGGAGACACTCGAGAAGAAAGAAAGCCATTTCCATCCGTTATACGCAGATGAACTGTCTCTGAAGGAGAAGATCGAGACTGTTGCAAAAGAGATCTACGGAGCAAGAGGTGTGATCTATGAGACATCTGCCGAGAAACAGCTTGCGAAGATTGAAGCAATGGGATTTAAAGACCTTCCGGTGTGCATGGCAAAGACACAATACTCGCTGTCTGACGACCAGACGAAACTTGGACGGCCGGAGAACTTTGATGTGAAGATCCGTGAAGTATATGTAAGTGCCGGCGCAGGATTTATCGTTGCCATTACAGGTACGATCATGACGATGCCGGGATTGCCAAAAGTGCCGGCAGCAAATGGGATTGATGTGACCGAGGAAGGAAATATCGTTGGATTGTTCTAACATAGGACTGTAAGAAATGAGATAAGGAGTAACAGGAGATGCCTCAGTTGATAGACGGGAAAGCAATATCGGTACAGATCAAGGATGAAGTAAGAGAGGAAGTTGCGCGCATGAAGGAGCAGGGCAGAAGCGTCAGCCTTGCCGTCGTGCAGGTCGGAGATGACGTATCCTCTTCTGTGTATGTGCGCAATAAAAAGAAAGCCTGTGAGTATACGGGGATCACGTCCATGGTTTATGAACTTCCGGCAGAGACTACCGAAGAAGAACTGCTGGAACTTGTGGAGAAACTCAATCAGGATGAGAAGACAGACGGGATCCTGGTACAGTTACCGCTTCCTCCCCATATTGATGAAGAGAAGGTTGTGCTTGCCATTGATCCGGATAAAGATGTAGATGGTTTCCATCCGGAAAGTATCGGACGTCTCTGTGTAGGGACGAAAGGATTTCTTCCATGTACGCCTGCAGGCATTATCCAGTTACTGAAGCGTTCCGGTATCAGGATCGATGGGAAAGAATGTGTAGTTGTAGGAAGAAGTAATAATGTAGGAAAACCTACGGCACTGCTCTTCCTCCGGGAAAACGCAACTGTGACGGTAGCCCATTCTCATACGGAGAATCTGAAAGAAGTAACACGCCGTGCGGATATTTTGGTTGTGGCAGTCGGGAAACCGGAATATATTACGGCAGAGCATGTAAAAGAAGGTGCGGTTGTCATCGATGTGGGAATCCACAGAGACGAACATAACCATCTGCGCGGAGATGTAGATTTTGCAGATGTAAAAGAAAAGACAAGTGCGATAACACCGGTACCTGGCGGTGTAGGGCCAATGACTGTTGCCATGCTTATGAGTAATTGTGTCACAGCGGCAAAAAACAGGAGGTAAGGGTAACCATGAAATGTAAGTATTGCGGGCATGAGATACCGGAAGGAGAACTGTACTGTACGAGATGTGGAAAAGAAGTATTTATCGTTCCGGAATATAATCCATTGGACGATATGCTTGCGGAAGAGATCAAAGTCGGCGTAAATGGGGAAGGAGACAGTTCTTCGGATTATCTGTATGATATTTCGCAAGATGTAAGGAATCATACGTCTTCACGCAGACGTACCGGTAGTACACAGGGCACGGCTGCACGTAGAAATACAGGAAGAACTTCCAGACAACAGACCGGAAGGAATACTGGAAGAAATACCGGAAGGAATACTTCAGGATCTTCTGCTGAGAGGGAAAGACGCTCCCGACAGGCAGAGATGAAGCGGGCGAAACTGAAAAGAAAACGCCGGAATCTCCTTCTTGGCATTGGGGTTGTACTGATCGCAATGATCGCGGGAGGAATCTTCCTATATCAGAATTCTTATGGCGGAATCATAAGCCGTGGATATAAAGCACTGGATAAGAAAACTTATGGCGATGCAGAAGAATTTTTCAGGAAAGCGCTGGAAAAGAATGATAAAAAGCCGGATGCATATACCGGGATGTCTAAAGTATATATCGCACAGGATGAGACAGAAAAGGCAGAAGCACTTTTTACAGACGCTATCGAAAAACAGACGACGAATGTAGGACTTTATGAAGCATGTATTCATTTCTATATAGATACCAGTCAGCAGATGGCGATCCCTCCCCTTCTTGATAATGCAGAAGACAGCGTGGCGGAGAAACTGGAAGATTATATCATTGAAGAGCCGAAGTTTAATCTTGACGACAGTGAAAGTTACGAAGATGTTCAGCAACTTGAGATTACGACGTCAGCGGATGCTGTTTATTATACGACAGACGGTACGGAGCCTACGCCAAAAAGCACGAAATACAAAGAGCCCGTACAGATCAAGGAAGGTGAGAATGTCATCAAGGCGATCTCCGTTGATAAACGGGGAATTCCAAGTATGGCTGTGACAAAGACGTATGTGGTAGAATTACCGATGGAGGACGCCCCGGTAGTATCACCGTCTACAGGACAATATGAAAGTGCACAGACCATTGAGGTGAAAGTGCCGAAAGGATATTCTGCTTATTATACGATGAACGGAGAGGATCCGACGACTGCTTCCAGTAAGTACACAGGTCCGATCGATATGCCGCAGGGGGATACGCTTTTTAAAGTCATTCTTGTGACGGAGAGCGGACGGGTGAGTGATATCACTACCAGAAATTATATGCTTGAGATAGAGGAATAGGTTAGAATTTTAAAATGATGATAAAAAGGAGAAGGATTGTACCCCCAAAAATACAATTTTTTCTCCTTTTTCTATTGCGTTAAATATTTAACAGTGTTAACATAAGGATAGTTAAAAAATTAACGTTACAAAAATAACAAAGGAGAGATGAGACGATGGCAAGATTTACATTACCAAGAGATGTGTATCATGGAAAAGGATGTTTAGAAGAATTAAAAAATCTGAAAGGCAAAAAAGCAATCCTCGTAGTAGGCGGCGGTTCTATGAAACGCCAGGGCTTTCTTGACAAGGCAGTAAACTACTTGAAAGAAGCCGGCATGGAAGTAAAACTGTTTGAAGGGGTTGAGCCGGATCCGTCCGTAGAGACCGTTATGAAAGGCGCAGCAGTCATGCGTGAATTCGAACCAGACTGGATCGTAGCCATGGGTGGTGGTTCACCGATCGATGCAGCAAAGGCAATGTGGGCATTCTACGAATATCCGGATACAACATTTGAGGAGTTATGTATCCCATTTAATTTCCCGGAACTCAGACAGAAAGCAAAATTCGCAGCAATTCCATCTACATCCGGAACCGCAACAGAAGTAACAGCGTTCTCAGTGATCACTGACTATGCGAAAGGGATCAAATATCCGCTGGCAGACTTTAATATCACACCAGACGTGGCAATCGTTGATTCTGAACTGGTAGAAGGACTTCCTGCAAAACAGGTAGCATATACAGGTATGGATGCGCTTACACATGCGATCGAGGCTTATGTATCTACATTAAACTGCGTATACACAGATCCACTTGCGATCCAGGCGATTGAAATGGTATTCGATTACCTGCCGGCATCCTACAAAGGAAATATGGAAGCAAGAGCACAGATGCATGATGCACAGTGCCTGGCAGGCATGGCATTCTCCAATGCTTTGCTTGGTATCGTACACTCTATGGCACATAAGACAGGTGCAGCATTCTCTACAGGACATATCACGCATGGTCTTGCCAACGCAATGTATCTTCCTTATGTTATCAAGTATAATGCAAAAGATGCAGTAGCAGCAAAACGTTACGCAGAGATTGCCAGAAAAGTGGGACTTACAGGTGCATCTGAGAGATCTCTGATCAACAGCCTGTGTGCAAAGATCGACGAATTCAATGTAATTCTCGGGATTCCTGCAACACTTAAGGATTTTGGCATCAATGAAGAGGAGTTCAAAGAGAAGATCGCAACAATCGCAAAGAATGCAGTTGGCGATGCATGTACAGGTTCTAACCCAAGAGCGATCGATCCTGCAACAATGGAAAGGCTGTTCACATGTATTTACTATGGAACAGAAGTGGATTTTTAGGAAAATATTTCCGAAAGAACGGAGATATACAAAAATGGGGGCAGATACCGAAAGGTATCTGTCTTTCTGCAAAAACAACAGGAATCTTACTTGATATTTTTGCGTAGATACATTATGATAAGGATAGTAAAAATTATTAGGAGGAAATAAAATGTACAAGATATTAAAAGCAGAAAAATTAGCTGCTAACATTTATCTTATGGATGTAGAAGCTCCTCGTGTTGCAAGACATTGTGAACCGGGACAGTTCGTGATCGTTAAGATGGATGAAAAAGGTGAGAGAATTCCGCTTACTATCTGCGATTTTGACAGAGAGGCGGGAACGGTTACGATCGTATTCCAGCCGGTTGGCGCATCCACAACGAAGATGACAGAATTAAAGGCAGGGGACGCATTCCGTGATTTTACGGGACCTCTCGGATGTCCGTCTGAATTCATCAACGAAGATATTGAAGAATTGAAGAATAAGAAGTATTTGTTCGTTGCCGGAGGAGTAGGAGCTGCTCCTGTATATCCGCAGGTGAAATGGTTAAAAGAGCATGGCATCGATGCGGATGTCATTGTCGGCGCTAAGACAAAAGACCTTCTGATCCTCGAGAAAGAAATGGAGGCTGTATCCGGCAATTATTATCCATGTACAGACGATGGTTCTTATGGACATGCCGGTATGGTTACGACAAAGATCGAGCAGCTGGTAGAAAAAGAAGGAAAGAAATATGACGTATGTGTTGCGATCGGACCGATGATCATGATGAAGTTTGCCTGTCTCACAACAAAGAAATATGAGATTCCGACAATTGTCAGCATGAATCCTATCATGGTAGACGGAACAGGTATGTGTGGCGCATGCCGTGTTATCGTTGGCGGTGAGGTTAAATTTGCATGTGTAGACGGACCGGAATTTGACGGACATCTCGTTGATTTTGATAATGCTATGAAGAGACAGCAGATGTATAAGACAGAGGAAGGCCGCGCGATGCTGAAATTACAGGAAGGCGACACCCATCATGGTGGCTGCGGTAACTGCGGAGGTGACGAGTAATGGCTGATGTATTAAAAAGAGTTCCTGTAAGAGAGC
>CAYOSJ010000029.1:0-22305 GCA_964406595.1 uncultured Dorea sp.
TTAATTCCTGATCAGTTCCATCCACAAGAACCATAATATCTATATCCGACTCATCAGTAGCTGTTCCACGTGCAACAGACCCATATAAAATTATTGCCTTTAGTTTTTCCTGATATACTTTCTGTAACATATCTGACAATTCCATCAATATATCTTTCAATTCTATATCTTTCAATTTTCCCATACGTCTGTCCCACCTTTCCTGACTATTCTTAATAACATTATACCCAACTTACCACAAAAAAACAATGCACACAGTATCTCATATCCTGACCGCTTCCTGCTCAAGTTTCACACCTTTTTCTGCCATATACCAAAGCACATCCAGATTCTCTCCCTTTTCTGCCATTTCTTTTTCAATCAGCATCCTTAAGCCCTTCTTATCATTCTCGGTCAGTCTCTTTGTGTAACTCTCATAAGTTTCCAGTTCCCGGATTCCCATGTGATAAGTCTGAAAGGGAATCTGCGTCTTCTCGCACAGGTCTCTGTAAATCCGAAATCCCCCTACATCAATATCCCCAAAATGAAGATACTTCGCGTCAGGAATCTCCCGGTATACCGTCTGTAATAATTCCCTTCGAACAGAATTATGATACCCTCCAAGATAAATGATCAGGCTGCCTTCTTCTTTCCATCTGAAAAATGTCGTCAGATTCTCTATGGTAATGACTTTTCTTATATTTTCCTTTCCACAGATCCTGATCCCTTTGATATCCTCACCGGAGATTCCGATTCCCTGCTTAAGCAGCGGTAATTCCATAACAGAATTTCCATTTTCTTCTAACTGAAGTTTTCCTTCTCCCTTAAAATACACATAATCCGGCGTTTTGTAGATTCTGTATTCTGCGAAAATCGCATCTGTATCCATGTCTGTAAATTCCGGGCGGAAACGCCGTATAATCTTCCCAATGACTCCTGCTATTTCTTCAAATACCTTGGAGTCTCCAAAATGACGGATAGAAAATTCCCGGATATAACAGGATTCTTCGTTGTTTTCAACATAGAAAAGTGCCGATAATATTCTCTGTGTCCTGTCAAGATCTGAGATATCCACGAATTCTTTTACCGTTTTTCCCTCTGCGATTCTTTGCTCCACAAAAGGCACAAATGCACAAAGCACCGGCGTATCTTTGCATTTTGGTGTCCATCCTTCCAGAAGTTTCAGGTGCGCGTTTTCGACTTCTTCCTTTGGAGTCCGCTTCAGATAATCATAAATCAGTTCTATATGCGTTATATTTAAAAGAACTTTTTCAATAATATGTCCTTCTATCCCTTTTTTCCATACAATTGTCAAAAATTCTTTCCGCTCTAATTCCTTCATAACTGCGTGCATCTCATCAAAGATAAGAGAACTCTCATTAAAATACTCCGGCACTGTCTTTTTTGTAAAAGGAAATGCAATCTGAACTTTTACCTTATTTTTCCCTCGTGAAAGTGTACTTTTTTCATAAGAATCTAAAAGCACATTCAAGATTCTTTCATCATACCGTGCCATTATAATACTCCTCTACATAACTGACCTTCTCATCTGTCATCACAAGAAGTGTCTCCGACATTGACGGACCAATATACTGGATCTTGTCTGGAGGAGCCGCAATGATGATCTGGAGAGGAAGTCTCCTTAAGAATTCCAATACACCTCCGATCCTCTCATCGTCCATGTTGTTAAATGCCTCATCAAACATCACAAGACCTGCTGCCTCACCGCCGATATTATTGCTGTACAGTTGCACAAAAGAGGCCGCCACCGTCACATAGAACGGAGTCTGCGTCTCACCACCGCTCTTTTCTTCACATACCTTAGAATAGTAAGAATAACTTCCGTCACTGTGGATAATCTTAATATCATAATCCATATAAGTCCGATAGTCCGTAAACTCATCCAATGTCTTTGCATTGTTTTCATTATTGATCGCCAGACGGTCGAATAACTCTTCGATCACTTCTTTATGCGTTTCATGGAAAATCCCACTAAAAATCGATTCTCCCTGCATCATATTAAAATCATCCATGATCATCTCATAATAATTCCGGTGCCGTTTGCTCGGCATAT
This sequence comes from uncultured Dorea sp., assembly GCA_964406595.1. Taxonomy (GTDB): domain Bacteria; phylum Bacillota; class Clostridia; order Lachnospirales; family Lachnospiraceae; genus CAPEBR01. The sequence goes on from CAYOSJ010000029.1 coordinate 2,054, forward strand.
ATAAAAATTCATACTTTTCATTGCTGAATGCAATGTCTTTTAATGCCTTATTCAGTTCCTTGAACTCACTTTGTGCCTGTTTCATATTCTCCTGAAGTTTTGCAAGAAATTGTTCTCTGAATTCTTCTTCTGCTGCCGCTCTTGCCGATTCTACTTTTTCTTCATATTCTAATATTTCAGACGTCCGAAGCCGGTCATAGATTGCTGCGAACTCCGGGAACCCTTCCATCGTTGCTGCCGCGCCAAAATCATGCTCTGTCTTATATTCAATCATAAGTTCCCGCATTTTGACTTCCGTACTTTGCGCTACGGTCTCATTCGCTTTCCGTCTTCTGACATAATTCTCCTTAAACTGTTCAAAGGATTTATCTGACGTCTGCTTTTCATACTCTTTTCTCCACAGGATCTGATCTTCTCCCACTTTTGCGGCAATCTGAACAGCATACGCCTGCCTTTCCATCTGTTTTGCCATCTCCCCGGCGATCTGCTCTTTTTTACTTTCGATCGCCTGCCCGATCTTACCGATTCTCTGATTCAGTTTTCCAGACTGTTCTTCCAGTTCTTTTCTAAGAGTCTCCAACATCTCAAGTTGTAACTGTTTTTGAATAAATGTAGAGTTCTTTTCCAGCGTCTTTATATTATCATCGCATTTTTGAATCCCTGTCTGAATACGGAAAAGTTTCGGCAGAACCTCCAACCTGTACTTCACATCTACATCAGGTTCTGTAGAAAGCGGGTTCAGCATGGATTCCAGCATCTTCTGCTGTTCGCCTGCCGCTTTTATGTGCTTCTCCAATACTTCTTTCTGAGCCTTTGCCTGCTCTAATTGAATCTTAAATGCATTTTTCCCGATAAAAGGAACACTGAAGATCTCTGGTTTTATAGCACTTGCCACCCGGTTCTGATACTTCATACATTCTTTTGTAATGGAAGTCCGGTATCTTTTCAGATCACTGTACCGTTCACACATCGTAACCTTCCCAAGAATCATATTGATGAACCGTTTTGCATATTTATTTTTTGAATCCACAACTGACGCCAGAGTTCCCGCCGGCGTCTCATCATAAGTTTCCATATTCTGAGTATTGATCAGACCCACGCCATATACTTTCTTCTCTCTCCTTAGCCTGTCATAAATTCCCAGTGCAATATCGAAATTCTCCGGCTCTACCAGGATATAAAAACGTTGCGTATTCAGATACCCCTCCACTGCATTTCTCCAACTTTCATCTGTGATCTCTAACGTTTCACACAGTACATAAGGTTCCGGTTTCCTTCCGATTCTTACAAATTCTTCCCGGACTGCATCCAGCACATAATTTACTGACGGAGGGTAAGATAATTTTTTTCGTTCCAACCGTTCAATTTTATTCTCTAATTCCTGCTTTTCTTCTTGCTGTTTCTCTCGTGTTATCTTTACTTCTGCCAGTTTTTGCTGTACTTTCGCAAACATCTCTCTCTTATACCTGATGACGTTTTCCATAATTTCCTTTGTACGAATTACATCATACGTCTTTTCAAGATCTACAAGTTCACGCTCATATTTCTGAATGCACGCATCTACATCACTGACTTCCAGCAGCTGATAAACTGCATGCAACGCTTTTTTCACACTTTGCTGTAATTCTCTTTTTTCAGCAAGCATCTGTTTTTCTTCTTCTTTCAGCCGCTCTCTTTCTTTTTTCTGTTCTTCCAGGGCAATAAATTCCTGATTTTGTTTCAGTTCCAGCCGCAGATCTGTCTCCATCTGAAATTTTTCATCTTTTTCTGCATTTACAGAAAGTAACTCTTTTTCTGCCTCCTCGCTCCGACGCTCCTCTGCTCTTATCTCTTTTTCCAGTCTTTGGATCTGTTCTTTGGAAATATCCACATCTGCCTGAGACAGATAGAATTCATACATACTGTCTTTTCTCATACATTCTTTCACATCACTGTGAAGATCGTCTATCCTTTTCAACTTCTCCATTCTCTTTTTTACAGATTCAAGCGTTCGTTTCAGATCCTGATATGTACGCACATTTTCCCGGAGCACCTCTATATTTACTTCTTTTTCATCCAGCACATAAGAATATACAAAATCCTTGATATCATCAATCGGTTTAAATGCCAGCGCTTTGGGGATCAGGCTGAAGAACTTGTCTTCAATCCTCCCAAATCTTGATTTTATCATCTTCTTCGCTTCTATCTGTGTCTTACACCATTGACGTATCGATTTGTTCGCAGCACGAAATTCAGAGATTGACCGCGGAGTATTTCCCTTAAAGAACATCTCTTCTGTGATTCTCTGGTTATCGATCAGGTATCTCCCTGTCGTCTCCTGACCTTCGGAAGCAGAATCTACAACTGCCCCGACAATAAAATACCGGTCTTTACTCTCCTCATAGAACTCAAGTGCAATATGGGCGCTGATTTCTCCGGTACGCTCATAAGGCCTGCTCTCTCTTCCTGTTTTGCATCGGACATAGCCTGTCAGTTTTCTCTTGCCATTTTCATGTGCCGCCTTATTAAACGCATTTGCAGAACAGGTGATCACAAATTGGATGGCATCCAGAAGGGTAGACTTTCCTGCACCGTTTTCACCGGAAATAAGCGTAGAATCCCCAAGATCAATGGTACAGTTTTCAAAACGATGCCAGTTGATCAGCTTCATTCTCATCAGTTTCTTCATCCGCTTTCTTCCCCTTTCTGTACAATTCAAGTTTATCATAAGCCTGCTTAATATCCTCGACTCTGACTGCCATCACAATAGAATCATAGATGAGGACTCTGGATTCTTCATTGCTTAAGTCCCGGTCAAGAGTCTCGATCAGCTGAAACCTGCGAAACATGGTCAGCGCATTTCTCATCGTTGTCTTATCTATCATCTTATCCCGGATCTGAAGACTTAAAAACTTATCCTGAATATCCCCCAGGTTGATGATCGCTTCATCACTGGCAGACAATTCTCTCTTCTTCTCATCATAGAGAATCCTTAAGATAAGCAGAATAATAGATTCATATAATTTCAGATTCAACCGGTTATAATTCTGAGGATTGGTAAGCTGGATCACCCCGGCATCTTCATTGATCTCAAGGCGATATCCAAGCACCGACAGGTAATCCCGGAATTCACTGCGGTATTTGAGTACAAAATAATAATCCGCCTTATTGGTCACATTCCCTTTACATAGAAAACAGTGACTGAGAAGCCGATTGCATATCCGCTTAAATTCATCTTTATCTTTTTGCAGCATATTTCCTGATAATTCCACTTCTATTTCCTCCAGATCCTGAAATCTCTGAATCGAAACCCATTTACTTCTTTTTCTTCGACTGTCTCGACTCCATACCACATATTTTTCCTTTGACCATACAGACGCACATAGATGATTTTCACAAAATCTTCTACGTCAGATAACGGAAGTTCTGTGGCAAACATTTCCTTCTTCTCACCCATATATTTGTCTACATAGTGGCCGATCTTCTCGACACTTAAGATTCGTTGCATCTTCTCCATCATAAGGCGCATTTTTTCCTGGCGAAGTTCCATATCCGGCTCCCTGTTCACCATCTGCTGAGGCTCGAATGCTTTCTTTCCCTCAACTGGTGAATAAAACGAACTTTCATCCAGAAACCCACAACTGTAGATCCGTACAAGACTCTCAAGAAATTCAATCTCATAAATACCGCCAAGTTCCAGTTTCTCTTCATTCATTACTTCATGGATGCCTATGAGAAGTTCCTTGATCTGCCCACGGATATCTTCATTTCCTGATAAAAGAAACCTGGCTCTGTTGACCGCCGCACACTGGTACTGTGTATTCTTCTGATTAATTTCATTTAAAATGTCATCCATATTCCGAAATGCCTCGATGATCTCATGAAGATACCGGTAGACATTTTCCTTTGCACTTTCCAGATCCGTCTCCTGAAGCCCTGCAAGTTCCGATGCCGCCTTTTCAATATACGTTTTACTTTTGCTTTTACTTTCCAGCCTCTCAATGATCTCCGGTCGAAACTTCGACACATTATCCGACGTAAGAAGCCTGTGGTACGCTTTATCCACAATATTCGTAATATAGTCATTAAACAGGGCGTCCATAATCTCCGCTACCGTACTATGCTTCGTAAGTTCATCTATATAGTGCTTAATATTCGAATTCAGATTCTTAAGCCCAGTGATCAAAAGGTCGGTATTCTCCATGATCTGGAGCAGAACCACTCCCGGATTGTCTGTATTGCCTCTTACCAGACTATATATGGTATAAATATATCCCTGATACTCGATCTGCTTTCCTTCTTCGATCTCAAGCAGTGTTTTCATGATCTTCACAGAATATTCTTTAAAATTCACCCGCTGTACATAACTCTTGTCCGTCTCAATCTCAAGCCAGCCATAGCGTTCCAGTTTTCGCAGGATCCCGTTTGCTTTTCCCCGGCTGTCAGCCCCTGCAAACTCCTCTTCTACAATCTCTGCTGCTGCCGACTGTTCAAAATAATACTGAAGTTCATCTACGAGCACTTCCCTTTCTATACCAAAAGAAAGTTGATGATCCATCACGGAAAACAGTTTACAGATACACTCCCAATATACAATTTTATTTGGTGACGCAAGGGGAACAAAAAAGTTCCCGGGCAGAACATGAAACATCATTCAATTTCCTCTTTCGTATTATAACTTAATATTATAGCAAATACTGAATGAAAAGTACATAGAAGCAAAAAGAAAAAGTACAAACGTTCTGTTTCCATTCATACTTTTTCTTTTCATATCTCAATCATTCAGTTGTTTGATATTGTGTCAGACTCATCGAATTAAGGTCTTAAGCCCATACCGCCTTCTAATGTGATCGTCTCACCAGTCAGATATTTAAAGTCCGGTGAAGCCAGACCAACACATGCACGTCCGATCTCTTTCTCAACATCTCCGTAGTGTCCCATTGGAGGCATCTTTACATTTGCCTTGAATGCGTCCGGGTATGCATTCTGGAAGTTCTCAAGCTGTGCTGTCCATGCAAGAGGACATACGATATTTACATTGATCTCATCTTTTCCCCACTCGGTAGCTGCTACTCTTGTAAGGCCACGGATACCTTCTTTTGCTGCTGCATAGGAACACTGTCCGAAGTTACCGAAAAGTCCTGCGCCTGATGCAAAATTGATAACAGTTCCCTTCGTCTCCTTCAAATAAGGATAGCAGGCTTTCATATAATAATATGTAGCATAAAGTCCTGAATAAATTGCAAGGTCAAACTGCTCTGTTGTATGGTCTGCAATGGTAACACCTGATGCAGAAGCCTGTGCGTTATTGATAAGTACATCGATCCTGCCAAATGTATCGATCGCCTGTTTGATCACATTTCCAACAACTGCCTCATTATCTGCACCTGCACTTACGTCTGCCTGTACCGGAAGAACTTTGATCCCGTAGAGTCTTTCTAACTCTTCCTTAGCACCTTCAAGTTTTTTCACATTTCTTCCTGTGATCACAAGATTCGCGCCTTCTTTTGCATAAGCTGTTGCGATACCATATCCGATGGAACCACACTCTCCGTTTGACAGTGTTGCTTTTCCTGCTCCTGTGATGATCGCTGTTTTACCTGTTAAGAATCCCATAATAAATGCTCCTTTCTTCTCTGCCGTCTACATACAGGCGACAATAACCTTTTCAACATATAAGTATAGTGTAACAAACCAATATTCAGAAATCAACGTCTTTTTTTATTCTTCTTGATTTCTCAGGCTTAAGATACCTTCCAGCAGAATCTTCATATCATCCAGCAGATAATCAAAGGCTCCCGCCTTATATAGATTCATGATGATAAGCCCGACCGGCACGGCGACGATCATGCCGAACACGCCGCTCACCTTATAACCACCATATAGAAGGACCAATGTCGGAAGAGGTTTCAATCCCATACTGTCGCCTACGAATTTCGGCTGTATCAGCTGACGGACAAGCTGAGACACGCCATACAGCACCAGAAGCCCTATCATCATCCTGTAATCACCCGACATAAGTTTATACACAGCCCAGGGGATCAGTGCAGTTCCGGTTCCAAAAAACGGAAGGAAATCTAACAATGCGATCAAAAATGCCAGCAGGAAGTTAAAGTGGATACCTAATATAAGAAATCCCACAAGCAATATCATAAACACGACTGCCATAATCTTAAACTGCGCTTTGAAATAACCTCCAACCGCATATTTGAGGTTCGCGATCACCATGCTCATACGTTTTACGACCGGATCCGGCGACACTTTTTTCGCCCACACAATGACTTCTTCTCTCTCTGCGATGAAGAAATACGCTGAGATAAATGTAACGATCAGTGCGATCAACATAGAAGGGATCCTCTTCGCGAAATTACCGGCAGCCGTAACTGTCGGCTGGCTGACCCTCGCCATGATCTCTCCCATCGTATTATCCAGGTTACCTACAAATGTATGCCACCCATCCTGGATCCCAACTGGAAGCATCTGGAAGATGCCCTGCATATTTCCTCCAATTTTCTCAAAGCCACTCTCCAGATCTTGATAAATTGACGGCATATTCTGTATCAGATCTGCAATCTCTTTCCACAACTGGCTGCCCAGCACATACAATAGAAATATAACTACAGCCAAAACCCCTATGATGATCAGCGCCGACCCCAGTTTCTTCACCAGTTTTATCTTCTTTTCCAGCCACTCTACTACCGGCGAAGCAATATAAGCAATAAACCAGCCAATCACAAAAGGCATAAAGGAAATAAGAAACCTTATCCCCAGATAAACAAACAAAACCGTCGTCAAAAGGCTAAACACAAGACTGACCAAAACCTTCCAGTAAGGTCTCTCATCATGCAGTTGTTCTTTAAAATTCGTCCGCATCGTCTACTCCATTTCTTCTCTCTCAAGATACTCTTTCTCTACCAGTTCCCATATCTCTTCTCTTCCCTGCTTTGTAACAGAAGAAAACGGAATCACCGTTGTCCCCGGTAATAATCCCAGCCCCTGCTTCACGGCCTTTAACTGCTTCTGGATCTGGCTTCTCTTGATCTTATCAAGTTTTGTCGCAATAATGACCGGCTCATAGCCCTGTGCCACGATCCACTCATACATCATCTTGTCATTGGCAGACGGGTCATGGCGGATATCGATCAGGAGAAAGACCGCTTTCAACTGTTTCGAACCGTGGAGATACCGCTCGATCAGTTTTCCCCACTCCTGTTTCTCCTTTTCGGACACCTTTGCATATCCGTATCCCGGCAGATCCACCAGATACATCTCTTCATTAATATTATAGAAATTAATCGTCTGTGTCTTTCCCGGTGTCGCAGAAATCCTCGCATAGGCTTTGCGGTTCATAAGCGCATTGATCAACGAAGATTTCCCCACATTTGACTTCCCGGCAAATGCGATCTCCGGCAGCGTATTTGCCGGCAGTGTGCTTGTGATCCCACAGACTGTTTCCAGATGAATGTTCTTAATTACCATATTATTTCCCTTTCTTTGCTCCCCTGCCGTGTGCAGGAATCGCACATTTTAATACCTCATCCATACAAGATACAAACACAATCTCAAGACCCTTTGTGATCTCTTCCGCCAGTTCTCTCACATCGGCTTCATTTCCCTTCGGCACAAGTACCGTCTGAATACCCGCATTCTTCGCTGCCAGAAGTTTTTCTTTCAGCCCTCCGATCGGAAGTATCCTTCCACGCAGCGTGATCTCTCCGGTCATCGCCACGTCCGCACGGACCTTCTTTCCTGTAATAGCGGAAATCATGGCAGTCGCCATCGTGATTCCAGCAGACGGGCCATCTTTTGGCACGGCTCCTTCCGGAATATGGATATGTATATCATGCTCTTTAAAGAATTTCTCGGATATCTTGTACTTTTCACTTACAGAGCGGATATAACTGATCCCCGCCTTTGCGGACTCTTTCATCACATCTCCGAGTTGTCCGGTGAGAACAAGTGCTCCCTCTCCGGGCATAACGTTCACTTCAATCTGCAGAGTGTCTCCGCCTACACTTGTCCATGCAAGCCCCCGCACGATACCTACTTCATCCTTTTCATTCACTGCCTGATACAGATACAGTTCATGCCCCAGATACTGCTCCAGGTTCCGTTCTGTGACACGAACCATCTTCTTATCTTTTTCAAGGATCTCCCTTGCGGCTTTTCTGCAGATATCGGCAATCTTACGCTCCAGTTGCCGTACACCGGCTTCCTTTGTATAATTTCTTGCCATTTTCCAGATTGCTTTCTTGCTGATGACCACCTGCTCCGGTGTCAGTCCGTGTTTCTTTAGCTGTTTCGGAATCAGATGTTCCTGTGCAATGTGAAGTTTCTCATTTTCTGTATAACTATTAACCTCTATGATCTCCATACGGTCAAGGAGCGGACGTGGTATCGTCTGCAATGTATTTGCCGTTGTAATAAAAAGCGCCTCGGACAGATCTAATGGGACTTCCAGATAATGGTCGCGGAACTTCACGTTCTGCTCACTGTCCAGCACCTCCAGAAGAGCAGAAAATGTATCTCCCTTATAGTCATTACTTACTTTATCAATCTCGTCTAAAAGTATCAGCGGATTCTTCACTCCCGCATACTTCAGACTATTGGCGATACGCCCCGGCATCGCGCCCACATACGTCTTCCTGTGCCCGCGTATCTCCGCCTCATCACGCACACCGCCAAGGGATACACGTACATAAGGTCTGTCAAGGGCATCTGCAAGAGATCTTGCAATGGAAGTCTTCCCGGTTCCCGGAGGTCCCACCAGACAGAGAATCGGAACTTCTCCTTTCTTCGTCAGCATCCGCACCGCGAGATATTCAAGAATCCTCTCTTTCACCTTCTCAAGGCCATAATGATCTTCATCAAGCACTTTCGCCGCATACTTGATGTCTTCCCTCTCTTCGCAGGTTTTATCCCACGGCATATCCAGCATTGTCTCGATATAAGTACGGATCACTCCCACCTCAGACGGGCTGTTCATGGAGTTCTTAAATCGTTTGATCTCTTTTCCTATCTTTTCCTTGACTTCCGAAGATGCCTGAAGAACTTCCAATGCTTTTTCAAACTCCTCCGCATCAGACTGTACATGATCGTCCCCCAGTTCTTCACGGATCATCTTTATCTCTTCCCGTAAAATATATTCCCGCTGGTTCTTATCAACTCGTTCTTTTAATTTTGACTGAATATCTTCCTTGATGCCCATGATCTGAATCTCATTTACCATTTTGAAAGACACTGTATCATAACGTTTCAGGAGTTCTGTCTGCTCCAGTATCTCCTGTGCTTCCTTATAAGGCATTGAAAGATTGGCGGCAATCGTATCCACCAGTTTCTTCAGATTATCTATCTGCTCTATCTGCGTCCCAAACTCTTTTGACAATTTATGATTTCTTGTTATATATTCTTTAAATACCTCTTTGATACTTCGGATCATGGCAGTTTTGCCAAACTGATCTTTCTCCAGTTCCTGAAGTTCCAGTGTATCACTGTCTGGAAGTATCTGAATATCTGCCCGCAAAAATGCCGCGCCTTCGTCCAGATATTCAAGTTCTGCCCTCTCTTCCCCTGAGACAAGAACTCTGTACTTATTCTTCGGCATCTTCACGATCTGCCTGATCGAAGCCACACAGCCTATATGATACACATCCTGGATCCCCGGCTCATCTGTCTCCATTTTTTTCTGGGCTGCAAGAAATATTTTCTGTTCTTCACGCATTGCCTGCTCAATGGCTTCCAGGGATTTCTCCCGGCTTACATCAAAATGTACTACCTGCTCCGGCAATACGGTCAAATCTCTAAGCGCCACCATCGGCAGACTCATCATCTCGTTTTCCATGTATACTCTCCCATCTCCAAAAAGGCGGGCGCAGTTTTTTATCCGCACCCGCCTCATCAATTATGCACTTTCTGTTCTGACGGATGTATGCTCATACTCCGGTTCTTTTTCTCCTCTTACCGTTTCTGCCGTAATGCGGCAGCCCTTAAGGGTTTCATCTGAAGGAGCACGGTACATGATATCCATCATGACATTTTCCATGATCGCCCGGAGTCCTCTGGCCCCGGTCTTTCTCTTAAGCGAAATATCAGCGACTTCTTCAAGTGCGTCATCATCAAAAGTCAACTCCACACCATCAAGTTCCAACATCTTCTGATACTGCTTCACAATGGCATTCTTAGGCTCTGTCAAGATCCGAAGAAGCGCCTCTTTATCTAACATTTCAAGTGATACGGTCACCGGGACACGTCCGACCAGTTCCGGGATCAGTCCGAACTTTACCAGATCCTGCGGAAGCACCTGTTTCAGCAGTTTATCCACATCATTTTCATGTCTTCCTGCAATTTCCACATTAAAGCCAATGGATTTCTGATCGATCCGTTTCTCGATGATCTTGTCGATTCCCTCAAAAGCCCCGCCACAGATAAACAAAATATTTGTTGTGTCAATCTGGATCAATTCCTGATGCGGATGCTTCCTTCCTCCCTGCGGAGGGACATTCGCCACAGTTCCCTCTATGATCTTAAGAAGCGCCTGCTGTACACCTTCTCCGGATACATCTCTTGTAATAGACGGATTTTCAGATTTTCTTGTGATCTTGTCTATCTCGTCAATATAGATGATCCCATACTCTGCACGCTCAATATCACCGTCAGCCGCCTGAATGATCTTAAGCAGGATATTCTCTACGTCTTCTCCCACATAACCAGCTTCCGTAAGCGCAGTCGCATCTGCGATCGCAAATGGCACATTCAAGATCTTCGCCAGTGACTGTGCCAGAAGTGTCTTGCCGCACCCTGTCGGTCCAAGCATCAGAATATTACTTTTATGAAGTTCTACGCCAAGATCCTGCTCAGCCATAATACGTTTATAATGGTTATAGACTGCTACAGAGAGCACTTTCTTCGCAGCCTCCTGACCAATGACATACTGGTCAAGAAATGCCTTGATCTGCTCCGGCTTCAACAAATTAATCTCAGAGAACGGACTCCACCTTTCTCCTTCATCGTAAGCCATCTCTTCTTCTATGATCTCAGAACATACTTCTACACATTCATCACAGATATATGTTCCGTTCGGGCCTGCGATCAACTTATGGACCTGCGCCTGTGTCTTACCACAGAATGAACATCTCACCTGCTCATCGTCATATCTTCCTGCCATTCTTTCACCTCATTATAACCGGAATGCTTAACGCCTTGTAATGACCTCATCGATCAGACCATAAGCCTTTGCTTCTTCCGCAGTCATGAAGTTATCCCGTTCTGTATCAACACGGATAACATCTAACGGCTGTCCGGTATTCTCCGCCAGGATCTCATTTAATCTCTGACGTGTTCTTAATATATGTTCTGCGGCAATCTGGATCTCTGTTGCCTGTCCGCGGGCGCCGCCCGACGGCTGGTGGATCATGATCTCTGCATTCGGAAGTGCAAGTCTCTTACCTTTCGTTCCCCCTGAGAGCAGGAAAGAACCCATACTTGCCGCCATACCGATACAGATCGTCTCAATGTCACATTTGATATACTGCATCGTGTCATAGATCGCAAGTCCTGCTGTCACAGAACCACCCGGGCTGTTGATATACAGATGGATATCCTTCTCCGGATCTTCTGCCTCCAGGAACAATAATTGCGCCACGATCACACTTGCAGATGCATCTGTGACCTCTTCTCCCAAAAATATAATCCTGTCTTTTAACAATCTTGAATAAATGTCGTAAGAACGTTCCCCACGACTCGTCTGTTCAATGACGTAAGGCACTAAACTCATAAATCATCTTCCCTTCTTGTATGATTACTTCTCTACAGCATTCTCTACAAGGAATGTGATAGCCTCCTGCACAGCCATATCTTCCTTCATCTGTTTCTTCTCATTCTCTCCCATGAATTCTTTGAGTTTGTCAACTTCCATCTTATAACTCTCAGCCATCTTTGCAAGTTCTTCCTCAAACTTCTCCTCGGAGACCTCGATATTCTCAGCCTTTGCCACCGCCTCTAATACAAGACGTGTCTGGATCCTCTTCTCTGCCTGTGACTTCAATTCTTCCGTCATCTTCTCAGCAGTCATGCCTGTAAACTGGAAATACTGCTCAAGAGTTAACCCCTGAGACTGGATCCTGCGCGCAAAATCCTCCGTCATCTGACGGACCTGCGTATTGATCATAGCCTCCGGAATCTCCATCGTTGCATTTGCCACTGCCTGCTCAACAGCCTGATCTTCCTGTTTTTCTTTGCCTTCAGCTGTCTTCTGCTCTTTGATCTTAGCCTTCACATCTGCCTTATATTCATCTAATGTATCAAATTCAGATACCTCTGCAGCGAACTCATCGTCGATCTCAGGAAGTTCTTTTGCCTTGATCTCATGTACAGTGCATTTGAACACAGCTTCTTTTCCCTTTAATTCCTCTGCATGATAATCTTCCGGGAATGTAACTTTTACTTCTACTTCTTTCTCAGATTCTGCTCCGATCAGCTGCTCCTCGAATCCCGGGATAAAAGAACCGGAACCGATCGTAAGCGGATAATTCTCACCTTTGCCGCCTTCAAATGGAGCACCGTCAACAAATCCTTCAAAATCAAGAATTACTTCATCTTTATCCTGTACCGGACGATCCTCTACCGTGATCGTTCTTGCGTTCTTCTCTGCTTCTTCCTGGATCCTGGCATCTACTTCCTTCTGTGTTACACGGTTCGATACTTTATCGACTTCCAGTCCTTTATACTCGCCAAGCGTAACTTCCGGTTTTGTAGCCACAAGGGCTGTGAAAATGAATGGTTTTCCTTTCTCGATCTGTACAATGTCGATCTCAGGCTGTGATACGATCTCAAGCCCGCTCTCATCGTAAGCCCCGGAATACGCATCCGGGATCAGTTCATTTGCTGCATCATCGTAGAAAACCTCTGCGCCATACATCTTCTCAATCATCTGGCGCGGAACTTTTCCTTTACGGAATCCCGGAAGGCTGATTTTATTTTTCTGCTTCATATATGCACTCTGAAGCGCCTTGTCCAAATCTTCGGCAGATACCTCGATTGTCAATTTTGCCATGTTTTTTTCTAATTTTTCCACCTGTAAACTCATTTACTATTTCCTCCTAGTTGCCCCAAAATGGGCATATTACATTGCATTCATTATAGAAGTATAACACAAACCTTTTCAAATATCCAGTCTTACATTTCATCTAAACGAAGTATTTTTTCGATCAGATGATTCATATCATCTTCATTAATAGAATATTCCCCGTCGTCACCTTTACTTACCCGAAGTGTTACTGTCTCACTGTCCCCGTAACTGATCTGTGAGTACGCCACATCCAAAAGCCCATACGAACGATTGACGATCGCCCCCATGATCTGCGCATGGACCTCTTCTTCTGTCCCTTCGTACTTACCGGCTTCCACTTCTTCCGCCAGTTTCTTTCCGTCCTCCTCCAGCAGTTTCCCGAAAGTCTCAAACACATCTGCCGGCTGTATCTCTACCGTCACCTCATACTCATGTCTCCCGGTCTTCTCAGAACCTTTAACGCTATAGCGCATGGCGGAAAATATCTTTGCCACCAACTCTGCATAATCCAGTTCCCTTGCCTCACTGATATATTCAAACTGGCTGGTCAGCACGTTATAAGTAAATGTATCAATAGAACTCTGATACAGATACTGAAGCGATTCCTCTGTGGCTCCTTCTGTCATCTGCTTTGCTTCTGTCGTATCCCCCTGAAACATAAGATGAAGGATGGCTCTCACATACCCTTCTGCGTCAAAGTCCTTTCCACATCCTGCCAGTCCAGCCACAAGTGACAGGCACACCAAAAATGGCAGTACTTTCTTACATACCTTCATAGACGATCGACTCCGCAATCTCTTCTGCCTTCTTTTTTCCCACGAGGACCGCAACCAGTTTCAGCGCAAATGTTGCCGCTGCTCCTGCTGCCTGCCCGGTAATGATATTGCCATCCGCCATCACCGGAAGTCCCGTGAGGATCGATCCCTGGATCTTTGTCTCTACAGACGGATAGCAGGTCACTCTTTTTCCCTTTAAGAGCCCCAGATCCGCGAGCACCGTCGGCGCCGCACAAATCGCAGCCACATATTTCCCGCACTCTGCAAACTCCTTCACAATTTTCCGTACTCCTGCATGTTCACCCAGGTTCGTTGTACCCGGCATACCGCCCGGAAGAACGATCATATCAAATTCCGTAAAATCCACTTCTTCAAACAGATCCTCCGTCTGCACAGAAATCCCGTGGGAGCCACGTACCATATAATCATCGGTAATGGACACCGTATCTACATAAACTTGTGCTCTTCTGAGCAGGTCCACTGCCGTCAATGCTTCAATTTCTTCAAATCCATCCGCCAACAACACACATACTTTCTTCATCTTTATTCCCTCCTACTTGATAAAACTGCCCTATTTTTTATATTAACATCGTTTACTTTTTGTGTCTATTAAATTATCATAGATACATAAAAGAACATTGAAATGAAAGGAAGACCAGCCATGGAAATCGAACGAAAATATCTCATCACACACCTGCCGGAACAGATCTCAAGCTACCCCTGCCGGAGCATTGAACAAGGATATCTGAATACAGACCCTGTCATCCGTATCCGCAGGGATAACGAAAAATATGAACTCACCTACAAATCAGGCGGTCTGATGGCAAGGGAAGAATACAACCTTCCACTCACGCAGGAAGCCTACGGTCATCTCCTTCCCAAGATCGACGGAAACCTCATTCGCAAAAAGAGGTACATGATTCCTCTCACCGAAGGACTTACCATTGAACTTGACATTTTTGAGGACAACCTTGCCCCTCTCATTCTTGCAGAAGTCGAATTTCCGGACGAAGAGACTGCCAACTCCTTCACGCCGCCTCACTGGTTTGGAGAAGATGTGACATTTTCAGGAAAATATCACAACAGTTATCTTAGCGGTCTGTAAAAAGCAACATTTTGTTGCTTTTTATCCGTTTTCTACGTTTTGGTGCATATCGCCCAATTTATTGGACAAATTGCTATACTAACAGAAAGGTATCTATGGAGGTTAGGGCATGTCCAATATACAACTGTCAAGAAACTTACGTTATCTTCGTAAGAAATACGGACTGACACAGGACGAATTAAGAGAGCATCTCAATATATCCAGACAGGCATACTCAAACTACGAGCGTTGTGAGCGTATCCCGGATCTGGATACTTTGGTGCGCATCGCCCGGTTTTTCCGCGTCAGTCTTGATGCTCTTGTCTTAACCAATCTCTGTACTTCTGATTCTTCCGACAAGTTTGCAGATGAAGTAACTCCTTATGATTATAGATATGCAAAAGACAAAGAAACCGGCACATCCATCTACCTCACCGAGACTGAGATCAACTTCATTGCTGATTACCGTTCTCTTTCTGACGAGGCAAAACAGATCCTTACCGGCTTCTTAAAATCTACAAAATGATCATTCGCTTACTGTCCTTTTATTCCATGATCGCAAATCCATCATGGACTGCATTCATTGCTTTCTCAATATCTTTCTCAGCAACAAGGACCGTGATCCTGATCTCTGATGTAGAGATCATATTGATATTTACACGAGAATTGTACAGAGACTCAAACATCTTTGCCGCAACTCCCGGATTACTCATCATACCGGCTCCTACCACAGACAATTTTGCCACATCTACATTATAAGTGATCTCCTGGATCGTCAGGCGCTCCTTATTCTCCTCAAGAATCTCAAGCGCATGCTCAAGATCGTCAGACGCCACTGTAAAAGAAATATCTTTTGTTCCCTCACGCCCTACAGACTGTAAGATAATATCTACATTAATATTATTTTTTGCCAGCGTATCGAAGATACGAAATGCGATTCCCGGCTTATCTTCTACTCCGATCACTGAGATCCTGGCAGTATTTTTATCGGCCGCCACACCTGTCACTAACATTTTTTCCATACGAGACGCCTCCTTGACTACCGTTCCTTCTGAATGATTCAGGCTGGAACGTACTACTAATTCTACATTATATTTTTTTGCCATTTCCACAGAACGATTATGAAGCACTTTTGCTCCAAGACTTGCCAGTTCCAACATCTCATCGTAAGTGATGGAATCCAGTTTCCTGGCATTCTTAACAATACGTGGGTCTGCCGTATACACGCCGTCTACATCGGTATATATCTCACATTTGTCCGCATGAAGCACTGCTGCCAGCGCAACCGCCGTCGTATCCGAGCCTCCCCGCCCGAGAGTCGTAATATCTTCATATTTGTTCACTCCCTGGAATCCTGTAACGATCACGATCTTTCTGGAATCCAGTTCATGCAGGATACGCTTCGTATCTACACGTTTGAATCTTGCATTCCCATACCGGGATGTAGAATACATCATCACCTGAAATGCATTCAGGGATACTGCCGGCACATCAAGCGCCTGTAATGCCATAGCCATAAGGGCTACCGATACCTGTTCTCCTGTAGTAAGAAGCATATCGATCTCTCTCTTTTTTGCATTTGGATTGATGTCCGCCGCCATGGCAAGCAGTTCATCAGTCGTATTTCCCATGGCAGACAGCACCACGACTACATCATGGCCTGCCTTATAATCCTCAACACACCTTCTTGCTACATTAAAAATCCTTTCTTTATCTGCGACGGAACTGCCGCCGAACTTTTTAACGATTAGCATAATTCCTCCTGTAGTAAATGTCCGAGCAGCTGATAGCCATCCGGCCAGTTATTTTCTGTTTCACCGGCAGTTTTCTCATTGTAGGCTTCCTTCCCTTCCTCAGGAGAAGTGCTGTCATAGAGAAGATAGGGGACTGCCTCCCCTGTATGGGTCCTCATCTCGATCGGCGTCGGGTGGTCCGGGAGCAATAAGATCCTAAAATCCTCTTTCGCCTCCCGAAGTCCTTCTGTGATCACACCAAGAACTTTCTGATCTATCTTTTCAATGGCGGAGATCTTGTCTTCTATGCTTCCCTGATGCCCCATCTCATCCGGCGCTTCCACATGCACATAAGCAAAATCATAACCATCTTCTGTAAGCGCTTTTACCGCCGCTTTTGCCTTGCCTTCATAATTAGTGTGGAGACCTCCATTCGCCCCTTCGACCATCACACGATCAAGCCCTGCGCCCACCGCGATTCCTTTCAGCAAATCAACTGCAGATATCATCACGCCTTTCTTTCCATGTTCTTTCTCAAAGGAAGTAAGCGATGGTTTCTTTCCTGCTCCCCAGAACCATGCGGAGTTGGCGGCGTGAAGCCCTGCTTCTCTGCGTCTGATATTCAGTGGATGGTTTACCAGGATCTCATAACTTTTCTTCATCATCTCCCGCAGGACTTCGTCCTGTGGAAGATAGCCTCCTATTTTCCTTGTCAATATATCATGTGGCGGGGTGAGTTCTGTCACCTCTCCATGCTTCCATATAAGCAAATGACGGTAACTGGTTCCCACATAGAACTCATACCCTTCTCTTTTCAGCCCTTCTTTCAACGCCTCCAGAAGAATGGCTGCATCCTCCGTGCTGATCTCATCAGAACTATGATCCAGTATCGTCCGTTCTTCATAAGGACAATCCTCTTCGCTCAACGTCACCAGGTTACACCGGAAAGACACATCCGTATCTTCCATATCTACACCGATGCTCAAAGCCTCCAGCGGCGAACGTCCCGTATAATATATCTTTGGGTCATATCCCATCACCGCCAGATTGGCTGTGTCACTTCCGGGCGCCATCCCTTCCGGCACCATCGACGTCATTCCCAGTTCCGAAGTCTTCGCCAGGGCGTCCATCACCGGCGTATCTGCTGCTTCCAGCGTAGTCTTTCCGCAAAGTTCCCTAAGTGGCCTTCCCGCCATGCCGTCGCTTAACACTACAACATATTTCATACTCTCATCTCCTGCCTGTCCCACTACTGTTCTATGAATTACTGCTGTCCTTCCTTCTGTCCATTGACCACCATCTTTAAATACGCATTGATAAATGCATCAATACTTCCATCTATAACGGCAGTCACATTGCTGTTCTCTTCTCCTGTCCTGTGATCTTTCACCAGTGTATACGGCTGCATCACATAAGAGCGTATCTGATTTCCAAATCCGATTTCTTTTACTTCTCCCCGGATATCAGACACTTTTTCCGCCTGTTCCTGCTCCTTCATAAGCTGAAGTTTCGCTTTTAGCATCTGCATGGCTTTCTCTTTGTTTGTATGCTGAGACCGTTCGTTCTGACACTGTACCACGATTCCTGTCGGCAGATGCGTGATACGGATCGCGGAAGAAGTTTTATTTACATGCTGTCCGCCCGCTCCGCTTGCACGGTAAGTGTCGATCTTCAGGTCGTCCTCATCGATCTCGATGTCGATATCATCTTCAATATCCGGCACTACATCGCAGGATACAAAGGAAGTCTGCCTCTTTCCCGCCGCATTGAAGGGAGAAATACGCACCAGACGATGTACGCCTTTCTCAGACTTCAGATATCCGTAGGCATTTTCGCCGTTTACTTCAAATGTCACTGTCTTGATGCCGGTAATATCCCCATCCAGATAGTCCAGCACCTGGATGGAAAAGCCTTTTCGCTCTGCCCAGCGGTTATACATACGATAGAGCATATTTGCCCAGTCACAGGACTCTGTCCCCCCTGCACCTGCATGAAGCGTTACGATCGCATTACAGGAATCATATTCTCCTGACAGAAGCGTCTGAATGCGAAGCTCCTCAAACGTTTCTTTGAATTTCTCCAGTTCTGCTTCGATGTCCTTCACCATAGACAGGTCATTTTCCTCATACCCCATCTCAATGAACATCTGGATATCTTCATATCTTTCATACAGAGTGTGTATGGTCTTCACCAGTTCCTGAAGGCTTTTTAACTCCTTCATGACCTTCTGGGACTCCTCCGGATTCTCCCAGAATCCCGGTTCTTCTATCTTTCTTTCCAGTTCTTCAATCCTTCTCTCCTTGCCGGAAACGTCAAAGTGAATCCCTCATTTCGGCAAGTGGTTCTTCATAAGTACTGATCACACTTTTAAGTTCGTCCAGTTGAACCAATTCCTGTCACCTCTTTCTATTCTTGATCACGACAATCTGTCTGCCTTATAGATTTATCTGCGTCCGCAGCACTGTTTATATTTCTTACCGCTCCCACATGGACACGGATCATTTGGATATATTTTCTTATCTTCCCGTTTTTTCGGTGCACGGGTCGCACTTTCGTCCTTATTGGTTCCGGTCACTTTCGCAACCTGCTCCCTCTCTACCTTCTGCTCGATCCGCACATGGAATAATGTGCGTATCGTATTCTCTGTAATACTTTTGGTCATGTCGCCAAACATATCATAGCCAAGCATCTTGTACTCTACTTTCGGGTCGCGGTTGCCATAAGCCTGAAGACCGATACCCTGACGAAGCTGATCCATATCGTCAATATGATCCATCCACTTCGCGTCAATGACTTTCAGAAGAACAACACGCTCCACCTCCCGCAGATGTTCCGGTTCCGGAAATTCTGCTTCTTTTACCTCATAAGCCTTGGAAGCACGCTCTTTCAACAGATGTTTGAGTTTTTTCTGGCTCATGTCCTTCACTTCTGCTTCTGTCACAGGAGCCATCGGGATCACCGGTGCGATCGTTCTGTTCAGAGACAGAAGATCCCAGTCCTCATAATCCATATCCGGTGAGATCTCTGTATCTACCACATTTTCCACATAGTCATTGATCATGTGGAAAATAGAATCACGCATATTCTCGCCATCCAGCACACGCCGTCTTTCTTCATATATAATCTCTCTCTGCTCATTCATGACCTGATCATACTCTAACAGGTTCTTACGAATACCAAAGTTATTATTCTCAATCTTCTGCTGCGCTTTCTCGATCGCATTAGAAAGCATCTTATGCTGGATCTGCTCGCCCTCCTGCACGCCAAGAGTCTCAAACACACTCATCAGTCTCTCGGAACCAAAAAGACGCATCAGATCATCTTCCAGCG
Source organism: uncultured Dorea sp. (assembly GCA_964406595.1). Taxonomy (GTDB): domain Bacteria; phylum Bacillota; class Clostridia; order Lachnospirales; family Lachnospiraceae; genus CAPEBR01. Next base: position 22,022 of record CAYOSJ010000029.1, read on the forward strand.
CAATATAGAATCTGGACTCGCCCGGGTCTCCCTGCCGGCCGGAACGTCCACGAAGCTGATTATCGATACGTCTGGACTCATGCCGCTCTGTACCGATGATCTTAAGACCGCCTGCTGCCCTGGCTTCATCGTCAAGTTTGATATCCGTACCACGTCCTGCCATATTGGTCGCGATGGTCACTGCATCATGAATACCTGCCTGCGCTACGATCTCCGCCTCCATCTCATGGAACTTCGCATTCAGGACATTATGCTTGATGCCACGTTTCCGAAGCATACCGCTT
>CAYOSJ010000029.1:22315-22661 GCA_964406595.1 uncultured Dorea sp.
ATCGTACCGACCAGTACCGGCTGATGCTTTGCGTGAGCCGCTTCGATCTCATCACACACCGCTTTGAACTTCTCCCGTTGTGTCTTATATACCACATCTTCCAGATCCTGACGGATCACCGGAACATTCGTAGGCACCTCCACAACGTCCATGCCATAGATCTCACGGAACTCTTTTTCTTCTGTAAGCGCCGTACCTGTCATACCGGATTTCTTACTGAATTTGTTAAACAAATTCTGGAACGTGATCGTTGCCAGCGTCTTACTCTCACGTCTTACTTTCACATGTTCTTTCGCCTCGATCGCCTGATGAAGTCCGTCAGAATAACGCCGTCCCGGCATGATAC
>CAYOSJ010000030.1:0-6542 GCA_964406595.1 uncultured Dorea sp.
CATCATGAAACTGAGGCAGCTTGCCCAGAACCTGGGCAAGGGTCTCCGGACCTATTTTTGCCGCTCATCCTGCCGTCTTACTTAATGTTGTCAGTCTGACATCTGTTTTCATGACTTGTTTCCTCCTTCATGCCTGTCACTTCTCTATTTTTTTCTCTTATGATACTTCACACTATCAAGGTCTTATGATCTTTCCTGCATTTGCCATCGTCTCTACAATACTGTACATATTCGTTACATTTCCTACCGCCAGTTTCTCTTTCAGGCCGTAGTAATCAAGACACGTTCCACATGTCAGGATCTCCACACCTTGTGCTTCCAGAGACTTCAGATCTTCCAGAGAATCGCTTCCCTCTGCCGTAAGTGTTGCTCCTCCGTTGTAGAAAAGCATTGCTTTCGGCAATGTATCTAACTGTGTGACTGCAAAGATAAATCCTTTGATCAACACTTTTCCAAGTTCATCATTTCCTTCTCCCATGCGGTCGGATGCCACTACAACAACCGTGTTGCTTCTTGTGTCCGGCATACAAGCCTCTCCTTCCCCGCCTTCTTCTGTCTGAGGCGCGCCTGCCATCTGAATGGTTACTTTGAATTCTTTCTCACCAAGTTTTTCTGAAGAAACCTGGCCACCTGTTGCCGATGCCATCTTAGACACATTTTGCACCGCGATCTCATTGTCCACCAACACTTCGATCGTCTCAGGACCTGTAAGCGCCTGCATCGCCTTCTTGGTCTTGATAACAGGAATCGGGCAGTTATCTCCCATTGCATTTACTGTGATCATGTGTAATTCCACCTTTCTTTATATAACTCCCGCCTACCAATCATTTTCAGGCACTTATAGACATATTCTATCACTGATGCCCGGAAAGGTAAACGGGGTATTTACATTATTTTTATCTGACGTATCTCCTCCGGCTGTTCCATAGACACAATCTCATATCTGCCGTTTTTATAATACGCAGGCCTCATATTCCCTTCTTTGAATTCCGCAAGAAATTCCTCCATCGTGTGAACTTCCTTCGGGAAATAGGTGGCACACACCCCCACCTTCTTTGGAATATGGCAGTCACTGGAACCAAGGGTCGAAAGCCCCAGTTCCTTTGCATACAACGCCGCCGTCGTGCACGCTTCAGGAGAAGTACTCCCATTCAATACCTCAATTCCGTCCAAGCCCCTTACATGGCGCAGATTGTCTTCAAGCCCGCGGTTATTATTGCGAAATGGATGCGCCGCAAAGCATACACCGCCACACCTTTTCACATGATCAATAAATTCCTGCGCACTTACTCTCTCCGGCGGATAATCTTCAATGCCAAAGGCAATAATATCTCCTTGAAGAGAAAAAAACTCAATTCCCACAAACACAGGAAAGCCTGTCCGCTTTGTATATTCCGCCGCATGCTCCTTAAGTCCCATACTGTCATGGTCTGTAATACAAATGCCTCCAAGCCCCTTCGCCTTTGCGATCGTCACCATCTCATCCAGCTGCAAAAAACTGTCCTTCGAATATGTCATTTCGTGTGTATGGGTATCAATAAACATGGCATTCTCCTCCTTATACCATTATATCCGTATGGAGGGCTTGCTTCAAATAGAGTTTTATAATAATTAACTTTATATATAGAAAACTTCTATATATTTCAATCTGGGACGGGGTAAATTTAAATTTACCCCGTCCCAGATTGAAAATACCCTGTCCCCATGTTATAATCTTCATTGTAGCAAGATATCGGATAACAAATGGAGACCTTGTATTATGTGGATTGCAGACAATTGGAAAGACTATGAAGTGATTGATTGCAGCAAAGGCGAAAAACTAGAACGCTGGGGTGAGTATCTCCTTGTCCGCCCTGACCCGCAGGTTATCTGGGATACACCTAAGACTGAAAATGGCTGGAAGAAAATGAATGGTCATTATCACCGCAGCAAGAAAGGCGGTGGCGAATGGGAGTTCTTCAGTCTCCCGGAACAATGGCAGATTCATTACAGGGAACTGACTTTTAACCTGAAACCATTTAGTTTTAAGCACACCGGGCTCTTCCCGGAGCAGGCAGCCAACTGGGACTGGTTCTCCAAAAAGATACGAAATGCCGGGCGCCCAATTAAAGTATTGAACCTTTTTGCTTATACGGGTGGCGCAACTCTTGCTGCTGCGGCGGCAGGCGCAAGTGTGACCCATGTGGACGCTTCCAAAGGCATGGTTGCCTGGGCAAAGGAAAACGCCGTTTCCTCTGGTCTTTCTGACAAGCCCATCCGCTGGCTGGTAGATGACTGTGTAAAATTTGTAGAACGCGAAATCCGACGCGGCAACCACTATGACGCCATCATCATGGACCCGCCATCTTACGGACGCGGGCCAAAGGGAGAGATCTGGAAGATCGAGGATGCGATTCACCCACTCATAAAACTGTGTACGCAGATTTTATCCGACCAGCCGCTCTTCTTCCTTGTAAACTCCTATACCACCGGACTCGCTCCGGCAGTATTGACTTATATGCTGGGAACGGAACTAAAAAAATATAACGGTCACGTAGATTCTCAGGAGATTGGTCTTCCTGTGACACATTCAGGACTGGTGCTTCCGTGCGGTGCCTCGGGAAGATGGGAGGCAAAATAAGATAGCAATTCACAAAAAATATACATTTAAGGAGGTGTGGAAAATGAAAAAATATGTATGCGAACCTTGCGGATATGAATATGACCCTGCAGTAGGCGACCCGGACGGCGGAATCGCTCCTGGAACTGCATTTGAGGATCTTCCGGAAGACTGGGTATGCCCGATCTGCGGAATGGGAAAAGAAGTATTTGTAGAAGCATAATCAAATAATGAAATCAAAATAAAATCCCGGGGCATCTTCTTCACAGAAAATGTCCCGGGATTTTTTGTTTTACAAATCCTTAAGCAAGAACAAGATCATATAAACAGGTTTCAACTTCAAGGTACCGATTTCCCCAACATCTTTCTACTGCCTATGGCATCCCACCCACAGCCATATAAATGCAAAAATCTTTCATTGCAGTTGTTTTTCCAACACGTCTGGCTCCTTCGATCGAGCAAAGCACGTCCATGCGAAACGTCTGAGTTACAGAATGCCCGAATGGGTATATCTTCTACAAATTCAAGGTCTTTTATACATTTTATCCAAAAAACATAATTATTTCAATATCTTATCACTGCGAAAATATAGTTTTTTCAATACGATCAACACCTATAGTTGACTGGATTTCTTAATTTTATTAAGCAAATCTCATGGATGAAAGGGAACTTCTTATCCATCTTTTATCTCCTGTGCAATATTTTCCCTAGAACTCAATCCCTCTGCCGAGCGCATCTTTCAGATACGTCACCACTTCTTCCAATTTTTGTACCGCTTCCATCTTCTCTTCCCAATCCTCGCCCGACATCTCTTTATTGATCAGACAGTTCTTAATGTGTTTTGCTTCTTTAATCAATTGCTCTGTCATATAGATTCCTCCCTCCGATAATTCCAGACATTTTCTTCTTTATAATCTTATTATACTACTTTTTTCTTGGAATAGCGAATATTTCTCACATTTAATATGATTATACCCATTCTTGCGAGTCCTGATTCCCGGTGATATAATTGAACCGGACAGAAAACATCCAACAGTATAAAATTTTTAGTATAAGCGAGGGATACTCATGAAATTAATGATCGCATCTGACATTCACGGTTCTGCCTTTTATTGTCAAAAGTTGATTGACGCTTACAGGCGCGAAGGTGCGGACAAGCTGCTCCTTTTAGGTGACATCTTATACCATGGTCCAAGAAATGACCTCCCGAAAGAGTATGATCCGAAGTCCGTCATCGCCATGCTGAACCCCCTGAAAAATGAACTGCTCTGTGTCAGGGGCAACTGCGACACAGAAGTAGACCAGATGGTGCTTGCATTTCCTATTCTTGCGGATTACTGCCTTCTGGAACTTGACGGGCGGACGATCTTCGCCACCCACGGTCACATATATAACCCACAAAACCTTCCTCCTTTGAAAAAGGGAGACATTCTGTTAAATGGACATACCCACATCCCGGCAAACCAGAATATGGGTACATATACTTACATAAACCCGGGTTCTGTGTCCATTCCAAAAGATGGCTCTGACCACGGGTATATCCTCTATGACAACGAATTTATATGGAAAGATCTTGATGGAAAGGAACAAACTATATAGCCTGCAACCTTTATTTTCACCTAGTAATGAATCACGACAGGTGTTCCTACTTCAACCATATTGTATAATGCTTCTGCCTGATCATACGGCATATTCACGCAGCCGTGAGAACCGAAGTTCCAATCCTGATACAGTGTGCCGCCGAAGCCGTTCCACTGCCAGGTGGCGTCATGGAGTCCAACCCCCTCCCATGTCACACGCATCCAATATGTAACCGGACTTTCATATTCCGGCTTTCCGGTTGCCGGATCTGTCTCACCCACCAGTGTTTTCCCGATCTCTTTCTCCCAGATAATATTCACACCCTGTGGCGTCTCGCGATTTCCACCCGGAACACCGGTAATAACATCCGTCTCCATGGCAACGGCTCCATCCACAATATACCATAGATGCTGCTCTGTCATGTCTACTTCCACATACGTTGTCCCCCAATCCGGCATCGCATGGGAATGTGCGGTTCCTCCCGCATAATATTCCGGTTCCCTGGTAAGGGTCTTCCGATTCTCCACCGCGTCAAGAAGAACCTTTAATTCTTCCTCTTCATTGATGGACCAGCCGTAGGTACCCCCGCTGACTGTCGCCTGCTTTCCCGTAGGCGTCGTAAATGTACGCTCCACTCCTACTGTATCATACTGATCGCCGAACTCCGTAAGCCACGCCCTGACCGCCTCTTCCTGAAGTGCTACTTCCATATTCTCATCTGCAGTAAGCCATGTAGATATCACCGTCTGGTCTACCACCACATCCTTATCCATCGTATAAGTCACTCTCGCCTTACAGTACAGGTTCATCTCCTCACATGCCTGTGTCACTTCCGCAGACTCCGTCGTGTATTTCGGCAGTGCATAACATTTCTCCAGCGACATATCGAGGATCTCTTTCATCTTACAAAATGCCTCTGCTGCTTTTACTGTCAGCACTTTCCCATCAATCGCCGTCCCGTATACTTCTGCTTCCACGATGAACTTTTCCCCATTGAACTTCGGATATGCAGACTGTGCCGGCGTCTGTTCCTGTGTCGCCACATGAAGTTCCTCCACCTTCTGCTGCACCTTGCTTTCATCACAATAAAGTTTCACAGAGATATTCACTGGTTCCTTCTGCGAAAATGATAACGGCCACAACTGCACCTTTTGTTCCCTAAGGGCACTTTGCAGTTCCCCGGCGCCTTTATATTTCAGATCTACATCTGCACCCGGGATCATCTCTTTATTCCCATCTTTATCTATGATCGTCAGTTCAAAATCTGCCACCTTATCCCTGAACAGTTCCTCTGCCTCGGCTAATGATTTTCCCCCGATACTCATCCCATTGATCTGTGTATTTGAATAAAAGTGATTTTTAAAATATATACCCCCTCCTACATACGCAAGAAAAAGGCTTCCAAGTCCGATCCCAAGAGAGATATATACTATTTTCTTCGCACTCTTCGTTTCTTTTGTATGGTCTTTTGTACCCTCTGTCTTTCCCTTTTTTCCCATTGTCTTCCCCCACGACATCCTTCTCTTAAGATAATCTTTCATTCTTTCTTTTATCTTACCACAAAAGTCAGTTGTCATGGAGAATCTTTTTCGGTATAATTCATTTTATAACCGTTTGCTGATATAAAGCAGACACAATATTTTCAAAACAAGAAAAGGACTTCCGACTATGTTTCGTTTATGGGGAAAAACATTAAAAGACAATCATCTGGTGCGTGATACCGTTATATGTGATGATTCCGATGATACACGCACCCACAAAATATTTCATGCACTGGACGCGATCTGTTATGAATTTGACTTAAGCAAACCGATCTGGCTGGACTCTACGATCGAAGAATTCAAACGCCACGACAAGGCGCGCTTCTATCAGGATAACTTTGTAGATTCTATTGATTTTGATTATCTGGAAATACACGTCATCGAAGAGTAGGCGCATGTTCTCCTACTCTTCGTGATTCCTACTCTCCTCTTATGGCCGCAAGAGGGCTTAGATTCATTGCCCTTTTTGCCGGAAAATACCCTGCGGTCACGCCTACCAGCATGGCAAATGCCATAGACACCAGCACAAGCCACCACGGGATATAAGAGATATTTCCGTCAAATCCCATGACCGCTCCATGCCCGGTAACGGCATTCACAAGCGCAGACAGCAGAAAACTCAACACATTTCCGATCACGCCTCCAAGAAGGCCAATGCACGCCGCTTCTATAAGAAACATCTGCTTAATATTCTTAAGACTGCATCCCAATACTTTAATAACGCCGATTTCCTTCGTCCGTTCGTAAATGGACATCATCATCGTATTTGCAATCCCAATTGCCGCCACAAACAGGGAGATCGCCCCGATGCCGCCTAACAC
>CAYOSJ010000030.1:6642-22443 GCA_964406595.1 uncultured Dorea sp.
AAACATAGAATCATTTTCAAAATCAATGTCTGGCAGTTCTCCTGTCTCCCAATAGCCTTTTCCTGTCCCTCTTTCATAAAAGGAATGCAGCACCATATTTCCATAGACAAATTCCAGCGGTCCATCCGCAGACGGAAGTTCTCCCCCTTCCTTCAACGGAATGTGCTTCTCTTCCAGCGCTTTCTCTGGCATTGCCACAATGGACACATAACCTTCATACTGTCCCTTCAGCATCACTGCAGTCATCTCATACACAGGCGCAGCGGAGGTCACATGCTCCATCTCCTTCAATTTCCGGAGCAGGTCGTCATCAATATATTTCGCATCTTCTCCCGCGCTTTCACTTCCTCCATAATAGATCATAGAGTCGCCTGCCTCTTTTCCCCTCACAGTAATGCTGGTAAGTCCGCCAGATTGCTCTACCTCCCGGTAGAGAGACTGCTGCATCCCCAATCCCAGTGAGATCATGACCACGATGGAGGTCGTACCGATGATAACTCCAAGTACCGTCAGAAATGTACGCAGTTTTCTTCTCTTTAAATTACTCCCGCTCATCCTCAGAAGGTCTATAAAGTTCATCTAACAGCGCCTCCTCTTCATTCTCTATCTTTGCTTTCTTCTTTTTCTTTAAAATCATCACTGTTGCCACAACTGCTGCCACTACCCCTAAGATCATAAGGACTGGCACCATCGGAAATCCTCCGTTTTCCTCTGTCACCTCGCTCATTACAGGAGTCTCTTCTGCTGCTGCAGCTACCTCTAACTGCAATTCTTCTTTCTTCTCAGACACTTTGCCTGCTTCGTCCTCGTAACTTAAAGTCATCGTGATCTTCGCAGGGCCTTTTGTCTCTTTCTTTCCCTTTAACATAGCGTCAATCGCTGCCTGTGCGCCAGACTCTACATTCCCGATAAAGATTTCTTCTTTTTCAATACACGCCCCCTCAAAGGTTGCTTTTACATTATACAGCTTGATTCTTCCAAGATTATAAAGACTGCACATCACATTCGCCTCTTCGCCCACTTCAATATTCTGTGGGCTTATCTCGAAATCACTCAGTTCAAACCTGGCGTCCTGTTTCACAGGAATGGACAGACTTGATTTCGCCTCGATCTGTGCACTGTTACTGTCTTCATATTGCATCAGCACATCCACACTATACGGTTTCTGAAGAAGATCTGCTTTCGCATTTAAATTAATGGATATATCTGCAGTTTCCCCTGCGCCGATCCCTTCCAGATAGATGGAACTGGAACCGGACGCCGGGAGAAATGCCGGAGCCATCGTCTGTTCGTCTGCTCCCTCTGTCGGAGAACTTAGATCAAAAAGCATGTTTTTCACACCTGAACTTGAGGATGTATTTTTCAGATGTATCGTCAGCGTAAAATCACTGCCTGCCCGCACAGCGTCAGGACTTGTGGAAAATCCCGTTACGATCACACGGGGTACCGATGAAGAATCCGAACCGCCACCACTGTAGACTGCATCTCCATTACTGAATCCGCCTGCTTCCATAACCTCACCACTTCCACTGTTTTCATCCGTCTTCTGATTATTTTCTTCTTTTTCCTTTACCATCGTATTCACATAGAATTTCTGAAGATTTTTGTCTACGTTCTCTGCCGAAACCGCCAGTTGGATCGTATATCTTGACTTTTTCACATCTTCCCTCTGTGTAAATGTAAAGGATATCTTCTCCTGTTGTCCGTCTGCCAGTGTCGGGATCTCTCTCTTATACTCCTGCTGCTCCGTAGAAAACGGCCACTCTGACAGGGAATCCCCCATCTCCGGCTGTATCACCACATTCTGTATATCACTGCCCGTATGATTCGTCACGGTAAATACCCATTCCTTCGTTTCTCCCGCTTTAAAATTGGGCACCATATTGTTCTCGGATTTAATATCGATACTGCCTGCTGCCCTCTGCAGATCCCCGTTTTTCGCCGCCTCTTCTGCATGAAGTTCCGGTACAGGAACCACACCTACAGACAATAACACCGCCAGAACTCCTGTGACAATTCTTCTCCCTTTTCTTCCCTTACGCATCTTCTTTTACCTCCCTCATCCTTTTGCTCTTATCCATCTCTCTATGATCTTCAATACTTACAATTTTCCCATCACTGATCCGAAACACCCGGTCTGCATATTCTGCCAGGCGGTTATCATGGGTAACCATGATCAGTGTCCGGTTCTGTTCTTTTACGATCTTTTGCATCAGTTCCATCACTTCCTCGGAAGTGTGGGAGTCCAGATTTCCCGTAGGCTCATCGGCAAAGATGATCTTCGGCTTTGACACAAGGGCACGTGCCACGCCTACTCGCTGTTGCTGACCTCCGGACATCTGATTTGGAAAATGTTTCTTATGATTCTTAAGATTGACAAGTTCCAGCATCTCCGATGCCTGTTTCAGCCGCTTTTCTCTTGGCACTCCCCGAAAACTTAGTGGCAGCGCCACATTTTCCAATGCATTCATCGTAGGGAGCAAATGGAAAGACTGAAAGATAAATCCCACTTTTTCTCTCCGAAATCTGACCAGATGATCTTCCCCTAATTTCTCTACATGCGCTCCATCTATGACAACACTGCCTTTCGTTGGCTTTTCCAGTCCTGCCAGCATATTGAGAAGTGTAGATTTTCCTGAACCTGACGTACCGACAATGGCACAGAACTCTCCTTCATATATGTCAAATTCCACCCCGTCAAGCGCGTGGACGACCTCATCCCCCACTTTGTATAATTTGTACAGATCTCTGACCTCAATCACTTTTTCCATACCATTTCCTCCTGTATGCATAACAGTATAGCAAAAAAAAAGAAAAACTTCCAATAAAGATTATGAAGAATTTCTTAATATTGAAGACTATGATTTTTTTATATTCTATAGTACAATGAAAACAGTTTATGATTCTTTTCGGAGGCTGTAGATTATGAACCGTTCCATAGAAAAACAGCGAAAACGTATATTTGAAATTATAGAAGTAGGCTCATCTTTTGATTTTTTAAGCCGTGGCTATGACCTGTTAAACACCATTGCTATTCTACTGAACCTGGCAACCGGCATCCTCTACACATTTGAAGACATCCGCGCCTCTTACAGTGGCGCGTTGATCCTTATAGAGCAGGTGACTGTTGTCTTTTTCTTCGTGGATTATCTGTTAAGAATCTGGACTGCGAAGTATCTCTATAAGAATCTGTCGCAACCGCGGGCAGTAAGAAAATATGTCCTTTCATTTACAGGGATCATCGATCTGCTCTCTTTCCTGCCTTACTATCTTCCTGTGTTCTTCCCTGCAGGCGCAGTTGCCTTCCGGCTTCTTCGGATTGTGCGCATCTTCCGCCTGTTTAGGATCAATGCCTATTACGATTCACTCAATGTCATCACACAGGTTATCGTCAGCAAGAAGCAGCAATTGATATCTTCCGTATTTATCATATCCGTACTGATGATCTCTTCCAGCCTGTGTATGTACAGTCTGGAGCACAACGCCCAGCCGGAAGTATTCAGCAACGCATTTTCCGGTATATGGTGGGCAACTTCCACCTTGCTCACGGTGGGCTACGGAGACATCTATCCCATCACTGCCCTTGGTAAATTATTCGCCATTATCATCTCGTTCCTTGGAGTCGGTATGGTTGCCATTCCAACCGGTATCATATCTGCCGGATTCGTAGACCAATATTCCCGCATTAAGCGACTCAATGAATACGGTCGGGAAGAAGAAATTCATTTTATACGGATTCATCTGCGCAGGCAGGATCCCTGGGTGGGACAAACTGTGTCAGAATTACAACTGCCTGCCGGAGTCATTCTGGCAGTTGTCCACAGAAACGGCAAAGCCCTGATTCCAGAGGGTAGCCTCCTCTTACAGATTGATGACATCCTGATCGTCGGGGCAGAGTCCGTACAGAGCGAAGAGCGCATTACTTTGAAAGAACTCACACTCAGGAACAATCACCCCTGGATCGGCAGAATGATCGGAGATCTCGATATCTCCCGTCATTCTATCGTTGTGCTTGTCAAACGAAGAAAGAAAGCGCTCATTCCAACAGATGATCTTATATTACGGGAACATGACACCGTGATCCTGTATACACAGACGCGGATCGAATCGATGCTCACAGAATTTTCAGAGACTGAAGTGTGAGATTTCAAAAAATACAGGTTTCGCAAAACAGAACGTTTGTTTCTTGACATTTTTCTGTTTTGTGGTATCATTTATTTAACATCTCCCTCAGGCCTCTGTGGTAACACACGCACACTTGAGGGCGTTTTGTTTATAAGGAGTAATAATATGGCAGATAAGGATTTTAAGACAATTGAAGAACAGTTGGAAATCCTTCGATCCCGCGGTCTCACCATCGACGATGAGTCACAGGCAAAAGATTTTCTGCTCCGCAATAACTACTACCGGATTAGCGGTTATTCGCTGACCCTCCGTAAAAATAATGTCTTTTCTAAATCTGCAACATTTCAGAATATTATTGATATTTACCATTTCGACCATGAATTCAAACACATTATCCTACAGTATCTTGAAATAATCGAAGTACAGATGAAATCCGTATATGCTTATGAATTCACAAAAATTCATGATCCTACTGATTACCTTGATCCTAATTTTTTTACCAATCAAAATAAGCACAAAGAAATCATCGCCAAAGCAGAGCAGCAGAAAATACGGCGGCTTCCTCATGAAGCCTATCTGAAACACTTTGTGAAAGAATTGAAACAGGATATTCCCTTATGGGCATACGTTGATTTATTAACCATATCCGACATCTCATTTTTATATTCCATTTCTGAACAGCCCATCAAAGATGCTGTTGCCCACACCTTTGGTCTGACTATGAACAAAGGGGCATCCATCCTTGGAAACTACATGCACAGCATGACGATTATCCGCAACTTGTGCGCCCACGGAAGTCGGATTTACAACCGCCTTTTTGAACAGAAGCCTTCCCTCAACAAAAGAGAAAAGGCACTGCTGATAAAAGACAGTAACGGGAATATTGATAATGCGCATTTTTATGGCTTTTTACTCATCATGAAACGACTGCTCCCTGCCGATATATTTAATGAAATGAAAAAATCCATCCTTGAATTGACAAAGAAGTATCCCTTTGTCCGGATGGATTACTATGGTTTTCGCAGTGACTGGAAACAAAAAATATAATAATATCTCCATAACTGCATATATTATTTAGGACTTCTCCCACGAGCCGACTCCCGGCGCAACACTGTGGGCGGTCTGGAGCCGGGGTTCTGCCCCGGCTCTCCTTTTCCGCAATCCTCCCTGTCTGGATATATATTATCCATGTTACACTATCATTCCAAAATACGCTGTTATTAACACAGGGAGAATTCCCCATTTCTTTTATTATGATATTACGCCAGCACTTCTTCTGCAATGTTACGTGCATGATCAGAAATACGTTCCAGGCATACCAGCGAATCCAAGAACACAATTCCGGCCTCTGTGCTGCATTCATTCTTCGCCAGACGTTTGATATGTTTATTTCTGAGACTGATTTCAAGATTGTCTACTTTCGTCTCTTTCTCTATTACGATCATCGCCTTCTCATGGCTCTCTTCCTTAAACGACTCAAGTGCATAGATGTAACTGTCGATGGAGTCCGTCAGCATCTCCTCCAACTGCTCCTTTGCCACCTCAGAGAAAGACTCCTTCTTCTCAAGAAGCGTTGTTGCAAATTCAGAGATATTTTCACAGTAATCACTGATTCGCTCCATATCAGACAATATCTGAAGAAGGTGCGCCACCTTCTCATGTTCTTTCTCACTGATCTGAAGGGTTCCAAGTTTGATCGCGTAATTCGTGATTCCCGCACACAATTGATCTACCGTAGACTCTTCTTCTTTTAATTTTTCGATTTCTGCTTCTGATTTTGTAAACATAACGTTTCTTGCTGTCTCAAGAGAATCTTTTACAATCTCACCCATACGGATCGTCTCATTGACAACAGACTGAAGAGCGATACCTGGTGTTTCCAGCATACGCTCGTCCAGAAGTACCTTTCCCGGATCCTGCTCGTTCTCTTTCACACGGCCGAGTTTCTTTGCCGCCAGAATGATCAGATTGGATAACGGGAACAAAAGCACAGTTGTTCCAATGTTAAATGTAGTATGTGCCATACTGATCTGTGTCTGTGTGATCATGCCCGTTCCTGCCGCAGGGTTGATCACTTCAAAGAACAAGATCGCCACGACACTGAATATGACCGTTCCGATGATATTAAAGAGCAGATGCATAAGCGCCGCTGTCTTTGCATTTTTCTTGGCGCCCAAACTGGAAAGGATCGCAGTCACACAAGTACCGATATTCTGTCCCATGATGATATAGATTGCCGCTGAGAACGGTACAAGCCCTGCTGCAGCCAGACTCTGTAAGATTCCCACAGAGGCAGAGGAACTCTGAATGACCGCTGTTACGACCGCACCTGCCAGAATACCAAGAAGTGGGCTCTGTCCCAGTGTTACAAATATATTGCAGAACGCCTCTGAGTCTTTTAAAGGCTCAACTGCCGATGACATAGTAGAGATACCGATAAACAGAAGGCCAAAGCCAACAACAATATTGGCAATCTCCTTAGAAGAGCGTCTCTTTCCTGTCAGCATGATGACAACACCTGCAATAACTGCGATCGGCGCCAGTGTAGACGGACTTAAGAACTTCGCCCATTCTACGGAAGATACCAGCCAGCCGGTAACTGTAGTACCGATGTTCGCTCCCATGATCACTCCCATCGCCTGTGTCAAATTCATAATGCCTGCATTTACAAAACCTACGACCATAACAGATGTTGCAGATGAACTCTGGATAACAGCAGTGATCACCGCACCAAGCACAACACCCATCAGTTTATTCTTCGTCAATGCCTCAAGTAAAGACTTCATTCTGTTACCGGCTGCATTTTCAAGACCCTGAGCCATGATCTGCATACCGTAGATAAACATTCCCAGTCCCCCCGCAAAAGGGATAATGATGCTTAAATAGTCCATGTATTTCCTCCCGTGTAACAACTCTCTCACTTACCTTACTACGCTTTTACAATAGCATTTACGCGGGAAGAAAACAATGCAAAAAATGGATTTTACAAACATTTAACATAGGTATTTTTCCTTTATTTCTTCATTTTCGGGCTAAATGCAAGAGCCGCCAGATATCCGAATATAAGTGCGCCGCTTATGCCTGCCGCGCTTGCTTTGAACCCACCCAGGAAAATTCCGATAAACCCTTCTTTATCTACCGCTTCTTTGACTCCCTTCCATAAGAGGTTTCCGAATCCCGTCAGCGGCACGCTTGCGCCTGCCCCGGCATAATCCTGCAAGGGCTGATATATCTGCAGCGCTCCTAATACGGCTCCTGCACATACAAGAAGTACCATGATCCGCCCCGGCATCAGTTTCGTACGGTCCAGAAGGATCTGCACGAGGGCGCAGATCAGACCGCCTACCCAAAATGCGTTTATATAGTCCATGTGTTTCTCCTTTCTAGCAGTGCTCCAGTACGATCCCATGGGCGATCCCCGGCACACTTGCACCTTCGTTATAACTTACGGTCGACATCAGCGCCCCTGTCGGCACGAACAGCACCCGTTTCCATTCGCCCCGCTCAAGTTTCGGTAAGATATATGCAGACAAGGTCGTTGCCGCACATCCACAACCACTTCCTCCGGCATGCGTATCTTGCTTTTTCTGTTCAAAAATGGTCATGCCGCAGTCCAGATGATTCTTCTTAATGTCATACCCTTTTCCGATCAGCAGGTCGAATAAGATACTCTGCCCCACATATCCCAGGTCACCTGTGATAATGCGGTTATAATCCTCCGGCGTACGTCCGAAATCCTCCAGGTTCTGAAAGATCGTATCACACGCCGCAGGAGCCATACATGCCCCCATATTTTGAGAATCTTTTAGCCCATAATCTACAATTTTTCCAACCGTCACTCCTGTAATCCTCACATGGCTCCTCTTCTTTCCCACTAAGAATGCGCCGCTTCCTGTTACTGTCCAATGAGCGGAAAGCGGACGCTGGCTGGCGTAACTTAACGGAAAGCGGAATTCTTTTTCTGCGCTTCCGAAGTGACTGGATGTTACTGCCAGCATATAGTCTCCATAACCTGCCGCCACGCTCATAGATGCCAGCGCCAGGGCTTCCCCCGATGTGGAACATGCCCCATACAGTCCAAACATAGGGATCTTAAGTTCTTCTACTCCCATGGAGGTTGCCACTCCTTGCCTTAACAGATCTCCACCGAAGAGATACCGCACCTGACTCTGGCTGATGTGTGCCTTTCCCATGGCAAGCATGCAGGCTTCTTTCTGCATCGTGCTCTCCGCTTCTTCCCATGTATCTCCCCCAAAGAGATCATCAGAACCAACCATGTCAAACATCTTGCCCAAAGGTCCTTTTCCCTCTTTATTTCCTACCACAGACGCACTGCTGATAAGATAAGGTGCTTCCTCAAATGTAATACTCTGTGCTCCTGTTATCATAACGGTTCCTCCTCATCACAAAATTCCACTCATTTTCAACAGCCAGTACACAAGTCCCAAAAGCCAGCTTGAAAACACGCCGTATAAGATGACAGGGCCTGCGATCGTAAATATCTTGCAGCCAATTCCCATGACCTGTCCCTCTTTTTGATACTCAATTGCCGGGGACGCTACCGAATTGGCAAATCCCGTAATCGGCACCAATGCTCCTGCGCCGCCCCATTTTGCAATACCCGGATAGATGTTAAACCCTGTAAGCAGTACGCTTAGCAGGATCAGGATCAGCGACGTCCATGCACCGCTCATATCCTTATCAAGCCCCTGAGCCTTGCAATAATTCAGAATATATTGTCCGACTGTACATATCACTCCTCCCGTGATAAATGCTCTCACCATATTGACCGGAAGGTTGTGTACGGGAGTTTTCTGCTTTACATAATTTTTGTATGCTTCCTGTTGCCGTTGTCTGTCCATGTCTACCATCCTTTCATAAAGAAGAGTAACGCGCCTAGCCCTTTGCCCAGTGCGATCCCCAGTATAAGACAGGGAATGAACCGTAACAACTTTACTCTTCTTATAAATATTGGAAATACGTTTAATATCTCTGCCAGCGCCATCGCCCAGCAGCCTACGAAGATCCCGCCCAAAAACCCGAATACAGGAACGAGCCACGCGCCGCCGGGGATATGGATATGGTACACCCAAAAGATATTTCCTAATATTCCGCCCAGCGCCACGCTGTCTTCATATAACAAAATGTGCTCGCCCGTATGGGTTCTGTCGGCAAAATCCGACACTACGCCAAGTCCGATGATGAAGGAGAATAATCCTCCCGCCACCACGATACCAGCACTAAGACCGATGACCGCCAGAAGCACTTCTCTTACCCACATCAAGTTCCTTCCCCTTTCTGGAAATATTCTCGATCAGCGTTGTCTGAAGATCATTTTCATACAGACGCATCTCCACTTCTATAGGGGTTGGGTCTACAGAAAAACGCTTCTTACCGAAATGGTTGAAAAATACAAGGATCCCTATGATCAGACCAAGACTGTAAGTCAGTTCCAATATCGTGTAACCATCTGCCTTTACTCCCGTCATCAGTTCGTAGACCTGTCCGAACATCTTCGTCACATCCACATCATTGTTAAATGCCATGATGGAAAACGCTGCCCCTATAAAACTGATCGCCACCACGACAACTGCCTTTAACGTATGCACCATGCCTCCTGCACTGGTCTGTTCCTCATAGGTCACGATAAAATCCTGCTCTCCCATATTCTGAATATCGATATTCGCATAGTTCTCGTGGATCAGCTCGATCACCCGCAGGATGGATACTGCCGTTCGGTTCTGATGCTTCTTATCCGTGTGGTGAAACTTCAGCAATTTGATCGTCTTTAGTTTTGGGATGATAACGGGATTGGAACACTCCATCTTAAGAACATCTCCAAGGGTCACATCGGGCTTCGTAACCTCAACATTTCGATCTGCCTTAATATATACTGTCTCATTACTTCCTGCCATCTCTTACACCTGCCCTGCTTCTTCTCCTGCACACACCAGCGTCCCTTTGTTCACACTGTCCTGATGCCTGGTCTCTCCAAAATAATAGATGCAGCCCACGATCACCGCTGCCGCCACAACGCAGATCAGGCATACCCGAAGTCTTCTTCTGGCTTCCTTCATACTGACACCGCCCCTTCTTATTTTGGTGTTAGTATGCAGTTTTCCGTCCGAAAATATACATGGATATGCCTGCTATATTCGCTCTCTCAACGTTTTCAATATTTTTTTCTCTAACCGTGATACCTGAACCTGTGAGATCCCCAGTTCCTCACCAACCTGCGACTGGGTATGATCGGCAAAATACCGAAGATAAATAAGTCTCCTCTCTTCCTTATTAAGAGAAGTCAAAAGTTCTCCAAGTACGATATGATCCAGAAGTTTTTCTTCCTGCTGCTCTTTCTCCGGCAGTTTATCCATCAGCCGGATCTCCTGCCCGTCTTTCTGATAAATCGGTTTGTGGAGAGATTCTACATCGACTCCCGCGTCAAGTGCCATGATAAGGTCTTCTCTTGATACATCTAATTCTCTCGCCAGTTCTTCTACCGTAGGTTCTCTGCCCCACTGGTCACATAATCTCTCCTGACACATATATGCCTTATAAGACAATTCTTTCAAAGAACGGCTCACTTTGATCATCCCGTCGTCCCTTAAGAACCGCTTGATCTCACCGGATATCATCGGAACTGCGTAAGTGGAAAATTTCACATCATACGACAGATCAAACTTATCGATCGCTTTTAGCAGCCCGATATTCCCTATCTGAAATAAATCTTCTGTCTCCGCACCCCTGTGACAGAATCGTTTTACAATGCACCACACAAGTCCTGCGTTTTCCTCTACTAACTGTGCTCTCGCCGTTTCATCTCCTTCGTGGGATTTTTGAATTAAAGCGATTGTGTGGTCCATAGTTTTCTTCCTTTTCCTATGATTTTCTTCATCTTTACCACAGTTCCTTCCCCGGGCGCTGATACGACTTCCAATTCCTCCATGAATGCCTGCATAAAGGAAAATCCCATGCCTGAACGATCCATCTCTGGTTTTGTCGTATAGAGAGGCTCCATCGCGGCAGCGATGTCCTCAATGCCTTTGCCCTTGTCTTCAATCTCGATATACAGGGTGCGTTCCTGTGTACGGCACCTGATATAGATATTATGTACTTCTCCTTCATAACCATGTATGATCGCATTCGTAACCGCTTCTGAAACTGCGGTCTTCACATCAGACACTTCCTCCACCGTAGGATTTAAAGATGTCATAAATGCCGCCACTGTCACTCTTGCGAAGGACTCGTTGCTGGAACGGCTGTCAAAGATCAACTCCATTTCATTGGTATTTTCCATCTAATTCTCCTCCTCATATATTTGCATTATTTTCGTTACACCTGACATGATCAGGATCTTCTTCATTCTCTCACTTGCATTCACCGCGCATACTTCTCCGCCAAACATGGCGACTTTCTTGTACCTGCCCATGATAACGCCGATTCCTGAACTGTCCATAAAATTTGTCTCTTTAAAATCAAAGATGACATATCGAATATGATTTCTCTCAATGAGATGATCGGATTCCCTCCGGATCTCTTCTGCGTTATGGTGATCCAGTTCATGCGGCAGGAATATGGTCAGACAATTCTCCTGTACCTGATATTTCATGATCGCTGCTCCCTTCTATCTTGCTCCTTCCAGCGGGTTCTTGTGATATAAGAAAAGGATATGCGTAATTTCTACGCATATCCTTTTCTTTCGTACTTTTTATCTCTTATTCTTCTGTATCATCACTTGCACCATTTTGTGCTGCAAGCGCTTCCTCTGCACTGGCCGCGGCTTCTGTATCGGGGTATTTTTCCGCAACCTTCTGGTAATGGATGTTCGCTTTGTCTTGTTCTCCTGAAGCCTCATACGTCTGCGCCAGCAAAAGCAGGGCTCCACCGTCATCCCATCCTTCATCTATAGAAATAACCTTCTCCAGATTCGTGATCCCTGTCTCGTAATTCGCCACTTCATAATTCTGCTGTGCCGTATAATACAGGTCTTCACATATACCTGGGAACAGGTCGCCCGTCATCTCATCATAAGTCTCTCGCCCGATCGTCCCCAGAGACTCCGGGTTTACTTTCAGAAGCTCGTCCACCATCGCGGCATTGCTCATGGTGTTGGACTGGTAATAATTATATATATTCATAACCGTCTCATAACTGTCTTTTGTGGAGGCAGCCGTCGCCTGCGCGTTCTCTGTCTCCTGACTTGTCGAACGGTATTCATCCAATTCCGTGATCAGTGCGTTGATCTGTGACTTCTGCGCCTCGATCTGATTACTGAATTCCACGGTCTGCTCATTGATCTTCTTCTGTTTGGAAGAATCGATCGCAGGCATGATGAGAAACCACATCACCAGAAGTCCCACCAGTGCACCGATACCAATGTTCAATATCGTATGCATGCCCGTATGTTCCTTATAGACCGCGGATACCGGCTGGATGATCGTCTCATTTCCAATGTTGTATGTAACTGTCTGCTGATCTTTTTTCTCTTCTTTCTTCACACTTAAGGGTCGTTCTTTGCGAAGTTCCCCCAGTTCGTGCATATAACGAAGCGTCAGTTCATTGGTCGTATCCAGTCTGTATGCCGTACGAAGCATCTGCCGAGCATTCGCATACTGCTCCGTATGAAGATACAAAAATCCTAATAACTGATACGCCTTCGCATAGGTCGGGTGTGCTGCGATCGCCTTTTTCAACTGAATGATCGCCAGGTCCTCTCCACCCTGGGCTGCATACTGAAGACTCTGATTATAGCGCTTTACCGCCTGATTGATCTCTTCCAGTTCGCCGGGCGTCTCCTGCACCTTGCTGATGTAGTAATTCGCAATGTTATCGTGAGAACGGAAATTCTTACTGATGATCCATTCTACCAATGCTTCTACCACATCCCCCCGTCCGTAATAGACAAGTCCCAGAAGATTCATAGATGCGATATTTGCTCTATTATATTGTAAACTTTTCTTAAGCGAAGCCACCGCTCCGGTCATATCCCGGATCTGCGCTTTCTTAAGCCCGTCGTTATACCAGTAATTCGACTGATACACCAGCTTTGTCGTATAATCCATTCTCACTTGTCCTTCTATCTCTTATCTGGTCTTCTCTACCACTTCGCGGATAATATCTGTCATATCCGTCAGGTCCTCCTGATACACCGCATCCTCTATCTCTTCTACTTCCAGACTTGGCTGAAATTTTTTTAATTCTTCTTCATAATTCAGCATTTAGATACCTCCTGCCAGTAACTTCTCCACTTCCCCTGCAAGATACAGGGAGCCCAGACAATAGATATAGCCTGTCCCTTCCCTCTCCTCATACGCATGCTGCAGGGCGTCCCTGATGCATTTTGCTTCAATGACTTTGACTTTTGTATACTTACGGAATATATTTCCAAGTTCTCTTGCGGAAACTTTTCTCTTATCTTCAATCTCAGTTACAATATAGGCTTTCGCCGGAAGATGTTCACACAGATACGCAATCATCTTCTCATACTTCTTATCCGCAACTGCGGAAAAGATGATCACCGGCAGGTCATCCTCCTCCTTAAGAGCCTGTACACTTTCTACAAATGCTTCAATGGCTCCCGGATTATGCGCCCCGTCGATCACAAGATGTTCTCCCGCTTCTTCCATCCTTCCCTTCCAGCGAATGGATGCGACCGCCTCTCTCCACCGGTCCTTATGAACCTCTTCTTCCTTCAGAAGTTCCTCTGCCGCTTCGATGGCGATCTCTGCGTTCATTGCCTGATAGATCCCACAGATCGGCACCTTCCATATAAGATCATCGGTATAATTATCATACGCATTTCTTCTTGAAAAAGCAATATATTTTCGGTTGACTTCCTGTATTTCGAACGCATTTTTCGTGATTTCTCTACACGATGCGCCCACTCTGGCAGCCGTCTCCCTGATGACGCGGGCTGCCACTTCATTACTTCCGTCATAGACAAGCGGTGTGCCGGATTTTATGATCCCGGCCTTCTCCGCCGCCACTTCCTCCATCGTCTCTCCTAAGATATCCGTATGGTCAAGGCTTATGGAAGTAATGACCGTAAGCGCCGGACATGCAAAGGAATTCGTCGCGTCAAGCCTTCCCCCAAGTCCTGTCTCCAGCACGATATATTCCACATCGGAGCGGGCAAATGCTTTCATTCCCATGCCGTACAAAAATTCAAAATAGGACGGGTGTTCGATCCCTTCTTCCTCCATCGCCATCACCACGTCATACACTTCCAAAAACACTTCGTAAAACATTGCGTCCGATATAGGTGTGTCTCCAATCTGAATCCTTTCGTTGATCTTTATAAGATGCGGCGAGGTAAAAAATCCTGTCCTCTTTCCTTCTGTCTCTAAGATCGCACGGATATAAGCACACACAGAACCTTTTCCATTGGTTCCTGCCACATGGATCACTTTGCGGTCTGCGCAAGGGTTCCCAAGCCTCTTTAAGAATTCTTTTGTATGCTCCAGCGTATGCTTCTTCGTAAATTTGGGAAGTTCCTCGATATAATCCACTGTCTCCCGGTAATCCAAAAACTTCTCTGCCATCTTATCACCTGCTTTATTGTTCCGCCTGCGTCTGCACTGTCCACGACTTCGTAATATCCGTTCCGGTTCCTTCCATCACCAGAAGTTTTCCATCCTGATACAGATATTCATTGGACGTTCTGAACACCGTGCTGCTGGATCCCATCTGGATCACTTTGATGATATCCCCGTCTTCAAGAGTTGTCTCAGGAAGGTCGATCCTTGTATTATTTAAGAAGGAACTCTTCTGTTTTTCATCATTTACAAATACTCTGCTCTGTCTGGTAAAGTTTTCTCCATACAGGCTGTACCCTTCTATAAGATATGGGACTACATTCTTAAGCGTCACATCTTTCACACCCATCATCATGTGCCCCTCTGTGATCGGCGGATCGCCATCATACACATACTGGTCGCCATATAAAATATCATATTGTAAAAGTTCCAGGTCTGCCAGGTAATTCTTCGTATTCTGTCTCTCCTGATGATAGTTAAATACAGTTCCCGCATGAATATCCAGACGGTTGAAGACCTCTGCCATGATCTGATAAGATGGAATATTCTTATCCTGCTTCTTAAGACCTATATTATCCCAGATCACATAATTCGTATTGTACAGATAGCGGCTCTTTAAGTCCTCCGCCTCCAGTCCCATGGTCGGGAGATGATCTCCATAGAACACCACGACAGAAGGTTCTCCGGTGGCTTCTACTGCTTTTACAAGATCCCCTGCAAACTGATCCATCTCATAGACCTGATTCACATAATATTCCCATTTATTCTTTGTCGCTTCATCCTCGATCCCCTCCACCGTGATCGCCGGATGTTCAATGATCTGTTCTTCTGGATAGTCCCCATGTCCCTGCACGCTGATGCAGAACACAAAATCCTGCTGCTCAGTGGTCTTCATCGCCTCCATGATATGCTCTACCAGAATATTGTCCTTCGCCCATCCATTTTCTGTAAGTTGGAGGATATTCATAAATTCCTTACTCGTATAACTGTCGAATCCAATATGGTCAAACACCTTTGCGCGGCTGTAAAAATTACCGCCGTTATTGTGAAGGGCATGTGTGCCGTATCCCAGTTCCTTAAGCGCAGATGCCGCGCTCTCGCACACCTGATCTTTCAATACCGTCTTATATGGATATTCTCC
>CAYOSJ010000031.1:0-22205 GCA_964406595.1 uncultured Dorea sp.
AAAAACTGAATGCAACAATTGATGCAAAACTGAATGCATAGTAGGAAAATAAAAGAGACTGCCGCATTTAAGGTTAACTTAACCTTTTGTGTGACAGTCTTTTTTGATTGTTATTTAGTTTTAAATCTCTGCGAGTTGTTGTATTGCATCCGGGGACACCATGATCGTACAGTGTTCTTCTAAAAATGCAAGTTCTGCTCCTCCGGCTCTTTCCAAAAGTCCGTATTCGGACAGCATATTGCAGATCCGGTTGAATTCCTTATGTGTATGTTCGGATTGAGTAAGAGCAAGAATGTACACATTTTCTGCAGTATCTTTATACAAGGTGTTGGAACCAAAATACATACCTTTAAGCAGTTGTGCTGCCGCCAGGATATCTTCCATTGTTGCAAATGAGAATAAACGTAAGGCTGGCTTTGGCTCAGGTTCCGAAATTGCCGGTTCTTTCAGTTCTTCCGGTGTCTGAGAATCTGTAGCGCTTATTTTCTCCTTCACTTTTCCGAGAAGATCAAGGAGCGTCTCTGCGCCTTCCAGTTTCTCAAGGACTTCCTGCTTCTTAGGATCTCCGTCGCTTCCCGGTAATGGGGCAAACTTAGAGAAACGAGTGTCGAGTTCCTCAGGATCCTCGACTTTAGTAATTATCAGCACGATAGAATCGGAAGAAGCCGGGATCGCCTCGATCATAAGAGGAATGTTCTCTGCTTCAAAACCAAATTCAAAGGCTGCCTGCTGCATCATATCATGGAAAAGTGATCTTACTTTTTCGGTTCCGTAAGCCAGTTCGCTTAGATGTAACTCGCGCTCGGCAAGGTCAGCACGTGTTAAAGTACAACGTATCTGATTGTCGTTTAACTTTTCAATCTTCATGATCATCACTTCCTTTCACATAGTATAGCACAGAGAATGTACGATATTCAATAAGTGTACATATAAAATAAGTATAAAATAGACTGGAAAATTTTCCATAAAAGTAATGTTGCTTATTGCGACACATTCTGACAAAGAAATACTTGCATTCAAAAATGCCATCGGATATAATATCTCTACCGGAAGATAGGTTTCCCTGATAACCGTATTACGGATAAAGGAGGGATGCTTTACTTTTATTTATCGTTTCTTAAAGATATTCTAAACGAATCTACCAAATTCAAGTTAGAATTCATTTGTGCCGGATCAGGCATAAGTATCAGAACAATCATAAGATATAACAATCAGAGAGCAGAAAAATAAAATGATATACCACCGCAGACTATCTTCCTGTAGATTCATGACCTTACATATAGTAGGAACTTTGTATCACAGCATATCCTTTCTGGATTATTATATGTCGGGGAAATGGAATTGGTTATTGGGGATATGTAAGAAAGGGGAAATGGATATGGAGGAATATGGGGACCGGAATCTGGGAACATTATTTACGGAACTGAGCGATTATGAGAAAAAGGGAGTATATATGTTAATTAATGGGATACCGGCAAGCCCCATGCAGATTGTGCGGGCGCACATTGTGAGGGAAGAAAGCGCTTATATGAGAGATTATGTGCTGAATGAAAATGGAGACTTAAAGGAGTTGGATTTTCAGGAAGTTGAGGACAATTACTAGACGAAATAGTGATATATCAGAGTAAAAAAACCCCTCTATGCAGAAATTGTCGAAATAAAGGATGACGTAAGATATTTGTTTTGTTATAATAAGGTCTAGTAGGAGGTGCAGCATGGAAGAAAAAGAGAGAAGGAGCCGCACAACTTTAGATCAGACGGAAGAAGTAAGAAGAAAAAGAACAGGAAGTTCTTCTAATACAGAATCAGGACGTGCAGTAAGAAGGCCGGTGTCGGGAGACGGCAGACCGCGCAGCAGAAGTGGAGAAGAAGCAGAAGGAATCAGGCAGAGACGTCCGCAGGGTTCCGTGAATTCACAGAAGAGAAGCCGTACCGAGATGGAACGTCGGCGTGCGCAGAGAAGCCAGGCGGGAGCCGGGCGTGAACGTATGGACGCAGCAGACCGCGAGAGACGGGAGCGCACAGGTACAGAAGACCGCGAGAGGCGAGAACGTCGGCAAAATGCAGCAAGAAGCGCTGAGAGAAGAAAAGCACCGAGAAAAACCCAGGCGAAGAGAAGAAGAAAGAGAAATCTGGGTCTTAAGATTGCGCTTTTGATTATATTCCTGGTGGCAGCGGCAGCAGCAGTATTTTTGTGGAAACGTTACAGCCCTACGAAAGAACGGGCGGACAGAAATGAATATTATGGAATAGAAAATGAAAAGCAAATGGCTGTCATCGTGGATAATAAGGTGGTAGAACCTTATGGAATGATATCAGATGGAAAAGCGTATGTGCAGTATGAGCTTATCAGGGATTATGTAAACGAAAGATTTTACTGGGATCCAAATGAGAATGTCCTGTTATATACGTTGCCGAATGATACGGTTTCCGTTGAGGTTGGAAGCAAAGATTACAACATTTCCAAAGAGAAAAACAGTGAAGATTATGTCATCCTGAAAACGGAAGGAAGCACAGCATATATTGCGCTTGATTTTGTTAAGCAATATACGGATATTGAGTATGAACTGTATGATGACCCGGATCGTGTCATGATCGTAAGTGACTGGGGAGAGACAACCGTTGCAGAGGTGAAACGTGATACGCAGGTCCGTGTTCTTGCAGGAGTCAAGAGTCTGGTGCTTACGGACATCAGCAAGAAGGATAAAGTAACAGTTATTGAAGATGAAGGCGACTGGAAAAAGGTGCGCACAAAGGACGGATTTATCGGATACGCCAAGAAGAGTGCACTTAAGAAACAGAGCGTGGAGACGGCATCCAGAGAATTTTCAGAACCGGAATATACGAATATTACGAAGGACTATACGATCAACATGGCATGGCACAATGTGACGAACACGGTGGCAAATGATGGAGTCCTGCAGCTGATCGCACAGAGCAGGGGACTGACGACCATTTCGCCTACCTGGTTCCATGTGGCGGACGTCGAAGGGAATCTGGAGTCTATCGCATCTTCGGATTATGTCAATTATGCACATCAGTCTAATATCGAAGTATGGGGAGCAATCCGCGACTTTGACGGAGGAATCGGCTCTTTTGAAGAGTCTTATGAATTCCTGAGCCGTACTTCAAGGCGGGAGAATCTGATCAATCAGTTGATCGCAGAGGCTCTGCAGGTAGAACTGGATGGAATTAATGTGGACTTTGAACTGATTTCCGAGGAATGCGGCGAGCATTACATTCAATTTATCAGAGAATTGTCTGTTCGATGCAGGCAGAATGGAATCGTATTGTCTGTGGACAATTATGTTCCGAAAGGATTCAATCAGCAGTATAACCGTAAAGAGCAGGGAATCGTTGCGGATTATGTTGTTGTCATGGGATATGATGAGCACTATGGCGGCTCACCGGTAGCAGGATCTGTATCTTCTTATAATTATGTAAAAGAAGGTATTGAGGAGACGTTAAAGGAAGTTCCGGCGGAGAAGATCATCAGCGGAGTCCCATTCTTTACGAGACTTTGGTCAGAGACGCCAAAGACGGAGGAAGAACTGGCGGCTCAGGCGGGAACAGAAGAGGCAGAATATCCGACGAATGTAACGAGCGAAGCGCTTAGTATGTCGGAGGCTGCAAGCACCCTTTCCCAGGTGGGAGTTGAGGCTGTCTGGGATGAAAATACACAGCAGAATTTTGCTACATGGGAAAGTGACGGTGTGACTTATAAGATCTGGATGGAAGATGCACAGTCTCTTGAGCAGAAACTGAAACTTATGAAGGAGAATAACCTTGCAGGTACAGCGGCATGGGCGCTCGGTCAGGAAGATTCAGGAATCTGGCAGTTGATACAGCAGTATACAAATTAAAATAAAATACCTTTCGTAGTCATATATTTAATAAATATAGACTACGGGAGGTGTTTTTTTGCGAAAAAAGGTAAAATTAATGGTTATGGTGCTTATACTCGCAGCGTTGGTGGCAGCAGGGCAGAAACTTGGAGAACAAGTGTCCTCTGATAAGGTGAAGAGGGCAAAAGAGGTGATCGTCGTAGACTGTGGGCATGGAGAAACTGATCCCGGAAAAGTAGGCGCAGGAGACATATTGGAGAAAGATGTGAATCTGCAGGTCGGAAAAAAGGTAGAGAAGAAACTGAAAAAGAAAGGCTATGAAGTGGTCATGACCCGTACAGATGACAAAATGCTGGCGAAAGAAGGAAGCGATAATAAGAAAGTGCAGGATATGAAAGCAAGAGTAGCGTTGATCAACAAGACGGCTCCGGCACTTGCCATAAGCGTACATCAAAACAGTTATAGCGATCCGCAGGTTCACGGTTCGCAGGTATTTTATTACGCACATTCCACAGAAGGAGAAGAGGCTGCAAAGACTATGCAGGAAGCGCTCCTTGAAGCAGATGAGGATAACAAAAGGCAGGCGAAAGCCAATGATACTTACTATCTGCTGAAGCGGACCAAGGTTCCGACGATCATCATAGAATGCGGGTTTTTAAGTAATCCTGAAGAAGCAGCGCTTCTGGCGGGAGAGGAATATCAGGAAAAAATTGCATCAGCGATTGTAAAAGGAATCGAAAAGTATTTGGAAAGTAAATGATACTGTAGTATAATAAAACACATGGAAACAATAATAAAAAATATAGATCGAACACAATTAAATAGTAAAGAAAATCAGGAAGTTATAAAAAAAGCGGGAGAGATCTTAAAAAATGGAGGGCTGGTAGCATTTCCGACAGAGACGGTATACGGTCTTGGGGCAGATGGGCTGAATGCCGATGCAGCACGGAAGATTTATGAGGCAAAAGGAAGACCTTCTGACAATCCACTTATCATCCATATTACCAACAGAGCAGATCTTGGAGAGGTCGCGGAGGAGATCCCGGAAGCGGCAAAGGAAGTCGCGGACAAATACTGGCCGGGACCGTTGACGATGATCTTTGAGAAGACAGCGCGCGTGCCTTACGGAACGACCGGAGGTCTTGAGACGGTGGCAGTGCGTATGCCAAGCGACCCGGTGGCACAGAAGATCATTCGGGCGGGAGGAGGCTTCATTGCCGCGCCAAGTGCGAATACATCCGGCAGACCAAGTCCCACAGCAGCGGAACATGTAAAGGAGGATCTTGCCGGACGCATTGATATGATCGTGGACGGTGGACAGGTAGATATCGGCGTGGAGTCTACGATTCTTGATATGACGGTGACGCCGCCTATGATCCTGCGGCCGGGAGCAGTCACAAAAGAAATGCTGGAGGAATTGATCGGGAAAGTGGAGATAGACAGAACGATGATCTGTGCAGACAGCAAAGAAGCGCCGAAGGCTCCGGGGATGAAGTATCGGCACTATGCGCCGAAAGCAGACCTGAGTATTATCGAGGGGCCTATGGAATTGGTGATTGAAGCGATCAATCAGATGGCAGCGGTAAAAATAGCGGGAGGTTTTAAGGTCGGGGTTATCGGAACGGATGAAACGGCGGAAAGATACAGGAATGGAATTATCAAAAGTATCGGAACGCGTACGGACGAAGCAACAATTGCCAATCATCTGTATGGGATCTTAAGAGAATTTGATGATGAAGAAGTGGATTATATCTTCAGCGAATCATTTTCGACAGGAGGAATCGGAAGCGCGATTATGAACCGGCTGCTAAAAGCAGCAGGGCATCATGTAATAGATGTATAGGACCTCATCGAAGAGGGGAAAAGGAGAAAAGAGATGGCAAAGGTACAGATTATGGATCACCCGTTGATCCAGCACAAGATCAACTATATTCGTGGAGAGGAGGTTGGCTCCAAAGATTTCCGTACAGTAGTAAGTGAGATCGCGGCGCTTATGTGTTATGAGGCGACAAGAGATCTGAAATTACAGGATGTGAAGATCAAGACTCCGATATGCGAGATGACCGGGAAAGAATTAAGCGGAAAGAAACTGGCAGTAGTGCCGATATTAAGAGCAGGTCTTGGAATGGTGGAAGGAATGCTCGATATGATCCCAACAGCAAAGGTAGGACATATCGGTCTGTACCGCGATCCAGATACTTATGAGCCGGTAGAATACTACTGCAAGCTTCCGGCAGACTGCAGCGAAAGAGAAGTATTTGTTGTAGATCCGATGCTTGCCACCGGAGGTTCCAGCGTGGCAGCGATCCAGATGTTGAAAGATAAAGGAGTAAAACATATCCGTTTTATGTGCATTATCGCGGCTCCGGAAGGGGTGAAGCACATGACAGAGATACACCCGGACGTCGACCTGTATATTGGCGCCCTTGACGAGTGCCTGAATGAGCATAAATATATCGTACCGGGGCTTGGAGATGCAGGAGACCGCATTTTTGGAACAAAGTAAGGAGAAAAAATGAGCGACAAGAGAGTAGATTATATTAGTTGGGATGAATATTTTATGGGAGTTGCCATGCTGTCAGGCATGCGTTCGAAAGATCCCAGTACACAGGTAGGATGTTGTATCGTAAGTCAGGATAACAAGATCCTGTCTATGGGATATAATGGATTGCCAATGGGCTGTTCCGACGATGAATTCCCGTGGTGCAGAGAAGGAGACGACCCACTGGAGACAAAGTATGTATACACAGTACACAGTGAATTGAATGCGATTCTGAATTACCGCGGCGGAAGTTTAGAAGGGGCGAAGTTATATGTATCATTATTTCCGTGTAATGAATGTGCAAAAGCCATCATTCAGAGCGGGATCAAAGAAGTGATCTTTGACTGCAATAAGTATCAGGATACCCCATCCGTGCAGGCATCTATGAGAATGTTTGACGCGGCAGGAGTGAGATATCATCAGTATCATAGGACCGGAAGAAAAATAGAAATGGAATTTTAATCGAATCTGGGACGGGGTATTTTTAAAAATACCCCGTCCCAGATTCGATTTACCCTGTCCCCAATTAACTTGTCCGTATTTGTTTTAGCAAAAAGTGGTATCTTTTCCAGGCTGCATTTCCCTCGTAGATATAAGAATCGATCAAGTCTGGATCGCAGGCATTCTGAAAATTTGTGTAAGCGTCATCAATGGCGCGCCGTGCCTGTGCGATTTCATCGGTCAGTGTATCATTTTCCGGATCAAAGGAGAGCCGTCTGTAAATATCTTCTTCGGCAGTTTTTCCTCTGGCAAATAGTTTCATAGTCTACCTCCATATACAGATATTCTATTTTTTATGTAGTATGGACATATTTTATGAATAAAATGCGAATAGGGAGGATATATATGGGAGTAGATAGAAAAAGAGGTGTGGATATGCCGGAGAAACGGTTTTCGTGGGTGGTAAATTTTTTGATACGCTCAGTGGTTGGAATTGCCATGATATTTTTTGTAAATGAATTTTTAGCGATGCAGAATATTGATGTGAGCGTGGGGATCAACCCGATCTCCGTGGTGACGTCAGGGGCGCTTGGCACGCCCGGAGTCGCGTTGTTATATGGGATTATATTCTATAAAGGGCTGTAATTTATAAAATGATCAGTGGCGATATGCCACACTGCATATATAACCGTCAGGTACGGTTACTGTGTCTGTGCCCATATAGGTTCTTACTGTCCAGCAGGTATATGCCTGCTGGATGTTTTCGTCTTTGAAAGACTGATGAAAGCCTGTTCCGATTCCTTTCAGGAAACTTTCTGTGCGGGTCCAGAGGCGAAAGAATTCGATGTGACTTTCTTCTTCGGGAAGACGGTTCAGATACGCGACTTCTTCGGGAAGAAACATTCGTTTCGCAATTGCTGCAGTTTTCGCTTTTCGGTCTGTTTTTTCTATGTCAATGCCGACTGGAGAGGTGCAGGAAAATGCAAATGCAATGCAATTTCCAGAGTGGGACAGGTTAAAATGTATGCGTGGAGCATTCGAAGAAAGAGAAAGCCCTGCCTTGGAGAAAGCGGTGTGATCAAGTTGCGGTTTGCCGTGTTTATTTTGTGTAAAAGCCAGGGAGTCCGCGGGAATTCCGGTATAAAGAGACAGAATCTGACGCAGGAGGGCATGGCTCTTACGGGAAAGGGTTTTGTGCATATTGTCCATATCGTCTGAATGGAAGAAAAAGAGGTGTATCTCATCGTCCTCCGGCAAAATAGGACAAGCTTTTAATTCCTGTAAATCTAACTGCCTGATGTTCATGGACAGGTCTCCTTTTCTAAGAATGTCATTGTTATTATTATACCTTATGAAAAGGGGTTGGCAAGGGAAAAATGTGTAATTTTCTATCCATGTTGCACAAAGTTTGACATTTTTTAAAACGGGTATAGACAAGTAAAAAAGAGAGCGTTATAATCGTCCTACAAGTTGCAGATGTGACTTGTATCTGATTGTTTTATTCTTAATTGGTAGATTCCTATTTATTCAGTTATTCAAAGTTTTTGCCGTTTCGGCAATGAATTCAGGAAAAATAACCGGCAATTTCAAACGAAGTCAGGAGGGATACTATGTGGATAGTAAGACCATTGTAATATGTGACAGGGAAGAAGGTTACGCGTCTGCATTTGCACATTACATTATGAAAAAAGAGGAACTTATCTTTCAGGTACAGACATGCAGTGATTTATCTCATGTTCTGGCAGTGCAGGAGAAAGAAGAGATCGATTATCTGTTTATATCGGGAGAATTTTCCAGGGAGGAGAGAAAGAAGGTAAAAGCGGAGAAGATTTTTGTCCTTATCGGAAATGAAAAAAGTGAACCGGAGGAAGGCGAGATTGCTGTGTATAAATATCAGTCAGGAGAAAAACTTCTGTCGGAACTGCTTAGAGAGTGTAGTCATCAGACACAGGAAAATACAACTTTTCTCAAGGTTACGCAGAAGAAAGAACAGCGGATCATCGGGGTATATTCTCCGGTACATAGGATCGGAAAGACCTCTTATGCTCTGGAGATGGGGCAGAAGATGGCGTTGGAGAAAAATGTACTTTATCTGAACATGGAGACTTATGGTGGGCACGGAGGACATTTTCCAGAAGGAGGACAGACGTTATCGGATGTACTTTATTATGCAGGGCAGGAGAAAAGTAATCTGGGACTTGTGCTTGCTACGATTGTGAGGCACAGGGGCAAACTTGATTACGTGACGCCTATACAGGTGTCGGAAGATATCAAGGCAGTATCCGGCGAAGAGTGGTTGGAGCTGATCCGTAAGATCATGGAGGAGAGTATCTACGAAGTCCTCATTCTCGATATGGACGAAGGGATTCGCGATATCTACGAAGTCCTGAGAGGATGTGATGAGATACATCTGCTTGTAGCAGATGATAAAGTGTCAGAGTCCAAGGTAAGGCAGTTTGAGGAAGAACTTTTGTTTCTGGGGCATGAGGATATCAGGCGCAGGATCGTCCGCAAGGAGAGAAGCCTATGATCCATGCGGAACAGCTGCATGCCAGAATACTGGAAGAATTAGATATGTCGAAGGAGACCTGCGATGAAGAACTGACGCAGCTGATCCACAGAATTTTGGGTGAAGTGGGAGAAGAAGAGTATATTCCACTGGCACAGAAAGCGGAGATCGGCAAGGAATTATTCAATGCATTCCGCAAACTGGATCTTCTTCAGGAATTTCTGGAAGATGAAGAGATCACGGAGATCATGATCAATGGGACTCAGAATATTTTCTATGAGAAGAATGGGCGGATCTATCCATCGAAGAAGCGCTTTGTGTCCAGAGAGAAATTAGAAGATGTGATCCAACAGATCGTGGCAGGCTCCAACCGTATTGTCAATGAGGCGTCACCGATCGTGGATGCGAGACTTTCTGATGGATCTCGAGTTAATGTAGTGCTTCCGCCGATTGCCATCAATGGTCCGATCGTAACGATTCGAAAATTTTCCAGAGAAGCGATCACGATGTCCAGGCTGATCGGCTGGCAGTCGGTGAGCGAGGAGATCGTGAGATTCTTAACTTGTCTTGTGGGAGCCGGGTATAACATCTTCATCAGCGGAGGAACGGGTTCCGGGAAGACGACATTTTTAAATGCGCTGTCTCAGTATATCCCGAAGGAAGAACGAATTCTGACGATCGAGGATAATGCAGAACTTCGGATATTGGAAGTTCCGAATCTGGTAACACTGGAAGCGAGAAATGCGAACACAGAAGGGAGCGGGGAAGTGACGATCCGTGACCTTATAAAAACGGCGCTTCGTATGAGGCCGGATCGGATCATCGTCGGTGAAGTGCGAGGGGCAGAGGCGATTGATATGTTGCAGGCGCTGAATACTGGGCACGATGGAAGTTTGAGTACAGGTCATGCGAATAGCCCGCGGGATATGTTAAGCCGCCTGGAGACGATGGTGCTCATGGGTATGGAACTTCCGTTATCAGCGATCCAGAGGCAGATCGCGTCGGGGATCGATGTGATCGTCCATCTGGGGAGACTTCGGGACAGGAGCAGAAAAGTGCTCGAGATTACGGAAGTATTAGAATATAAAGATGGCGAGATTTTGATGAATCCGCTTTATAGATATGTAGAAGAGGGGGAGATAAATGGCAGGATCACAGGAAACTGGGAGAAGACGGGTGAACTTACGCATACAGAGAAACTACTGGCAGCAGGATATCAGACGGCGGGAGTATCTGGCGATGATCCTTAAATCTACACTTGTAATGGCGGCGACCGCGTGGCTTTATTATCGCTCGGTCTTTGCCATGGCGGCGTTGTCTCCTGTATGGGTGTGGTATTACAGAAGCCTTGAGAAAGATTGTATCCGTAAGAAAAGGCAGGAATTTGAGATACAGTTCAAAGAGATGATACAGACCATTTCCTCCGCTCTTAATACGGGATATTCTATGGAAAATGCCATTCGCGAGAGCCAGAAAGAATTGCAGCTTCTTTACGCGGAAGATGCATTGATCTCGAAAGAACTTCTGGTGATGGTGCGGAAACTGCGTATCCAGATTCCGGTGGAACAGGTGATAGAAGAACTGGCAGAACGAGTTGAGATCGAGGATGTGAAAAATTTTGCGGCAGTATTCGTGACCGCGAAAAGAAGCGGCGGGGATATGATAGGAATTATCAAGAACACGGCAGGGCAGATCGTAGATAAGATAGATGTACGAAGAGAGATAGAGACTGTACTGGCGGCAAAGAAATATGAATTCAGGATCATGTCGGCAATCCCGTATATGATCATTGCCTACATGTCTCTGAGTTTCCCGGAATTTATGACCTGTCTGTATGGAAATGTAGTTGGAATAGGAGTGATGACTGTATGTTTGGTCATTTATATGGGCGCGTACTATCTTGGTGCAAGGCTGATAGAAATCGAGGTGTAGCGGTGTGCACGGTAATGCTCATGTTCGTAATGGGAATGGTGCTTCTGATCCTGGATTACCGGGAGTCCGGGGTGGAGATCACGGAAGGGATCTCAAGAAATACATACGGGCAGGGTGGAAGGACCGAGACGCTTCAGGTGGAAGCGCAGGGAGAGGAAACAGCAGATATTGAAGTAGAGGTGTCGGAGAGAGCATATACTTCGGCGGAACTTGCAGAATTGTTCGAAAGAACGATAAGACGGCTGGACAAACTGATTCTTGGGAAAAATGAAAGTCCTGACCGGATTGAGCAGAATATGAACCTTCTTACAGAGATTCCGGGAGAGCCGATCGATGTAAGCTGGGAACTTGATCATTATGACGTAATGAATGTGAATGGAGAATTAAATGAGAAAAATCTGACGGAAGAGGGAACGATGGTAACCTTACGGGCAGTGCTTACTTACAGGGAACGAGAGAGTGAACAGGCGCTTTATGAATGTTCGGTTATGGTATATCCAAAAACATTGAGCAAGAACGAACAGTTTATTCAGAAGGTGCAAGAGAAAATCCTGGAAAGCAATGCGTCGTCAAAGACGCAGGAGACGCTGGAACTGCCGGAGGAAATAGAGGGAAAAGAACTGCATTTTTACCCGGTCATGGATACCAGAGGGATTGTCATTATGGTAATGGCAGTTCTGATATTCGTCCTTTTGTATGCGTTGGAAAAACAGAATGAAGGACAGGAATTAGAAAAAAGACGGCGTCAGATGAGACTTGATTATCCAGAGATCGTCAGTAAATTGACGCTTCTTTTAGGAGCAGGGATGACGGTGAGGCGGGCGTGGGAAAAGATCGTGGAGGATTATGTAAGGAAAGAAAGTTCTAAGACGCGGTATGCGTATGAGGAAATGAAAGTTACCTGCCGGGAGATGAAAAGCGGGATTGCGGAATCAGAGAGTTATGAACGGTTCGGGAAACGTTGTGGACTGCAGGAATATATACGGCTGGGCGCATTGCTGTCACAGAATCTCAGGAAAGGAATGAAAGGGCTGAATGACCTCTTAAAACTTGAGGCAGCGCAGGCATTCGAGGAGAGGAAATTAAGAGCAAAGCGGCTGGGAGAAGAAGCAGGGACAAAATTGTTGATGCCTATGTTTCTTATGCTGGCGGTTGTATTGGTCATTGTTGTCGTTCCGGCATTTCTGTCTATACAGTTGTAAAGAACAAAGGAGGAGTAAGATGTTACAAAGATTCACGGAAGTAAAGAAGATATTAAAAGATGAACAGGGAGTAGGTGTGGTGGAAGTGATTTTGATATTGGTCGTATTGATCGGTCTTGTCATTATCTTCAAATCACAGCTTACAAGTCTGGTTCAGACGATATTTGAGAAGATCACAAGTGAAAGTGCAGGCATATAAAGAGGCAGTACAAAGAGGTGAGATCACCGCGTACTTAAGCCTGATATTCATACTGCTTGTGGCATTTGTAGGAGCCATGTTGGAGAGTGCATCTTTACAGAATGCAAAGAACTATCGAAGAGCAGATATGAACAGGGCAATGGAGTGTGTGTTTGCTGAATATCAGAAGGAATTGCTGGAAGAGTATGAGATCTTTGCGCTGGAAGGCAGTTATGAGACAGGAAATTACAGCGAGCAGAATCTTTTTGACAGACTGTCATACTATGGGGCAGGAAATATGGAGCAGGATATTTTGCGGATACAGTTTCTTACAGATCATCACTGTCAGGCGTTTTATGAACAGATAGCATACTATATGGAGCATAAGTATGGGCTTGAGAAAGTACAGAATCTTCTGGGGAAGACTGATACGTGGAAACAGCAGGAAGAAGATGCAAAAAAATATGCAAAAGAAGAGGGAAACTTGCAGGAGGAATTGTCGGAACTTCTTGTGGAAAATAACGGAGACCTTCCTGAAGAAGGGAATCCTATCGACCATGTAAATGCTCTGAAGAACAGGTCTTTGCTAGAACTGGTCATGCCTGAAGAAATGCACCTGTCGGAGAAAAAGATCTCTCTTTCAGATACGGTATCTCACAGGACTTTGAATCAAGGATATGGGGATTTTTCAGATGTGGCAGAAGAGGCAGGTGCATTATCCAGGTTGTTGTTCGGGGAATATGTAATGGAACATTTTGCGACGGCGACAGATGAGAAGAAGACAGGAGCGCTGGACTACCAGGTGGAATACATCCTGGAAGGAAAGGCAAGTGACAGGGAGAACCTTGAGGCGGTGGCAAAAAAACTGCTGATGTTCCGTTTTGTTTCAAATTACCTGTATATACAAAGTGACAGTGAACGGAGAGCAGAAGCAGAGGCGCTGGCGCTTACATTATGTGCGCTTCTGGCAGTTCCGGCAATTACAGAAGGGGCAGCACAGGTCATACTTCTGGCGTGGGCGTATGGGGAATCCGTGATAGATCTGCGCACGTTATTAAAAGGAAATAAAGTACCTCTTGTAAAATCAAAGGAAAGTTGGCAGCTGCAGTTATCGTCACTTCTGACGCTTGGAACAGAAGAAGACCATTATGTTGGAATGGATACGGAAGGAGGACTTACGTACGAAGAGTATCTGAGGACATTTTTGTTTCTGGAATCACAGGAACATTCCGGAGAGCGGACCCTGGACCTGATCGAGCAGAATCTCCGTACGGAAAAGGGGCAGTCGTATTTTCGGGCGGATCAGTGTATCAGCAGAGTAGAGATCGCAAGTATCTGTTCCTTTCGAAGAGGAATCACCTACCGGTTCCCAACGTATTTTGGTTATCAATGACAGGCAGTTGAAGATGTCCTTCCGCTCTGTTTGAGAATAAAACAAACAATACCCAGATAAAAGGACACATAGATCAAAAGAAAGGAGTAGATTCGCGATGCTTGGCATCTTAAACTTCCCATATTATAAAAAATCTCCACTCTTAAACGGAAGGACATCTTCATCTGCCTGTCGAAAAGCAAGTATGACAGTAGAGGCAGCGCTGGCAGTACCTATATTTTTCCTGGCGGTAGTATGTCTTCTATATCTTATGGAAATTATGGTAATTCGTACATCTGTCCGTACAGGACTTCAGGCAGCAGGTAAAAAAGTCATGGAGGAAGCCTGTAGCGTAACGGCAATTATCCCGGGAAAACTGGAGAATGATGTAGTGCATGCCATTGGAGCGGATCGTCTTGAGCGAAGTATCGTGATCGGCGGCAGTTCCGGGATTCATTGCCAGCGTTCTTATCTGTCGCCATCCACAGGGATCGGAAAACTGACAGCAGAATATGAGATCAGGCTTCCGATTCCGATGTTTGGAGTCCCGCCGGTGCCTTATGAGGAATCTATGCGGATCAAGGCATGGACGGGCTATGAGAAGAGTCTGTTTGGAAAAGACGATGATAAGATCGTGTATATTACGGAGACAGGAGTGGTGTATCACACGGATTACCATTGTACACATTTGGATTTATCCATACATTGGGTGCAGTCTTCAGAACTTTCAGGTATGCGAAATGAATCGGGAGGAAGATATTACCCTTGTGAGAAATGTGTACATTCCAGTTTGGAGGGAGTTTATATTACAGACAGTGGGGACTGCTATCACAATTCTTTATCGTGCAGTGGGCTGAAACGGACGATCTATGCGGTTCCGCTGTCGGAGGCAGCAGGGAGAGGAAGGTGTTCCCGATGTGGTGGATAAGTCGTATAGCGGGATTTTGTATATTGTTGCTGATTTCTTATATCGACATACGGGTTCGTCAAGTGCCGGTGCCGCTTCTCGTATTGAGCGGAGTGGCGGCAGGGGTTTATCATCTTGCTGTTCGGGAGACAGAACCACGGATACTTCTGGGAGGAGCCGCAGTAGGGTTTCTTTTTCTGCTCGTCAGTAAAGTGACAGAAGAAGGACTTGGTTATGGAGACAGTTGGGGAATTCTGATACTGGGAATATATCTTGGATTGTGGGAACTTTTGGGAGTGCTGTGTGTGACTTTCCTGTTCTTATTCCTATTTGCCATGGCAGCCTTATGTATAAGAAAGATGTCTCGCTCCTGCACGCTTCCATTTTTTCCGTTTTTGACGGGTGGTTATCTGGTGACCATGTTGATTGGAGGAGGAATTTTGTGAGAGGGTTTACAGTAGAGATGTCATTGATCGCGCCGCTGATTTTGTTCCTGCTCATGAGCAGCATTTTTGGCGTGTTTTATTTTCACGATAAGAATATCATTGCCGGAGCAGTGTATGAGACGGTTGCCGTAGGCGGGACGAAGGCGCGGGAGAAAGAGAAGGCAGATGCCGGAGAGTTGGAGCAGTTATTTCAGGAGCGAATAAAAGGAAAATGTATTTTGCTTGGCGAAGTAAGCGCGTCAGTGAGCGTAAGCGATGGTGAGATCGAGGTGACGGCAGACGGTTACGGAAGAGGGATGAAAGTTTCTGTATCAAGGAGAAACTATGTGACAGAACCGGAAAAGAAGATACGAGACATAAGGAGGATAAAAGGACTGGGAAATGGAGCGAAAAGTAACAATTGAAGAAGACGGAATCTACAGGGAAGATTATCAGGTGCGGATGCTTCAGGCA
Source organism: uncultured Dorea sp. (assembly GCA_964406595.1). GTDB lineage: Bacteria > Bacillota > Clostridia > Lachnospirales > Lachnospiraceae > CAPEBR01. Next base: position 15,828 of record CAYOSJ010000031.1, read on the forward strand.
AATCAGATCGAAGGGATCTTGAAGATAAAGGGAAGAGGCGCTGACGGCAAGAGTTATTATGATTATGATGTCAGTGGGAAAATATCATTGAAAGCATTATATGAAAGAAATGAGATAAAAGCGGAAGACATGAAAAAGTTTCTTGAAAGACTTTTATTTGTAATCCATGAGACGGAAAAATATATGCTTAACATACACCGGGTTCTTCTGGAACCGGAAAATATTTATTATGAGGATGGAGAATATTATTTTTGTTATTATCCGCCGGGAAAGGATAATCTGTGGGAGCAGTTTCATATACTGACGGAATATCTTGTGAAACGGGCAGATTATAAAGACCAGAAGTGTGTGCAGATGATTTTTCTTTTACACAAGGAGACGATGGAGGAAAACTACAGTCTGGAGAAACTGGTGGAACAGTGTCTGCGTATATGGGAGACAGAGGATGTCGGAAGGGATAGGCGTATGGAACAGGATATAGAGACAGAGGAGGAAGAAAAATATGAATACGACACCTCCTGCCATGACTGGATCACGGAACAGGAGATTGGAATGTCTATTATGGACAGGACGGAAAATATGTGGACTCCGGTAAAAAAATTTTTAAACCGTCGTAAAAAACCAAAATGGGGAGATTGGGACGGATTATATATAGAGGAAGAAGAATTGTAGAGGTAAAAATAGAAAAATCCGGTTGACATTAGTTGTGAATAATGTGACAATTTAAATATGAAAAAACCAGTATGCACGATTTCTCTGGCAGCAGTGAATGTGATTGTATTTTTGGGGCTGTCCTTTTTGGGGATGACAGAAGATGCCGGATTTATGTTAGAACATGGCGCGATGTATGTACCGTACGTTGTGGAATATAAGGAGTATTATAGGATCTTCACCTCGATGTTCTTACACTTTGGGTTTCAGCACCTGATGAACAATATGGTAATGCTGCTTGTCATAGGGATCACTTTAGAACGAGAAATAGGAAAGATAAAGTTTCTGCTCATATATTTTGTGAGCGGACTTGGCGGAACCATGTTATCTATGTGGCATGCAGTTTTTACGGGAAATTATGCAGTTGCCGCAGGGGCGTCAGGGGCGATCTTTGGATTGATGGGAGCCATGCTTTATATCGCGGCCCGCAACCACGGATGCGTGGGGCAGATATCGGGCAGGGGACTTCTGTTCTCTGTAGTAGTCAGCCTGTATCTGGGTTATACAGGCGGCGGTGTAGATAATTTTGCACATATAGGTGGAGCGCTGGCAGGAGGCGTCATGGCTGTTCTTTTATACCGGAAGCGTAAGCGTGAATATTGTTTCAATTCCCGGAACTGATGATACAGTAAGTGTGCCGCCGTGAGAAGAGATGATGCGGCGGGCGATCGGGAGTCCTAGTCCGGTACCGTTTTTCTTATATGTAATAAATGGTTCAAATATAGTATCTATGTGGTCAGGGCTGATGCCACAGCCGTTATCAGTGACTGTGAGAATGAGTTGCTCTTTATCGGTATAGGCATGAAATGTGATGGAGCCATCATCAGGGACAGCGTCTTTGGCATTCCGAAGAAGATTCAGAAGTACCTGACGAAGTTTTACGCTGTCGCCGGTAATCGCTGGAAGTCCGGGCTCAATATGCGAAGTAAATTCGATGCCGGTATCTGTAAGTGATGTGGCAAAGGACAGAACTAATAATTTAAGAAAATCACCGGTATCAATCATCTCAAGAGTGAGGTGTTCACTGTTATTGTAAGAAGATAACTCGTTTAGGAGTTGGTTCATGTATTCAATATCATTGTGAAGAGAATCCCAGTGTTTGAAAGCTAAGACCTCCGGGTGTTTGGATTCGATGAGCTGGAGGGTACTATATACGAGCGTTAGAGGATTTCGGATCTCGTGACTTAAGGAACTGATCTCCATACGGTGAGATTCGAGAAGGCGGGTGAGAAGTTCCTGTTTTTCAGGGCTTTCTGCCATGATGTGTCTTAAATTGTCATAATCTGTCTGTGTGAACATGTTACCTACCGTCCTTTCTGAGCCTTAAGTTTAGCATTGACGGTTAAAATAATCAATTACTTTTTAAAGTAAAATAAGAAAAGAAAGAGGGAATGAAATATGAAAGATGAAAATTGTATTTTCTGTAAACTTGCAAATGGAGATATTCCAACAGCCACGTTATATGAAGATGAGGATTTTCGGGTTATTCTTGATGCAAGCCCGGCATCCAAAGGACATGCGCTGATCCTGCCAAAGGAGCACTATGCGAATCTGTATGAACTTGATGATGAGGTGGCTGCGAAAGTGCTTGTGCTTGCAAAGAAGATGATCACGAAACTTACAGATATCTTAGGCTGTGACGGATACAATATTGTGCAGAATAATGGGGAAGCGGCAGGGCAGACGGTATTTCATTTCCATACGCACCTGATTCCCAGATATAAGGATGATTCTGTAGGACTTGGCTGGAAGATGGGTGAATTAACAGAGGAAGATAAGCAGGATATTCTCTCCCGGATATCCGGCCAGATGTAATAGGAAAGTGCAGGGAATGATAAGTGGGAATAAAGGCTTCCGATAATAACGCCTTTGATACAATCTATAGGAATTATGTGAACAAAGTGTATAAGACCGCGCTGCATTACACTTGTAATCACCATACTGCAGAAGAGATCACACAGACTGTATTTATGAAATTGTACATGAATCTGGAGCATGTGAAGGAAGAAGCGATCGGCGCGTGGCTGTTGACAGCCGCGAAGAATGCTGCGTTGAATGAAAACAGGAAACGCAGCAAAGAGTCGTTAAAGGAAAGTGATACTTATGAGGAAAGTCTGCGTACAGATCCTTCTGGAGATGAATGTATAGAACTGTTGTATACAGAAGAATATAGAGAATTGGCACATAGCATATTTACAGATCTGTATCATACGAATCAAAGGTGGTACGAGGCAGTCACGATCACATATCTTCTGGAGAAGCCTCAAAAAGAAGTAGCAGAGGTTATGGGGATCAGTCTGGAAATGTTACATAGTATGTTGTATCGGGCGAAAAAGTGGATAAAGAAAAATTACAGGGAGAAGTATGATTCCTTAAATAAGCAATGAAAACAGGTGTCATGTTCCGGCACCTGTTTTCTGCATGAAAATAAATGAGAGATTACGTGAGAGATTCAATCAGTTCGATAATCGTATCAATGGAGTTCTGCTGGGAAGAATTCCTCATGGCAGAAATATAAACATCCTTGTTTTTATAGAGGTTGTTAATTGCACCTAAGAGAATCTCATCGGTCAGTTCTTCCTCTTCAAGAACCATGCTAAAGCCCTGACGCTCAAATGAGCGGGCATTTAGGATCTGGTCGCCACGGCTTGAGCTGGCAGACAGTGGGATCAGAAGATTCGGCTTGTGCAATGCCAGAAGTTCGCATATCGCATTGGCTCCTGCTCTGGATATTACAATATCGGTCAGAGCGAACAGGTGTCTTAATTCTTCCTTGATATATTCGAACTGGGCATAACCATTCAGGTTTTTGAGTGATTCGTCAACCTTTCCTTTTCCACACAGGTGGATGACCTGGAAAGATTTGAGAAGTTCTGGAAGAATCGAACGGACTGCTTCGTTGACAGCCACTGCGCCAAGACTTCCACCGACAACCATGATCACTGGTTTGTCAGAAGTAAAGTGCAGGAACTCAAGAGCCTGATATCTGTCTCCGGATAATAATTCCTGGCGGATAGGCGAACCTGTCAGCACGGCTTTACCTTCTGGAAGATGCTCCAATGTTTCCGGGAAATTGCAGCACACTTTCGTGGCGGAAGATAAGGAGATCTTGTTGGCAAGTCCCGGAGTCATGTCTGACTCATGTATGATGGTTGGAACTTTTTTGTGTTTTGCGGCAAGGACAACCGGAACGGACACAAACCCGCCTTTGGAAAATACGACGTCGGGCTTCAGGATCTTGATGAGATCCCTGGCTTCTTTTAGTCCTTTTACCACACGGAAAGGGTCTGTAAAGTTCTGGACGCTGAAATAACGGCGCAACTTTCCCGTAGAGATTCCGTGGTAAGGAATTCCGAACTGTTCGATCAGTTCTTTTTCGATACCATTATAAGAACCGATATAATGGATATCATACTGTAATTCTTTCAGGCGTGGCAGCAACGCAATATTTGGTGTGACATGTCCGGCTGTTCCACCTCCGGTTAAGATAATACGTTTCATAATGCCCTCCTTTGGGTTATACTATAATTATATTATACTTTTATACGGGAATAGGTCAAGAGAAAGACGGTATATATAGGGGATATGTAGATGAAAGATCATGAAGATAATATAGAAAATTTCATAAAAGAGACACTTGAGGGGCAGGCGGAGGAGATCCGCCGGGAGGAGGCCGCCGAAGACACAGAGCAGATATCCGATGAAGTGCGCGAAAGGATTCGGAAGAACCTGCAGAAAGAGATAGAAGAGTATGAGTGGAAACGCCGGTATCCGCAGTTGTCTGATGAAGATCTTAAGGCGCTGCGCCTTGGACAGGAACTTCTGAAGGAGCATGAGGAAAAATCTGATGATACATTTATCAGAATGGGGAGAAAGCGCGGGCTTCGGTTCTATATCAGTCTGGCGGCGGTGCTGATCCTGGCAATGGCAGTCAGCGTGACTGCACTGGGAGGACCGGAAAGGATCGTGCGGACAGTAAAAGGTCTGGTTGGAAATCGGGAAGTTGTACAGATAGATTCCGGGGAGGAAAAGTTAATTGTTGAAAACCACAGTGCTGAAAAAGCTTATCAATTACTTACCGATGAATTTGGAGTAGAGCCGGTAAAATTAGCAATGGGTTTTTTGCCTAAAATGAAATTCATATCAATGGAATACGATGAAGAACTGCCTTTTGCAGAGTTATTGTATTCTTACAAAGGGGAAAATCTGTTCTATTTTATCAATGGTTCTTATGGGGATGCTTCCTGGAGTCAGGATGTGGAAGACAAGATTACCGATGAGTATGAGATCGAGCGAAAGGGGTGTGTCATAGAGGTGACAGAGTATGAGACTTCGGAGACAAAGACGAAACGATATGGGGCAAGTTTTCAATATCGGGGACTGGAATATCGTCTGATCGGAACCATGGAAAAAGAAGAGTTTGAACTGATTTTACAAAATTTGACATTTAATCATTAAATCGCGTCAGTTTTTGTCTGGTGAAGTGTCTTTATATATGGAGAGGGAAGTAAAGGGGAACACCAGAGGTGGAAGATGAGAAAAAAGATAATCTCATTATGTTGTGCTTTCGCCTTGATCTTTGGAATGGCGGCGGCAGCAGAAGTGCCGGCGAAAGCGGCTTCGGATGTGCCGATGCTGGATGGCTCCTATCTGACTCATGAGGAAGAGTCGGTGGGATATGCAGAGAAGATCATGCGAGGCGAGGATCTGCTCACTGGGTATTCCAAATGTGTCAATCTTGGTCCGGGAAAAGTCTATGTTGGCGGAACGACACTGGCAGCCCATAAGGTTGAGGAAGTGGGTGTAGTTGTCAGTGTAGAACGGACAAAAGATGCGGATCACCTGTGGGAAGGTGTGACTGCATGGGAGAAGTGCAATGAAAATGCAGACCGGGTATCCACCAATAAGACATTGGACGTTGAGGGCGGATACTATTACCGAGTGACTGCTACACATTGGGCAAATGCGGATATGAGCAGCAGTTACACTAATGGTGTGTATATTGAGGAGCCTTAATCAGGAACAGGTAAGGTTCTGAGACGGAAGGAGGATCGGGTATCAAAAGTTCAGATGAATCATAGAGGAAGTAAGAAGGCAGAGTTTCTGGTCGCGGTGACCTTGCATGAGGATGGACGTCTGATAGAAACAAGTGCAGGAAATTACTTTCAATATGATATGAAGAATTTTCAACAAATTCTTTAGCACAGTAGTAAAGCAAAGTGAAACAGTAAAAAATTATTAGTAGTAAGCCAAAATAAAAATAAGATACTGATAAGGGAACGCAAAGGAAACAGGACCTTACAAGGACCTGTTTCCTTTTATGCATTGTATAGAAGTTTTGTTATGGTGTTATTGCTGTGCTTTTGCCTGGCTCAGAGCCCTTGCGAGCTGATCCGGGCAGGAGGTACCTTTGCCGTTGCAGGAGATTCCTCCCAGATGAGCGATGACGTCATCGACTTTCATTCCACGCACAAGAGCAGAGATTCCCTGCAGGTTTCCGTGGCAGCCGCCGACAAATTGTACATCTTTGACCCTGTCTCCATCAAGTTCAATATGAATAGAGCGAGAGCATACGCCTCTTGGTATATAATCCATGATCATTCCTCCTGTATATTATGATAGTGGGATTAAAAAATATCTGCCCCTATGATAGATCTCTCAAGAATT
>CAYOSJ010000032.1:0-11106 GCA_964406595.1 uncultured Dorea sp.
CTAAAATTCTTTTCTTTGCAGATTTAATGTTAGCCAATTTGTCCACCTCCGATATATATATTTCGATTTTTTATCGATGTTCCGAATCGTTAGAGCCGGACACGGACGTTCTAACGAAACATACTAATTTATTTTATTCCAAGCGTCTCGTTCTGTCAATACATATTTCCTGAAAATATTGCAAAAACTATAAAAGGTTTTAATTATCGTATAGGAATATATAAAAACAGATCAATGGGAGAGAAACGAGATGATTGAGAAGTATAGCATCAGAACAGACCTTGCACTGGAGCAGAAGGAACGGTTTGAAGCGGACAATGTGGAAGTGCAGGGAGTTGTTCTGGAAGAGGAAATTGATGAGGAGAGGGAGATTAAGATCACGACAGTGAAAATCGAGACGGAAAATGGGGCGAAGGTCATGGGAAAGCCGGTGGGCACATATATCACCATGGAAGTGCCGAACATGTCGGTGCCTGATGAGGATTATCATGAGGAATTGTCTGTGGAACTGATGAAATTCTTGTCCCGTTTGATGAAAATGGAGAAGAAAGATTATTCTGTTCTGGTGGTGGGACTTGGAAATCGTAAGGTGACGCCGGATGCTCTGGGTCCTTATGTGGTGGATAACTTAAATGTCACAAGGCATATTGTAAGAGAATATGGGAAATATGCGATGGGAGAAGAACAGATAAATCTTGTGAGCGGGATCGTTCCGGGAGTCATGGGGCAGACGGGGATGGAGACCGTGGAGATTATCAAAGGAGTGGTACAGGAGACAAAGCCGGACTGCATTGTCGCTATTGACGCGTTGGCGGCGAGAAGTTCCAGGCGGCTGAATCGTACGATCCAGATCGCGGATACAGGGATCAATCCCGGATCCGGAGTGGGAAATCATAGAAATGCCATTACAGAGGAGACGGTCGGGATTCCAGTCATTGCCATTGGTGTTCCGACGGTTGTGGATGCAGCAACGATCGTTAACGATACGATGGAAAATTTTCTGGCGGCATTGGAACAGTCAGAGACTTTAAAAGGGGTGGGCGTAGTCCTGCAGGGGTATAATGCGGCGGAGAAATATCAACTGGTGAAGGAACTGATCTCACCACATTTGAATGGATTATTTGTGACGCCGAAAGATATCGACGAGACAGTAAAACGTATCAGCTATACCATATCTGAGGCATTAAATCTGCTGTTTTCAGGAGGGACATGCACATAAACGATGTGGGTTCATCATATAGTATTAAGACTGGAATTGAAAGACAATGAATATGGTGGAGTGATAAGTTGAAAAAAGGAAAGAAGATCAGCAGAGTTTTAATCCTGATAACGGTTGGAATTTTCATTATCTACGGAATGGTAAATGTATTAAGAGCAGAAGGTGGCGTGAAGGCAGGGACGATACGTAAGATTGTACAGATGCCCAATAAGATGATATTCGAGAATGTGGAAAAAACGTATTTTGCAGGATTCTCCTACGCAGCCCGGAATCGTTCTTTCTCAGCGGAGGAATGGGTGGCGGAACATGCCATGCAGTTGATTCCGCTGGGAACGTATGTGAAGGAAAAAGAATATACGGGTACAGACATAGAAGATAAAGAAACGTATGAGATGATCCTGGCGCGGCAGGCAGCAGATGAAAATGAGGTGGATGAGAATGGCAATCTGGTCGGGGCGCCTGACGATGCAGCGGTTCAGGCATCCGCATCTGCGATTGATATGTCCCTTGAGAGCCTGAAAAATTATGAATATCTTCTGGGAAATTTTTACACGGTGGACAGCACGACTATGACAAGTCCGGAAGAACTGGATGCGGAAGTGCTATTGGGAAAAGATATGAAGATCAGTACCGATGGAAAGGAGCCAAAGGTGCTTATCTATCATACCCATTCTCAGGAAGGATTTGCAGATTCTGTAGAGGGAGATACAAGTACCAGCATCGTAGGAATGGGCACTTACCTTACAGAACTTCTCAATGAAAGAGGAATCCCCACGATGCATCATGAAGGGGTTTATGATCTGATAGACGGCAATCTTGACAGGAGTAAGGCTTATGACCTTGCAGATCCCGAGATCCGGAAGATCATTGCGGAGAATCCGAGTATCGAGGTGCTGATTGATCTACATAGGGACGGTGTGGCAGAAGGAACCCATCTTGTGACGGAAATAAATGGGAAGCAGACGGCGCAGATCATGTTTTTTAACGGCCTGAGCCGTACCAGAGCCAATGGAGAGATTGACTATCTCTATAACCCGTACAGGCAGGATAATCTTGCATTCTCTCTCCAGATGCAGCTGAAAGCCATGGAACTGTTTCCGGGATTTACAAGGCATATTTATCTGAGAGGTTATTGCTACAATATGAATATCCTGCCCAAAACCCTTCTTATAGAAGCGGGAGCCCAGACAAATACAGTGGAGGAAATGCGAAATGCCATGGAACTTCTGGCAGAGACACTAGATGGTGTGCTGACGCCATAAAATGTGTTTGATTTACCCTACATTTTGTGCTAATATAGTTGCAGTATGGAAAAATATGCCTGTAGACAGCGATATACAGGATATATTTGCGAAAGGAACGAGCGTATGGCAAAGAAAAATACTTATGATGCAGACAGTATTTCGATATTGGAAGGGCTGGAGGCTGTTCGGAAGAGGCCGGGTATGTACATTGGAAGTGTATCTACCAAGGGACTGAACCATTTGATCTATGAGATCGTGGATAATTCCGTAGATGAGCATCTGGCAGGATTCTGCAGTGAGATCCATGTGACATTAGAAAAAGATGGCTCTGCAACTGTAGCCGATAATGGACGAGGCGTGCCGGTAGGACTTCACGCAAAAGGCATGTCTGCAGCACGTATTGTATATACAACCTTACATGCAGGAGGCAAATTTGACGATTCCGCCTATAAGACAAGTGGAGGACTTCATGGTGTAGGCTCATCGGTAGTCAATGCATTGTCTACATATATGGATGTGGAGATCAGCCGTGAAGGATATATCCATCACGACAGATATGAGCGGGGAGTCCCAACGATAGAACTGGAAGAGGGGCTTCTTCCCAAGATCGGGAAGACAAGAAAAACCGGTACGAAGATCAATTTCCTGCCGGACGATACCATATTTGAAAAGACTAGGTTTCGTGCAGAAGAAGTAAAGAGCCGTCTGCATGAGACTGCATACCTGAACCCGGAACTTACGATCATCTTCGAGGATCTTCGCGGCGATGAGAAAGAACATGTGGTATATCATGAGCCGGACGGGATCTTAGGGTTTATCAAAGAGTTGAATTCCAAGAAAGAGACGGTACATGATCCGGTATATTTCAAGGGAGAAACAGAGGGGATCGAAGTGGAGGTTGCGTTCCAGTATGTGAACGAGTTCCATGAAAATGTTCTTGGTTTTTGTAATAACATTTATAATGGCGAGGGCGGAACACATCTGACAGGATTCAAAACGACATTTACAACTGTCATCAATCAGTATGCAAGAGAACTTGGGATCTTAAAAGAGAAAGACGCGAACTTCACGGGAGCAGATGTGCGAAATGGCATGACGGCGATCATCTCCATCAAGCATCCGGATCCGAGATTTGAAGGACAGACCAAGACAAAACTTGACAACCCGGATGCAGCGAAAGCGACCAGCAAGGTGACGGGGGAAGAGATCGTAAGATATTTTGACCGTAACCTTGACAATCTTAAGAAAGTCATCGGTTGTGCGGAAAAGGCTGCAAAGATCCGAAAGACAGAGGAGAAGGCGAAGACGAATCTTCTGACGAAGCAGAAATATTCCTTTGACAGCAATGGAAAACTTGCGAACTGTGAGAGCCGTGATGCGAAGAAGTGTGAGATCTTCATTGTGGAGGGAGACTCTGCGGGGGGTTCTGCAAAGACGGCCCGCGACCGTATGTATCAGGCGATCCTTCCGATCCGTGGTAAGATATTGAATGTGGAGAAAGCAAGTATAGATAAGGTGCTTGCCAACGCGGAGATCAAGACGATGATCAATGCTTTCGGCTGTGGATTTTCCGAAGGATATGGAAATGATTTTGATATTACGAAACTTCGTTATGACAAGATCATCATTATGGCAGATGCGGACGTGGACGGCGCACATATCTCGACGCTTCTTCTGACCTTGTTCTACCGTTTTATGCCGGAACTTATCTATGAAGGACATGTATATATCGCCATGCCGCCCCTTTATAAGGCGATGCCAAAGAAGGGGGAAGAGGAATACCTTTATGATGACAAGGCATTGGAGAAATACAGAAAAACGCACGATGGTGCATTTACGCTGCAGCGTTATAAAGGTCTGGGCGAGATGGACGCAGAGCAGCTCTGGGAGACAACTCTTGATCCCAAGCGACGGATTTTAAAGCAGGTAGAGATTGAAGATGCAAGAATGGCGTCCAGTGTGACGGAGATGCTGATGGGAACAGAAGTTCCCCCGAGGCGGTCATTTATCTATGAAAATGCTACAGAAGCAGAGTTGGATATATAATTGGAGGAAATTATGGAATCACAGCAGATTATCAGAACCGAATATTCGGACGTGATGAAGAAATCATATATTGATTATGCGATGAGTGTTATCGTTGCAAGGGCCCTGCCGGACGTGCGCGATGGGCTGAAGCCGGTACAGCGAAGAACACTCTATGATATGCATGAACTTGGGATTAAGTGGGACAGGCCTTATAGAAAATGCGCCCGTATTGTGGGTGACACGATGGGTAAATACCACCCTCATGGTGACAGTTCCATCTATGACGCACTGGTTGTGATGGCGCAGGAATTTAAGAAAGGAATGACGCTGGTAGACGGGCATGGAAACTTTGGTTCCATCGAAGGAGACGGAGCAGCTGCAATGCGTTATACAGAAGCCCGTCTTGCGAAGATCACACAGGATGCATATCTTTCGGATCTGGATAAAAATATTGTCAATTTTGTGCCAAACTTTGATGAGACGGAGAAAGAGCCGGAGGTGCTCCCGGTGCGTATCCCGAATCTTCTTGTAAATGGTGCGGAAGGAATTGCCGTTGGTATGGCGACCAGTATTCCGACACATAACTTAGGAGAAGTTGTGGATGCTGTAAAAGCCTACATGAAAAATGATGATATCAGCACAAAACAACTGATGAGATATCTGAAAGGCCCGGATTTCCCAACCGGTGGAATTGTGGTAAATAAGGACGAACTTCTGAACATCTACGAGACAGGGAGCGGAAAGATCAAATTGCGCGGCAAAGTAGAAGTAGAAGAGATGAAAGGTGGAAAGAAACGCCTCATTATCTCTGAGATTCCGTATACGATGATCGGCGCCGGTATCGGAAAGTTCTTAAATGATGTGTGTACGCTTGTAGAGTCTAAGAAAACGTCGGATATCGTGGATATTTCCAATCAGTCTTCCAAAGAAGGAATCCGTATTGTCATTGACCTTAAGAAAGGTGCAGATGCTGAGAATCTCACGAACATGCTATACAAAAAAACGAGACTTGAAGATACGTTTGGCGTCAATATGCTGGCGGTTGCAGATGGCAGACCGGAGACGATGGGACTTAAGAAGATCATCGAGCACCATGTGGATTTTCAGTTTGAACTTGCAACGAGAAAATATAAGACGCTTCTTGCGAAAGAACAAGATAAGAAGGAGATTCAGGAAGGGCTGATCAAGGCGTGTGACGTGATCGATCTCATTATAGAGATCCTTCGGGGAAGCCAGTCTGTCAAGGACGTGAAAGAGTGTCTGACAAAAGGCGTGACAGAAAATATTAAATTCAAGTCCGGTATTTCCAGGAAAATGGCTGCTATGCTTCGTTTTACGGAACGCCAGGCAACGGCGATCCTGGAGATGCGCCTCTATAAATTAATTGGTCTGGAAATTGAGGCGCTTATGAAAGAGCACGAAGAGACGTTGGAGAATATCGCAAAATATGAAGACATTCTGAATAATTATGATTCCATGGCAGATGTGATCATAGAAGATCTTGACAGAATCAAGAAAGAATATGGCAGAAAACGCCGTACTGTCATTGAGAATGCAGAAGAAGCAGTCTACGAGGAGAAAAAAGTTGAGGAGCAGGAAGTGGTGTTTCTCATGGATCGTTTTGGCTATGCCAAGACGGTGGATATGGGCGTTTATGAGCGCAATAAAGAAGCAGCGCTGGCAGAGAATAAATATATCGTAAATTGTATGAATACCGGAAAACTCTGTGTATTTACAGCCGATGGCAAGATGCATCAGATCAAAGTGCTGGATCTTCCCTTCGGGAAATTCCGGGATAAAGGACTTCCTATTGACAATGTAAGTAATTATGACAGTTCCACGGAGCAGATCGTGTACATCTGTGATTCTGAACAACTGCGGTTTGCAAAGTTTTTATTCGTTACAAAGACGGGAATGATCAAGAAGGTAGAAGGAACAGAATTCCAGGTGGCGAAACGGACCATTGCTGCCACGAAGCTGCAGGAAGGCGATGAAGTCGTAAGCGTTCAGGTTATCAATGATAATCTGCAGATGGTATTACAGACAAAAGAAGGATTCTTCCTTCGCTTCCCGGCAGAAGAGGTGTCTGAGAAGAAAAAAGGCGCGATTGGCGTACGGGGGATAAAATTGAAAAAGAATGACGAAGTAGAGCATGCATATCTTTTTGAAGAAGGAGTGGAAAGTAAAGTAACTTATCGCGATAAAGAAGTGACGCTAAACCGATTAAAAGCAGGGAAACGTGACGGAACCGGGACAAAGACGAGGGCGTAAGAACGAACCCTGTATCGCAGATATGCGAAACGCAAAAGAGGGAAAAAACCATGTCTGGGAAAAGCAGGGTAACCGCATAAAAATAATTTTAATAGTAATTTTTCTTTGTATATGTTAAGATAAAATCATAGGATTCCTCTGTAAATATGGAGGAAATATATGAGCAAAAAGACACTACAGGAACTTACGATTAAGGATAATTTTATGTTTGGTGCAGTGATGTGTGATGAGGATAACTGTACTCCTCTTTTGGAGATGATTCTCGGAATCTCCATCAGGCATTTAGAAGTCAGCAAGGAAAAAAGCATCTTCTATCACCCGGAGTACAGAGGCATACGCCTCGACATTTTCGCAAATGACGAGAATCATACGCATTATAATGTGGAAATGCAGATATCTAAAAAGCCAGCGCTGGGAAAACGTTCCAGATATTATCACAGCCAGGTGGATATGGAACTTTTAGAAAAAGGCAGCAGTTACGAAAACCTTCCGAATGCATTCGTCATCTTTATTTGCGACTTTGATCCATTCGAAGAGAAGCGTTACTGCTACACCTTTGAGAATCGCTGTGTCGAAGACGGCAGGCTGCGATTAGAAGATGGCTGCCAGGCTCTGTTCCTGAGTACCAGGGGAGAAAACAGACATGAAACGCCGGCAAGCCTTATCAAGTTTCTGGAATTTGTAGCGGCAGACCTTGAGGAAAGTGAGAGGGATTTTGAAGATTCGTTTGTAAGACAACTTCAAGATTCGGTTTCACATATCAAGAAAGACCGCGAAATGGGGGAACGATATATGACTTTAGAAGAACTGATTTGTGACGAAAGAGAAGAAAGCAGGCAGGAAGGTCTACAAGAAGGAATGCTTAACACTAGAAAAAATACCATTTTTGAGTTTCTTGAAAGATTGGGCACTATACCAGAAGGGCTGCGAGATAAGATTAATGCGTTAAATCAGGAAGAAGATTTAAAATATCTTGTGCAAAAAGCCGCTCGAGTAGATTCTTTTGAAACTTTTGAACAGGAAGTTCTTCGGTTTTATCAAAGATAATATACCCATTCGGGCGCCCCGTGATCCATGCTCTTTCGGAGCGGGTGCGCGCGATAAGGTGTATCTAATCATCTATCATCTATCATCTTTCTATTAGAAGATCATCTATTTATTTCGGTAATTTATCAATTTTGTTTCAGCAGAGGAATTCTATAAATCACGTTTGAGAAATTTAAAATATTTGTGTATCGGTTTGGGGTCAGATCAGTTCAGAGGGGATGTTGGCGATTATTATAAAAATTCTTAATATCCCTTGATTTTCCAATGCATTAGTGCTATACTATCTTACAGTTACATAAGGCATCTGGCAGAAGAGTGGACGAAAGTTCACTCTTCTTTGTTGGAATAAGGGAAAAGAAAGGAAGCGTAAGATTGTCAAAGAGAGAGATTTACGAACAGAAGACAGAAGAGATCCTGCTCCCGATCGTGGAAGAATATGGATTTGAACTGGTGGATGTGGAATATGTCAAGGAAGGCGGCACATGGTATCTGCGTGCCTACATCGATAAGCCGGGGGGTATCAGCATTGATGACTGCGAGACTGTGAGCAGGAGATTATCTGATATCTTAGACGAGAAGGATTATATCGATGAATCCTATATTATGGAAGTGAGTTCTCCGGGACTTGGCAGGCCATTGAAGAAAGAAAAAGATTTCAAACGGAGTCTTGGCGAGGAAGTAGAGATCAGGACTTACCGTATGATAGATAGACAGAAAGAGTTCACCGGGATCCTGAAAAGTTATGATAAGGATACCGTGACCATTGAACTTGCAGATGAGACAGAGAAAACATTTGAAAAAGGCGATATCGCGCTTATTCGCCTGGCATTCGATTTTTAGAACAGGAGGAAGAATGAAATGAATACAGAATTATTAGAAGCGTTGAATATATTGGAGAAGGAGAAAGATATCAGCAAAGAGACTCTTTTGGATGCGATTGAGAACTCATTGTTGAATGCATGCAAGAACCACTTCGGCAAAGCGGACAACGTGAAAGTGGTTATGGACAGAGAGACTTGTGATTATCAGTTGTATGCAGAGAAGACGGTTGTAGAAGAAGTGGAAGACCCTGTTGAGCAGATCAGTCTTGAAGATGCAAAGGAGATTGACGGCCAGTATGATATCGGAGATATCGTTCAGATTCCGATCGAGTCCAAATCTTTTGGACGTATCGCAACGCAGAATGCGAAGAACCTGATCTTACAGAAGATCCGTGAAGAAGAGCGTAAGGTTGTATATGACCGGTATTTTGAGAAAGAGAAAGATATTGTAACGGGTGTTGTTCAGCGTTATGTTGGAAGAAATGTGAGCATTAACCTTGGGAAAGCAGATGCCATGCTGACAGAGAATGAGCAGGTAAAAGGCGAGGTATTTAAGCCGACAGAGCGTATCAAATTATATGTGGTAGAAGTTAAGAATACGACAAAGGGACCGAAGATCCTCGTATCCCGTACACATCCGGAACTTGTAAAACGTCTGTTTGAGTCTGAGGTGACAGAGGTAAGGGACGGTATCGTAGAGATCAAGAGTATCGCAAGAGAAGCGGGAAGCAGAACAAAGATCGCAGTATGGTCTAACGACCCGGATGTGGATCCGGTAGGAGCATGTGTTGGTATGAACGGTGCGAGAGTAAATGCGATTGTTCAGGAACTTCGTG
The DNA here is from genome assembly GCA_964406595.1 of uncultured Dorea sp. Lineage (GTDB taxonomy): Bacteria > Bacillota > Clostridia > Lachnospirales > Lachnospiraceae > CAPEBR01. Next base: position 9,467 of record CAYOSJ010000032.1, read on the forward strand.
GGGAGAAGATTGATATCATCAACTGGAGCGATAACCCGGCGATCCTGATCGAGAATGCTTTAAGTCCGGCAAAAGTAATTTCTGTAATGGCAGATCCGGATGAAAAGGCGGCAAGTGTTATCGTACCGGATTATCAGTTATCTCTTGCCATTGGTAAAGAAGGTCAGAATGCAAGACTGGCAGCAAGATTAACAGGATATAAGATTGACATTAAAAGCGAGACTCAGGCAATCGAGTCAGGAGAACTTCCGGAGAATTATATGGAACTCAGCGAAGGTGTATACGAGCAGGAGATGTACGAGGATGGGTATGAAGAAGAGTATGATACCTACGCAGATGAGATTGAATTTGAAGAAGTAGAGGAATAAGGTGATCAGTTGAGTGGGAACAGGAAAGTACCTATGCGTCAATGTGTAGGTTGTCATGAAATGAAGAGCAAGAAAGAAATGATACGTGTCATCCGTATGAATAATGGAGAATTTCTTCTTGATGCGACAGGAAAGAAAAATGGCCGTGGCGCTTATATCTGTCCGAATGACGAGTGTCTGAAAAAGGCTGTTAAGAACAAAGGACTGGAGCGCTCTTTTAAGCAGGCGATACCACAGGAAGTATACGAGGCGTTAGCAAAGGAGATGGAAGAACTTTGAACCAGGGGAAGGTAATCGGGCTTGTGAGCCTTGCGGCGAAAGCAGGTAAGGTGGCGAGTGGAGAGTTCTGTACGGAAAAAGAAGTGAAGTCGGGAAAAGCAGCGCTTGTACTTGTAGCAGACGACGCATCGGAGAACACAAAGAAAAAATTTAAGAATATGTGTGAGTTTTATAAAGTGCCAATCTATTTTTATAAAGATAAAGATACCTTGGGGCATGCAATAGGTAAGGAATTCCGTGCATCACTGGCAATTCTTGACGCAGGATTTGCGGAAGGGATCAAGAAGCATATAGAAAATGAGAGTAATACGATTGCATAGAGGAGGTAGTGTGTATGTCAAAAATCAAAATATATGAATTAGCAAAAGAATTAGATAGACCAAGCAAGGAACTTGTGGAGTTTTTGAAAGAAAAGGGCGTCGAAGTAAAGAGCCACATGAGTTCCATCGAAGGATCCGAGGTGGAACTGGTGAGAAGTCAGTTTGGCAAGAAAGCGGAACCAGCGGCACCAAAGTCAGAAGCGCCAAAGGCAGAAACTCCGAAGGCAGATGCGGAAAAAGCAGAGTCTCCGAAAAAGAAAAACATCGTACATGTGTTTCGGCCTCAGAATACACGAAGTGGCGTAAAACCGGGACAGAAACGTCCGGCAGGACAGGGGGCAAAATCGTCTCAGCAGATGGGAAAGCCGATGCAGGTAAATAATGGACGCATGTCCAGGGCGGCAGCGGCAGCACAGAAAGATCGTGAGGCAAAGGCACAGGAGGCGAAACTTCAGGCTGAGAGAGCGGCAGAGAAAGCGGCGGCAGAAAAAGCGATGGCAGAGAAGGCGGCAGCAGAAAAAGCAGCGCAGGAAACAGAGATAAAAGAAACTGCACCTTCAAGAAGTGAGGTGCGTTCACAGGGCACAAGACACGAGGACAGAAGAGGAGAAGGACGTCCACAGAATGACAGACGTGGAGACAACCGCGGAGATAACCGTCAGCGTTCACAGGA
>CAYOSJ010000032.1:11206-22005 GCA_964406595.1 uncultured Dorea sp.
GACGTGGAGACAACCGCGGAGATAACCGTCAGCGTTCACAGGAAGACAGAAGAGATGGAGAACGTCAGGGATTCCGTGGTGACAGAAGGAGAGACGACCGCTCACAGAATGACAGACGTGGAGACAACCGCGGAGATAACCGTCAGCGTTCACAGGAAGACAGAAGAGACGGAGAACGTCAGGGATTCCGTGGCGATAGAGATAACAGGGACAGGAATCAGGGACGTTCTGGCAGATCTGGCGAGAGGCAGGAAAGAAAGTCTTCTATGTCAGCGCCGATCGTAGAAGGTCAGAAGCCTCAGCGCAGTAAAGGAAAAGGAAAAGACGATTATAAGAAGAAAGAGTTCCACCGTGATGAGGACGGAATAGGAAGAGGCAAAAAGGGCAAGAATGAGCCAAAGCATCAGATGGAAAAGCCACAGCACAAGGAGCAGAAACAGGAAGAACAGATCAAGTCTATCGTAATTCCTGAAGTCCTGACTATTCAGGAACTGGCTGACAAGATGAAGATCGTACCTTCTGTTATTGTTAAAAAACTCTTTATGCAGGGCAAGATCGTAACTGTAAATCAGGAAATTGATTACGATACAGCAGAAGAGATCGCACTGGAGTTTGACGTTCTCTGTGAGAAAGAAGAAGTCGTAGACGTTATCGAAGAACTTCTCAAGGAAGACGAAGAGGACGAAAGCAAGATGAAGAAACGCCCGCCGGTAGTCTGTGTTATGGGACACGTTGACCACGGTAAGACTTCTCTTCTTGACGCGATCCGCAGTACCAATGTGATCAGCCGTGAGGCAGGCGGCATCACACAGCATATCGGTGCGTCTGTCGTAGAAGTGAACGGAGAGAAGATCACATTCCTTGATACTCCGGGACATGAAGCATTTACGGCGATGCGTATGCGTGGCGCAAGTTCTACAGATATCGCGATCCTTGTAGTTGCAGCAGACGATGGCGTTATGCCTCAGACTGTAGAGGCGATCAACCATGCGAAGGCTGCAGGTATTGAGATTGTAGTTGCAGTGAATAAGATTGATAAACCAAGTGCAAATGTAGAGAGAGTAAAACAGGAACTGACAGAATATGAACTGATCGCAGAAGACTGGGGTGGAAGCACGATCTTTGTACCGGTGTCCGCCAAGACAGGTGAAGGACTGGAAGAATTGATGGAAATGATTCTTTTGACGGCTGAAGTTATGGAACTGAAAGCAAATCCAAATCGCCGTGCAAGAGGTCTTGTCCTTGAAGCGGAACTTGACAAAGGAAGAGGTTCTGTTGCTACCGTACTTGTACAGAAAGGAACTCTGCGCGTAGGAGATTCCATTGCAGCAGGTTCTGCACATGGTAAAGTAAGAGCCATGATGGACGATAAGGGAAGACGTGTGAAGGAGGCAGGCCCTTCCGTTCCAGTTGAGATCCTTGGTCTTGATGATGTACCAAATGCAGGTGAAGTATTCGTAGGCTGTGCAAATGATAAAGAAGCAAGAAACTTTGCGGAGACATTTATCGCACAGAATAAAGTAAAACTTCTGGAAGATACAAAACAGAAACTGTCTCTTGACGATCTGTTTACACAGATCCAGGAGGGTAACTTAAAAGAACTTGGTATTGTTGTAAAAGCAGATGTACAGGGTTCTGTAGAGGCAGTAAAACAGAGTCTTTTGAAACTGTCCAATGACGAAGTTGTGGTGAAGATCATCCATGGCGGCGTAGGTGCGATCAATGAGTCTGACGTGACATTGGCGTCTGCATCGAATGCGATCATCATCGGATTTAATGTACGCCCGGATGCAACAGCGAAAGAGACAGCAGAACGCGAGGGTGTAGATGTACGTCTGTATCGTGTCATTTATAATGCGATAGAAGATGTAGAGGCGGCTATGAAGGGTATGCTTGATCCGGTATTTGAAGAGAAGGTATTGGGACACGCAGAAGTGCGTCAGACTTTCAAGGCTTCCGGAGTTGGCACAATTGCCGGTTCCTATGTTCAGGACGGTGTATTTGAGAGAGATTGTTCCGTTCGTATTACAAGAGACGGTATCGTGATCTTTGAAGGACCTCTTGCATCTCTGAAACGTTTTAAAGATGATGTAAAAGAAGTAAAGGCAGGTTATGAGTGTGGATTTGTATTTGAGAAATTCAACGATGTCAAGGAAGGCGACCTGGTAGAGGCATTTAAGATGGTCGAGATTCCAAGATAATTTCTGCCTGTGAGATAGGAGAGAATAGAGAATTGAGAAAAAGAAGTATTAAGAATACAAGAATTAATACAGAGGTGCAGCGGGAACTTAGCAACATCTTACGGGGTGGGATCAAGGACCCGCGGGTAGCGCCGTGGACTTCTGTTGTAGCGGTAGAGGTAGCGCCGGATCTTAAGACAAGTAAGGCATATATCAGTGTTCTTGGTGATGAGAAAGCACAGGCTGATACGATTGCAGGGCTTCAGAGCGCAGAAGGATATATCCGCCGTGAACTCGCAAGAACTTTAAATATGCGCAATACGCCGGAAATTAAGTTTGTGTTGGATCAGTCAATCGAATATGGCGTCAATATGTCAAGGAAGATCGACGAAGTGACGAGAAATATGAAAACAGAAGGAGAAGAAGATGCTAGGTAGGATCGTTAGTGCGGCAGGGAGTATTGCTATTGGCGGACATGTTCGCCCGGATGGCGATTGTGTCGGTTCTTGTATGGGACTTTATCGTTATATCATGGATAATTATGAAGGAAAAGATGTGGATGTATATTTGGAAGAGATTCCGAAACCCTTTGAATTTTTAGAAGGCACAGAGGAGATTCAGCATGAGATACCAGAGGGAATGCAGTATGAGTTGTTCATCTGCCTGGATTGTGGAGATAAGGACAGACTCGGATTCTCTGCACCTCTTTTTGAAAATGCGAAGCATACATTCTGTATCGATCATCATATCAGCAATATGGATTTTGCAGAGGAGAATTATGTAGTTCCTGAGGCGAGTTCCACATCGGAACTTGTGTATCAGTTTATGGAGGCAGACAGGATCAGTAAATCTTGCGCGGAAGCCCTGTATCTTGGGATTGTCCATGACACGGGAGTATTCCAGTATTCTAATGTAGCGCCGTCCACATTTTTGGCGGCGTCAGAACTGCTTAAGAAAGGTGTAGATGCGCCGAAACTTATTCAGGACACTTACTATGTGAAGACTTATGCACAGAATCAGATCCTGGGGCGTGCACTTATGGAAAGTATCTTGTTCCTGGACGGAAAAGCCATCGTATGCCAGCTTAAGAAAGCAACGCTTGATTTTTACGGGGTAACTCCGAAAGAACTGGACGGTATTGTGAATCATCTTCGCAATACAAAGGGCGTTCATGTGGCGATCTTTATGTATGAACTTGAACCCGGAACTTATAAAGTAAGTCTCCGTTCCGATGACCTGGTAGATGTGAGCGTGATCGCTTCCAGATTTGGAGGCGGTGGACATAAGAAGGCAGCGGGTCTTACGATCACCGGAACCTTTTATCAGATCGTCAATTCTTTGTCTGTGCAGATCGACGAGCAGCTGAGAGGTGAGGTATGATACACGGTGTGTTGAATGTGTACAAAGAGAAAGGGTTTACCTCCCATGATGTAGTTGCGAAACTGCGGGGGATTGCAGGACAGAAGAAGATCGGGCATACCGGGACCTTAGATCCGGATGCAGTGGGAGTTTTGCCTGTCTGTCTCGGAAGAGCCACCAAACTTTGTGATATGCTGACAGAGAAAGACAAATGTTATGAAACAGTGCTGTTACTGGGCTGTGAGACGGATACACAGGATATATCTGGTCAGGTGTTATGCATGAAAGATGTGTCGCAGATCACGGAAACTGACGTCAGACAGGCGGTGGAAAGTTTCGTGGGCGGTTATGATCAGATACCTCCGATGTATTCTGCACTTAAAGTGAATGGAAAAAAGTTATATGAACTTGCCAGAGAAGGAAAAACTGTAGAACGTAAAAGCCGAAGAGTAGAATTATATGAGATCGAGATTCTGGAAATGCAGCTGCCACGTGTGCGTATGCGTGTGAAATGCTCCAAAGGGACATATATTCGGACCCTTTGCCATGATATCGGACAAAAACTTGGTTGTGGCGCGTGCATGGAATCCTTGATCCGTACGCAGGTGAGCATGTTTCGGATCGAGGACAGCCTCACACTGGCGCAGATAGAAGAATATAAGGCGGCAGGGAAACTTATGCAGATCGTTCTGCCTGTTGATCAGATGTTTGCAGATTACAGGGCGGTCACAGTGACAGAAGAAGGCGAGCGGCCTGCCTATAATGGAAATGCACTTTCAGAGAAAATGGTATGGACAGAAGAACGTTTGCCAGATCAGGAGAAAGTCAGAGTGTACGACAGAAAAGGTGATTTTATCGGTATTTACCGATTTGAGGAAGGCAGACGGGAATATACGATTATGAAGATGTTTTACCTGGGAGAGAAGGACTAATATATGCAATATATCAAAGCGTTGGAAAATTATATAGATTGTAGACCGTCTGCAGTTACATTCGGAAAATTTGACGGACTGCACTGTGGGCACCAGCTACTTGTAGATGCAGTAAAGCAATTGGGAGAGAAGGAAGACCTTTGCAGTGTGGTCTGTGCATTTGATATGAAGCGTCAGGGAGTATTGATGACGAAAGAAGAGCGTGAATTCCGTCTTGAAGATAAAGTTGATTATCTGGTGGACTGTTTGTTTACAAGAGAATTTAGCAAATTGAAAGCGGAAGAGTTTATCAGGGATATTATCAAAGGCGTATTTCATGCAAAATATGTAGTTGTGGGGACAGATTTCCATTTTGGATATGAGAAAGGTGGAGATATTCTTGTCCTGAAAGAATATGCAGAAAAATACGGCTATGAAGTGATCGTCATGGACAAGAAGCGGTACCAGGGCAGGATCATTGCCAGCACATATATCCGGGAGGCACTGCAGGAAGGAAGAGTTGCTGATGCCAATCAGATGCTGGGCTATGGATTCGGGATAGAAGGAATTGTAGAACATGGACTGGGGCTGGGGAAAGAATTAGGGTTCCCTACATGCAATATCCTGTGGCCGAAAGAGAAACTTGTTCCACCGAAAGGCGTATATTTGTGCAGTGTATATATGGAAGGGAAAGCATACAATGGGATTGCCAATATCGGTGTGAAACCTACCGTATCCGATGACGAGATCGTTCGTATGGAATGTTATCTGTTTGAATATAGCGGAAATGCTTATGGGAAAACGGTTCGGGCAGAACTTGTGAAATACATAAGACCGGAGCAGAAATTTGCAGATGAGGAAGAACTTAGAGTTCATGTAGGGCGTGATCTTAAAGAAGCAGAAAAATACTTTCAGACAAAGAGTTAAAGGAGAGTACAAATGGGCATTACAGATGTGTTTTCACTTTTGGGAGGATTGGGATTCTTCCTTTTTGGTATGAAGATGATGAGCGAAGGCCTGGAGAAAGCAGCCGGAGCTAAGATGAGAGGGATTTTGGAATTTTTTACAAAGAATCGGTTTATTGGAATGGTCGTAGGTATCATTTTTACGGCGATCATACAATCCTCGAACGCCACGACTGTTATGGTAGTAAGTTTTGTGAATTCAGGACTTATGACGCTTATGCAGGCGACAGGAGTTATTTTGGGAGCGAATATCGGTACAACGGTGACCGGACAGCTGATTGCCTTTAATCTGTCAGATATTGCTCCGCTGATCGTTATCATCGGTGTGATCATGGTGATGTTTGGCAAGAAACAGAATGTGACGAAGATCGGTGAAGTCATACTGGGATTCGGTGTTTTGTTTATGGGACTTCGGATCATGGGAGAGAGCATGCAGATGGTAAAAGAGTCTCCGAAGATCCTGGATTTCTTAGGTTCCCTTTCCAGTCCATATTCGGCAATGTTGATGGGATTCCTCATTACCGCTATCTTGCAGAGTTCCTCTGCGACAGTTGGTATTATCCTTCTCATGGTATCTCAGGGACTTCTGGCATTTACGATATGTCCATTTATGATCCTGGGATGTAATATTGGTTCTTGTGTATCTGCACTGGTGGCAAGTTTGAGTGGTAAGAAAGATGCAAAACGGGCGGCGCTCATTCATTTTCTTTTCAATGTCGTCGGCTCATTCATCATGTTTGTGATCCTGCTGCTTGCGCTTACGCCGATTACCGATGCGCTGTTGTATATCTCAGGAGGAAATCTGGCAAGAGCCGTTGCAAATGTGCATACCCTTATGAAAGTTTTTGAAGTGGCGATGTTGTTCCCATTCATGGGCTGGATCGTCAAAGCAACGTATAAACTGGTACCGGGTGAAGATGAAGCACAGGAAGAATACGAACTTCTGTATATTGGAAAAGGAAATATGCTTGCGCCTACCACTGCATTCGCCAACGGTATCCATGAGATTGAGCACATGGGACGTATGGCAATCGAAAATCTGCAGAAATCCATGCAGGCGTTGTGTGAGAAAAATGTAAAAAATATTGATGAAATATACAAAAGGGAAAAATATATAAACTTTCTGAATAAAAAGATTACGGATTACCTTGTATCTATTAATGAAATAGAACTTCCGTTTGCCGACGCCAAACTGATCGGCGGCCTGTTTCATGCCGTGAACGACCTGGAACGTATCGGCGACCATGCGGAGAACTTTGCCGACTGGACAATGGAACGTGTGGAGAAAGGAATCGAATTTAGCGAGAAGGCAAGGAAGCAGTTGGAAGATATGACAGAAGAGGTTATCAAACTTCTGGAATATGCACTTGATATGTTTACCAATGAGAATAAGGAACATATACAGGAGATTCTGGAACTGGAAGATGATATTGACGAAAAAGAACGTAAACTGCAGCATTCTCATGTCAAGAGACTTACGAAGAATAAATGCACACCTGAAGCGGGAATGATATTTTCTGATACAGTATCAGGACTGGAACGTGTGGCTGACCATGCGACCAATATTGCTTTTTCCCTTCTTGGTGTCGACCCGGATATGCCGGATGATGAAGACGAAGAATAGAAAAGCAGGAATTCCTAACCTATGATGTAGAAACAGTCTATAAGATTCTGACAGAAGAGGAGTAAAGATCATGATTGTAACGGTTACGATGAATCCGGCGATCGACAAGACGGTCGAGATAGACCGGTTACTTCCCGGAGGACTTAACAGAATCCAGAAAGTAGAATATGACGCGGGCGGCAAGGGCATCAACGTATCGAAGACGATATGTGAACTTGGTGGAGAAAGTGTTGCGACAGGATTCCTTGGAGGAAATGCAGGGAAGACCATTGAAAATGTGTTAAATGAACGTGGCATCCGTCATGATTTTATCTGGGTACAAGGTGAGACGAGAACGAACACAAAGGTTTTTGAGCAAGATGGATCCGTGACGGAATTAAATGAACCGGGGCCGGTAATTACAGAGGAACAGGTGAAAGAACTCTTTGATAAACTTGCGGCGCTTGCCGGTGCAGAGACATTATTTGTTCTCTCAGGCAGCATTCCCAAAGGCGTAGATAAGAATATTTATGCAGAGATCACACGGCTGGTACACGAGAAAGGCGCACAGGTTTTGATGGACGCAGATGGAGAGTTGTTCTGCAGGGCATTGGAAGCCGGACCAGATATGATCAAGCCAAACCGGGTGGAATTGGAAGAGTATGAGAATATAGAAGAGAGTGCTTCCAGACAGAAGTTGGCGGATATAGCAAAAAAACTGGCTTGTAAAGGGATCCATACAGTAGCGGTATCTATGGGAAAAGAAGGCGCTTTATTTGTAAAAGAAGGATATGAAGCATTCTGCCCGGCACTTAAGGTCAAAGCACATTCAACAGTAGGGGCAGGAGACGCTATGGTGGCGGCACTTGCTTATGCATGGGATCACAAACTTGATGATGAACAAACAGTAAAACTGTGTATGGCAGCATCCGCAGGAGCGGTAACGACGATCGGAACAAAACCACCGTCAAGACAAGTGGTTGATACATTAATAGAACAGGTTATGATAGAAGGAGTGTAAGAATATGAAGACAAAAGCAGTACGAATGTATGGAACAAGAGATTTAAAACTGGATGAGATATGCAAGAAAAATCGTGGATTATGGAGTTCTGAGGCAGAGAAAGTATTATTTGAGCATTTCGGAGTAGAGGCGTAAATAGAGTCTTTACATTCCGTAAGACTTATGCTATACTTCCTTAATGGAAACAGCCGGTGTTCGGTAACTGGAAGCTCCAACCGTTACTTAATGCATGGCGGTCTATCAAGATTATATCTATAAAGATTAAAGGAGGAAATCAAGATGATTTCAAAGGAAAAGAAGGAACAGATCATTGCTGAGTACGGCAGAAGCGCCGGAGACACAGGTTCACCGGAGGTACAGGTTGCTATTCTTACAGCAAGGATCAACGAGTTAACAGAACATTTTAAGGTAAATCCAAAGGATCACCACTCAAGAAGAGGACTTCTTAAGATGGTAGGACAGAGAAGAGGACTTCTTGCATACCTTAAGAAAACAGATATTGAGAGATATCGTTCACTCATTGAGAGATTAGGACTTCGTAAATAATTTCAAAATGGCAGATTTCAAGATCAACCTGAACTGTGAAAGTTCAGGTTGATCTTTTGTGAAGAAAGTGAAAAATATGAAGTTATAATGCAGAAAATAATGGTGCAAAGTTTTTTCTTTCTCCTGCCCGGCAGACAAGGTAATAGGTTACGGCTGCATCCTCGTCTGAGATTGGGATATTAGTCCGTACAGGAGGCAGTTCCATATACTTCCCGGCAGGATCGGAAGTAAAGGCGGGAAGGAAGGATGCCAGCAGCAGTTCCTGGAAACTGAACCGGTCATCCTGTGTCAGAAACCGGGAATCCGGCATTTTATTTTTGACGAAATCCCAGAAACCGATATCCGACATCAGCAGCATATTTTCCCCATTCATTTCAGAAAAGGACAGGCTTTTTCTTCTCGCATACCTGTGGTTTTCTGGAAGTGAGAACATCAGGGCTTCTTTCATGTATTCTTTCTGGAAATACTGCTCCCCATTGGGTTTTATATGAGTGGCGATAAGCTGATAGGTGTTGTTATCCAACCCCTTTAGAAGTTCGGCATCGCTGTTCGTTTCTGTCTGTAGAGACAGATGGGGGAAAATATGGGAGATCAAAGGCGCAAGACGCCATACCGGGGCAGGCGCACAGATACCAAGCGTAATGGTGCGGTTTCTACGGTCGAAATCCCGTGCTTTTGAGGTAAGGGAATCGGCGTCATCCAGAAGCTTCCTTGCCAGTTCCAGGACATATTTTCCGTTTTCGTTCAGTTCCAGCCTGTTTTTTCTTCTCTCAAAGAGGGTGAGCCTTAAGTCATCTTCCAGTTTTTTCATATTTCTGCTGAGAGCCGGCTGTGAGAGATGCAGGACCTCTGCTGCTTCGGATAAAGTTCCTGCATCTGCAAACGCCACAAATTGGCGCAGTTCGTAAAGTTCGATCATTTTCCAAACCTTTCAGTATAAATAAAATTTATATAACTATTCCTCATTGGAATTGTACTTTTTAAAAGAAAAGCATTATAATCAAAATGAACTTGGAAAAACACATAAAGTTTTTCATTTCTGAATATATCAGAAAAAATTATAGCAGCAATTGATGCCGCTGTCAATTTAAGGAGCAGGAAAACGGGAAGGAGGGAGAAGGAAAAAGTGTTGTTTTATTTTACAGCAACGGGGAACAGTCTGTATGTGGCGAAGCAGCTGGATGACGAAAGGATCAGCATTGCACAGGAGATACACGAGAAAGAAAAGAAGTACAAAGCGGACAAGATCGGTATTGTCTGCCCGGTCTTTGGGCATGAAGTTCCGCCTCTGGTAAAAGAGTTCCTTTCCGGAGCAGAATTTGACACAGATTATTTTTATGTTGTCTTGACTTATGGGAACCGCCACGGCGGCGCCAGTGAACTGACGCAGAAGTTGCTTGAGGATTTGGGGATCCATCCAGCTTATATCAATGTGCTGCTGATGGCTGATAATTTTCTGCCTGCCTTTGATATGGACGAACAGAAGAAGATGGATAAGAAGGTAGACGTACATCTTGCCCGGATCCGTGAGGACATTGGAAATAGAAAAAGATTTTTTTCCCCTGTGACAGATACCGACAGGGCGGCACATCAGGAGTATCTTGACAGGATTTCTGGGAGACCTGGAAATGCGTTTGCAAATGCCTATTATATTACGGATGCGTGCATCGGCTGTGAAATCTGCACAAAAGTATGTCCGAGGAAATGTTTCCGGGTAGAGAATCAGAAAAGCATCTGGGATCCAAAGGAGTGTATGATGTGCATGGCGTGTATCCATGCCTGCCCGACAATGTCGATACAAATGCGAGGACATGAGAAAAACCCAAATTCCAGATATCGCAATGAAAACATCAGCATCTGCGAGATTGTGGATGCAAACAATCAATGGAAAGAAATTTAAATAAACCAGGAGGTACAATTATGGAGTTCATTACATTAAACACAGGAGAAAAAATGCCGCTTCAGGGCTTTGGCGTATTTCAGATCCCGGATGCGGCGCAATGTGAGCAGGTAATTTATGATGCAATTAAGACAGGCTATCGTCTGCTAGACACTGCTGCTGCTTACATGAACGAGGAGGCTGTAGGAAAAGGTGTGAAAAGGGCGGTCGCGGACGGATTAGTCACAAGGGAAGAACTTTTCATTACCACAAAAGTGTGGGTGCAGGATGCAAAGAGTGAAGAAACAGCTTACGAGGCTGTCAAAGCATCTCT
>CAYOSJ010000033.1:0-14952 GCA_964406595.1 uncultured Dorea sp.
AATTCCTTACTGGATGTAAGGGGTATTAACCATAAATATATTGTAGTAGGAAAGGTATTGATTATGAGTAAGGTATTAGTGGCGTATTTTAGCGCCAGCGGCGTAACTGCAAAATTGGCAAAGCGGTTTGCAGAGGCTATCGGAGCAGATTTACATGAGATTCGGCCGGAGTTTCCGTACACGGATGCCGATCTGGACTGGATGGATAAAAAGAGCCGCAGCAGTTTGGAAATGAATGATAAGTCATTTCGTCCGGCTGTTGCAAACAAAGTAGAGAATATGGCGCAGTATTCAGTGATCTTCATAGCATTCCCTATCTGGTGGTACGTTGCTCCGACTATTGTGAACACGTTTATGGAGCAGTACGATCTGACCGAAAAGACAATTATTCCACTGGCGACTTCTGGCAGCAGTGGTATGGGAAACACAAACAAAGAACTGGCAGTTTCCTGTCCGGGAGCAGAATTGAAGGAAGGAAAGAGGTTTTCTGCGAATGCAAGTATGGAAGAACTGAAAGTATGGGCGGAAGGATTTGGAATTTAATGCTGAAAAAGCAGTTTAAGATTCAATCTGATCAAACTGAGCATCCGCATTTGTGCCCTATCTTAACAGTTCCCTGTAGATATCTTCATCCAGATCTTTGAATACATTAAATATCACCTTCATGGAACTACCTGTTTTCTCTTTATATTCTTTGATTGTTTGCACAGCAATCTCAGCGGCCCGTTCATTTGGGAACATAAATACCCCTGTTGAAATACAGCAGAATGCAATGGAATCCACCTTATTTGCATCCGCAATTTCAAGGCAGGATCTATAGCATGATGCCAGAAGATCCTCATGCTTTTCAGTCAATTCCCCTTGCACGATCGGACCTACCGTATGAATCACATAATCGCAGGGAAGATTATATGTCGGTGTAATCTTTGCCTGGCCAGTCGGTTCTTCATACCCTTGTTCTTCCATGATCTTGGCACATGTAAGTCTTAACTGGATTCCGGCATAAGTATGTATACAGTTATCGATACAGTTGTGACAAGGCTTATAGCATCCTGTCATTCCGCTATTCGCAGCGTTTACGATCGCCCCAACCTTCAGTCTTGTAATATCACCTTTCCAGATATAGATATCCTGCTGCATCTCTTCCATATCCGAAAGGGTGACAGCACCTTTTTCTACATTGACCTGCCCTAAATATTCATCCTGCACACTTAAAAATTCTTCATCTATATTATCAGGCATTCTGATATTCATTAGGGACCGGAGCATAGATTTCTGCTCATCAATACCAACAGGTATCTGCATATTTCTATATCTCGGCTGTTCCTTTAATAATCTCCTGATCAGAAATAAGCGTCTTTCACTCTGATTCATCTCGTCATCTCCTTTCAATGGCTTTTTCCGGACAGTTTTCAATTATAAAATATACCCAGAAAGTCGTCTTCATTTTAAGAAAATGATGCCATTAACGAAGCTACAATGCAAACTGCCATTACTGTAAAACATACTATCGCTAATAATTTCATGTGTTTGGATTTTTTGGCTTTGATTTTAGCAAGTATTCCCGTGGTGTATAATACCATAGTAATAAGAGCACCAACTGATAAGCCCAAACAGATACCTTTCACACACTCATATATTGGAATGATTGAATTTAAGGAAATTGACTCCATTATCAAACCTGTCAATAATGAAATAAGACCAACAATACTTATTATTCTTGCTTTCTTTAACAACAATGCTTTTTCTGCGTCTGCATAATCTGACAGCATTTCTGCAACTTCTTTAACTTGTTTTTCCATAATCTCGCTTTTCCTTTCTCCGTTAATGATTTCCGGAATACTGACATCAAAAAAATCTGCTATCTCGACCAATAAACTAATATCTGGCATATTGTTTCCGGTCTCCCATCTCGACACAGTTCTTCCCGAAATATTTAAAATCTCTGCAAACTGTTCCTGCGTAATCCCTTTTTCTTTACGAAGTTTTTTCAAAAAACTTCCTATCTTCTTTTGGTTCACTTTCCTTTCCTCCTTCCATCAACAGTGTAGTTTGCATCACCTATATACAACACGACATAAAGCGAGAAAATGCCGTATTTATTAATGGGACAACTTTGTCTAGTGGAAATCGCTGCCTAACCAATATGTCAAATTCCAATCTCTCTAGCCCTAAAAACTGGAAGTTAACGAGTCAATGTCAGGATACCCGCGCAATATGAAACCTGCCTAAAGGCAAGGCTCGGAAATGCACTTCTCAGTTCATCGGCAACAAAATAGATTTCTTCATCATCCCATTCGTCACCTGTTTCCTGTCTGCACTGATCTAATTTATCGCGGTTTTCAAAAGCAACGTCACCAATCGTGGAATATGTTGCTGTTTTGCCTTTGACCATTGTTTTCCTCACACCAGAAAGAGACAGGCATCCTTCTTCTGTTTCATACGGAATATCTTGTAGATCCTTTCCTACCTGGAGATCTGCCTTTGTAGCAGGCTCTGATTTTCCCAGACAAAAGGTCTACTAGATCTTTTGTTTGGGCACTAAGGCGTGTCCAGGAAAGAACACATTAATACTTGGGGGATACCTTCGTGTCCCCACCATTATGAAAAATATGGCTACCATCATTCAAGCATTCGAGAATGATAAACAATATGAAATTGAATTGATTTCTACACATAGAATACCGTACTTTAGACTGATTGTTTACGGTGCTTTAACTACTATTGAAATATTATTCATATTTCGACTATGCCAATTTTTTCAAAATCCTTTTTTCATTTGCTCTTGAAAAATCACTTAACCGATAGGATCGAACTCTTGTCTTGACAATGATTGGAATCAAGAAACCATTATTTACAAGCTTCGCGCATCTGTTAATAACTGTCTTGTTTGTTACACCGGTCATCTTACTTACTTCAATTGGTGTAAATTCATATAATCGTTTTTTTAACAGGAACACTAAAAATTCTTTTTCTTTTGCATTTAAATAAGACAGGCTTCCTTCCAATTCATCTTTCTCTGACGCTTTCGATAACTCATATACTTTTTTAGAATACAATCCCATCATTTTCAAAAAATAATTGATCCAGATTTCCGGATGTGGGGGATTTTCCCTTCCTGAATAGTACAATGCCGGTAATCCCATTTGCAGCGATGCATAATACTCATCCGGATCATAAGCAAAATATTCTTCCAGGGAACCAATTCCACTAAAACCATATTCATAATAATCAAGAATATACCCCGACATTAATCTGGCTGTTCTTCCATTTCCTTATTCAAAGGGATGAATAGTAACCAGTTGATTATGAACTACAGCAGCAATGATCAGCGGATGATCATCTGTAGTATTTACATATTCCACAAGTTCATCCAGCAACTTCGGAATATCTATATATTCCGGCGGAATATACTCCGGAACTCCCGTTTCAGAATCATATACTGCAAATAATACACCTGGTGGCATTGAACCTCTTAATCCTATTTTTTCTTTCCCGGCGCCCTTTTCAACAACCGCCTGCACCTCAAGAATCATCTCTTTTGAAAAAAGTTCTTTCTTTTTCAACTTCTCTTCCAGAAGATTTAAAGCCAGAAAATAATTGCGAACCTCCTGCTCCGGCTTCAGGAAATGTTTGTGAGGATCACTGTCAATGGCTTCACTCGCCTGATTTTCAGTCAATGGATTTCCCTCAATCTTATTGGAAGCGTATGAACTTTTTTTCTTGGAGTTTTTTCTTAGTCTATTCTTTGTAACAGACGGCAACTCTACCGTACTGAGAAAAAAACGATTTTCATCAATTTCCGATATTCTTTTTAAAATTTCATTCGTTAGTGTAACCTTTATCAACCTGTACACCTCCATTTCATCAATATATATTATATCGATCCACGAATGATTTTTCCACTAAAATTACACTATTTTTTCACTATTTTTCATTATTTCATCATTTCCCCAATAACAAAAAGTCAACCAGGACCCCTCTTACTCGATCATGTGTTTCCATTCTGGATTGTCACGTAAGAATCCAAATGATTCTTCATCTGCGAAATTCTTTTTCAAATTATCTCGTAACTCTTTTATAAAGGACGGATTCGTTTCTTTGAAAGTTATATGTTCATATAGTGGAGACTTTTTCCCTGAAAATAAACTGTCCAAATTTTCAAGCATTTCTTTCATGATCTTGATTGTAGTTTCCTCATCTTTTTCCATAGCCGCCAGTTCAAGGTGTGGTGAGACTTCATAGTATCTTCCCATGTCAAATAACTTTGCCAATTCTGTCTGCTTATCTGCAATCAGATGCGCTTTGTCAAATTTCTTATCACGCAAAGCAAGCATATAGATTCCATGCAGTGACTGACTTGTCTGCAGATATTGAGCATATAATATTTCTTCGTAACTTTTGTACGCTTTTTCATCCTGCTTTGTCTCATAATACAACTGCGCCTGCTTCCGTTTCTTTTCTGGATTCTGTGGGGAATAATACTCCAGACAGTTCTCTGCTTCCTTATATCGTCCTTTGCGACTATAATATCCACTCAATGCATCTGCAGCGATTAATCGAACATTTTCATCTGTACTCTTCAAAGCCTTCTGATATAAAGATTCGATAAATTCTTCAAAATCATCTGGAAGCTGCTGTTCTTTGAACAATCTATTCGCATCCAGGACTGTAGCAATCCTGATCATAAGCAAATAGCAGGATGGGAATTCTTTTACTTTCTTTTTTGAGCATTCATAGGCTTTGGCAAATGAATTCTGCCTGATCATCTGATCCAGGTCTTCCACATACTGATAGATCTCTTCCTGTGTCATATCCTTTTCTTTTCGATATTTTCGTATCACTTTTCCAATTTTCACTCTCATCAGCTCCTTTATCATTTTACATGGAGATCTCCTGATTTAAGTATAGCAAACGGTTCCATTTGTCCACAATCGAATATTTGTTAAATAGCCTGATAAAAATTTAACCGGCGGTCAAACAAATGCGCTTCCTTCCCACCCAAAAACTTTTGAAAAATGAAAAAACTGCCACGATCACAATGATCATGACAGCTTTTCGTTATTTACTTAAAGTTTCTTCCTGCAGTCTGTCGAACTCTGCCATGCATTCATCTACCGTTGCACCCTCAAGCAGTTTTCTCACGATCAGGCAGGTATTCCCCCATTGTTCCAGTTTCATTCCCGCATTAGAACCAAGAACAAAAACATCCTCTTCGATTCTGTCATTCAATGGTTCCAAAGCCGGTATACAATCTACCTTAATATTTTTGGACGGAGAAATCACCTTGTTGGTCTCCGTATAAACCTGAAGTGCTTCGTCAGAAGTCATCACATCTACCATACGCATTGCATCTTCTGCATGTTCCGAACCCATTCCGACTCCCATGCCTGTCATAGGCATAACAGGCATCTGTCCCCGGCTGCTTGGGAAACCGATGACCTGCAGTTCAAAATCAGGATCTCCATACGCTGTATCTGAATTTGCGGCTCCCCAATAAGCCATAACAATCGGTGTTTTCTGAGCAAGGAAATCTGGACCTTCCCCTTCAATCGCTTCGCTGACAAGGGCTTTTTCAGCATCAATATATCCACAGTCGATCAATTCCTGAAGAAACTCAAAACCCGGGCGCATATAATCGCTATATTTGCGTTCTCCGCTGTTTAAGGCGGCTATTTCTGCCTCCGTATTTCCTCCGTTATATAAATCGGCATAGGCCTGTGCCAGAACAAATGTCTCCAGCCACCATCGGTTCGCTCCTACCGGCGTTTCAATCCCATTTTCCTTAAATACTCTGCAGCACTCCAGAAATTCCTCTGGCGTTTCAGGCAATTTCAAACTATAATCATTAAACATATCTTTATTTACAAACAAGCCATACGCCACTACTTCCTGCGGAATTGCCACAAGTTTTCCATCATAAACATTCGCAGCCTTCACAACCTCCCGCAGGTTTTTCGCACTGTCAAGTTCTGACAGATCCATCAATTTCCCCTCTTCCGCCATTTTCTGGATCACATCCGGATTCAGTAAATACACATCATCCATATTATTACGGATTCTGTCGATCGCTACATCATCATAGGTCTTATCCTGATAAGTCTCTGCGGTATATGTAACATATTCCACGCAGATATCCAGTGCTTCCTCTGCCATCGCAATGGTTTTATCAGATGCACTCCTTGCAACATTTTCCGCATCCGGACTTGTTTTTTCCATTGGACTGTAAAATCTTACGGTTCTTGTTTCCTCTTTTTCCGATTCTACCAGGTTATGGTCCGTATCCTCCTGCTTTCCACATGCAGTCATTCCCAGTACAAACAAACCCGTCATGCAGACTGCAATCTGCCTCTTTAATCTCTGTTTCCCTCTTTTTCTCATGACCTGTTTCCTCCCGTTATACATTGTCTGATCGCTCTTTTTAACAATTCAATATCAATAGGTTTTGCCACATGCGCATTCATTCCTGCTTCCAGAGCGTCTTTTTCATCCTCTGCAAATGCGTTCGCCGTCATAGCAATGATCGGGATTGCCCTGGAATCCCTGCGCTCCAGGGACCTGATTGCTCTTGTCGCCTCATACCCATTCATGACCGGCATCTGCACGTCCATTAAAACTGCATCAAACTCTCCGTCTGCGGAATTCTTAAAACGTTCCAGAGCCAGCTTGCCATTCTCAACAATTACACAATCCGCCCCTTCCATTTCAAGTATTTCTGATAATATTTCTGCATTAATCTCATTATCCTCTGCAACGAGAAAATACAGTCCTTCCAGACTACTATTATTGATATCTGTCAGACGTTCTTCTTCCGATTCTGTCTGATCTTCCGATATACGAAATTCCAGTTCAATCCGAAACAGGCTGCCTTTATCTACCTCACTGAACACCTGGATCGTTCCGCCCATAAGCTCTACGATATTTTTGGTGATCGCCATGCCCAGTCCGGTTCCCTGAACCTTATTTGTCGTACTGTTTTCCGCTCTGGTAAATACATCAAAAATAGTCTCTAAGAACGCCGGCGTCATTCCAAAGCCATTATCTTCAACCTCAATGCGAATATGTTCAAACTTGTCTGTTCTCTGCGGAAGTCCAGTCAGACGGAGCCAGATATCTCCCCCTTCCGGTGTATACTTTACCGCATTCGAGAGAAGATTGAACAATATCTGATTGATCCTCGTCTCATCTCCCATGAAATACTCATGCTCAATCCCTGATATCTCAACAGAAAACTTCTGATGCTTCCCCTCGGACATGGGGCGGACAATATCCTCCACCGTTGATATCAGATCAGTTAAAGCAAACCTTCCAAAGTTCAGCACCACTTTTCCACTCTCAATCTTGGAAATATCCAAAATATCATTTATCAGACCAAGCAAATGTTTTCCAGATGTCAGGATCTTTTTTGTATATTCCCTGACCTTATCCGGATTTTCTGCATCTTTAGATAAAAGAGTCGTGTATCCAAGCACCGCATTCATTGGGGTACGGATATCGTGGGACATATTGGAAAGGAAAATTGTCTTGGAATTGTTCGCGATCTGCGCTGCCTGCAGCGCTTCTGCAAGTTGTTTATTATAAAGTTCTCTCTCTTCGTCTCTTTCCTTTCTGACTTTATCCTGCTGCCTTCTGTTTACATAGAAAAGAATAGAACATAAAGCAAAAGCAAGCAGCATTGTAAATACAACGGTGTTGATATTCTGATTAACCGTTTTTCCCTCTTTTTGAATCGCTTCGACCGGTACATAACCAACCAGATAGGTTGAGCCGCCGTTTACCGCCCACATATAATTCAGAGCATCTTTGCCCTGAACATCATGGTAAAACATAATATCTTTACCATTTTCCAGACAATCAGAAACTTCCTGACGCAAGTTTTCCATCTGAATATCATTCGCTCTGTAGAAATCCTCCAGATTCAGATGACCTGCGCTTCGTTCTCCCATCCCTTTCGGTTTCAATACAAATCTCTCACTTTTGGCGTCCATAACGTATAACATCGCCTTTTGGTCATAAAATCCTTTGGGAAGAGATTGGTCAATAGAATCATACACATATTCTATATAGAGCGCTGCAATTTCCTTTTCATTCCGAATAACAGGGCATTTCATAGTATATGCCCATGTTCCCATATAATTCAGATAAGATTGGGATATAGCCATCCCTTCCACCGTTTTCCCTAAAGAAAAATCCAGCTCATTTTCAGAAAATGTCTCATCTACATTGGAAACTCCTTCCGTCTCACCTGTTAAAATCAACGACATTTTCACCATTGTCTGATTTTTTTTATATCTTCGGACATATTCCTGCGGATCATCTGCGTCCGCGATTTCCTGCGCAATGAGCGTCTGAAACTCTGTCTCATTTTTCAAAATCGCCTCAATCGTACATTTAATCAGATCAAGACTTTCTGTCAAATTCTGAATTGCTGATTCTGACATTTCGGCAGATGTTTTCTTTGAAACGGAACCAACAAAAACACCTAAAATACAAAAAATAAGTACCATGGAAAAGAGCAGGGAACTACATTTTTTCTTTTTGTTTCTATCCTTCCACATCTTTTTCATTCCAAATCTCCATTCTTCTTAAACTGCTCGACAGATTTTCCAATAAAATACAGAACTGATCTGATAATATTATATCCTTATCTCATATATTTTTTCAATAGTTTTGTGACTCATCAAAAATAAGAAAAGGACCACCTATCGCCTTTACGGTAAATGACCTTCCCTATTAGTCCTATCTTTAATTAAATCATCCAAAACATTTTTCGCCTCCTGGTCACTTTTTTTCACTCCTCCTTCATGCTGGTATACTCAACTCGTCAAAATGAAATAAATCGCCAGGTGATGTTCCTATTGGCTTTGTATTAAATGCATCAATCACAATATGTTTCATAACCATCTCCCCCTACTTTTGTTTCTTTATCGGTTCCAATACTGATTTATTCTGGATTCCAAGCTTTATACTGAATTGATAAGAAGACTTAGACTCGTGTATTTCTCTGGTTTAGAGAAATGAGGGAGAAATTTAATGGGTAAACAATCAACAAGAGAAAACAAAAATATATACCAGCTATGCCGGGAAGCTCAGGGGCTCACCCGTGAAAAGGCGAGTGAAAATATGGTAGGTGTATCTGCCTCAAGAATTGAAAAAATCGAATATAACCTGCAGGAGCCAGCACCTTACGACATCATCCAGATGGCAGATTGTTATAAAAGACCGGATCTTTGTAATTACTACTGTTCCCACAAATGTACCATTGGTGACCGTTACGTTCCGGAAGTTGAGATATCTGAATTACCTAATATTATCCTGGAAACTATCGCCAGCCTGAATGAAATCAATCCATTGACCAACCGTCTGACCCAGATTGCACGGGATGGAAAGATTTCAGATGATGAGATCAAAGACTTTGCGTTTATCAGCAAAAAACTGGATGAAGTATCTCTGGCTGTTGATTCACTGAAATGCTGAAAAAGAAAAACTGAAATAATAGAAGAGGGCAGTTGTTTACAGAAATCTCGTAAATTACTGCCCATTCTAATACCCAGCAAAAGAGTATGAATATCTTTATAGTTGTCTGAGGATTCCCTCAACCCTGCGAATTGCCCCTGCAACCTGCCGGGAAGCCTGATTGATTCGATCCTGCACCATCCAGTCCACAACAAACCCATCAAAAAACCAGTCAGCAAAGGAAAGAAAATCACCTGTCTCAATATCCAGATGACAGGTCATATTGACATCATTCAACTCCCTGCTGAAATTTCTAAGATCATATCTCGCCTGCTCCATGTTTTGTTTTGCCCGGTCCATTTTGGAGTGTTTTGCCATGGTAGAGATAAATCCTCCTCCAAACATATCCCAGAGCCCCCAGTTTTTTGCACTGTTCAAATTGTCCTGTGCATCCCTGAGGCTTCTCAATGCCCTGTTACCAGCATCAATTGCTTCCCTTTTTTCTTTTTCCAAATCATATTCCATAATACCACCTCTACGATTTCTGGATTTTCTTATAAATCTTGATTTACTTTCCAAAAGTATTGCTGTTTTTTGCTGCAGCCTTTGCGCTGATCGTATTTGTCGATGCAAACAGAGAAGATGTCGGCGCAACCGGACTCATCAGAACCCTTCCTGTTCCACGATACACATAATTGTTTTCTCCTCTCTTTTACCTTTCTTCGAATAACTCAAATGGAAAACCACCTGTTCTATAAAAAAATTATATCTTTTACAAAAAAATAAATACACTATCTATATATGGAAATAGAATCCTATATTCCGCTATTTTTGAGAAATTTTTTCTTTCCTTTCGTTAGATCGTAACTTTCCCCAATCATACGCTGAATATCTTTATCCGGAACAGTTCCATCCAGGATAATAGAATTCCAATGTGTCTTGTTCATGTGATAAGCCGGAACAACAGATCCAAAAGCATTTCTCCAAAATTCTCTCCATTCCGGATCACACTTTACATTGATCCATACATATCCGTCTTTATCATAAATAAGAGCAAACATCTTCTTATTTTTCTTATGACGCATAACACACCAATTATCATCGTGAAAAGGATAATCTTCATATACGTCTTGAAATGAATGACAATATTGTATTGCCTCCTGCCTTGTCTGCATAACTTCCTCCTTTTCCGCTAATCCAAACAAAAAAGCGGTTCATGACATCGCATTTTCTGCTGATCATTACCGCTTTGTCTGCAACCGTCCCGTGCGGGAATCGAACCCACAGCTAGCGCTTAGGAGAACTCTGTGGTTCTGTTAATCCCTGTCAGGAACTGATATGTTAAGCCCAGATTATTACTATACAACGTTATTGTCGATTTGTCTATGGCGTTTTGACCACGTTTTTATTCTTTGATTTCCCAATGTCCACTAAAACCACGTCCCACGTAATAAACATTATCCATCTCTTTAATATGGCGTTGGACAGTTTTAGTACTTACTCCCAATGCCTTCGCCATCTTAGCTGTA
Organism: uncultured Dorea sp.; assembly: GCA_964406595.1. Taxonomy (GTDB): domain Bacteria; phylum Bacillota; class Clostridia; order Lachnospirales; family Lachnospiraceae; genus CAPEBR01. The sequence continues at coordinate 10,986 of CAYOSJ010000033.1, forward strand.
CTTATTTTACTATCTTTACGAATCAGTTTTACAATTTGAATATTTAACTCATTTTGAGGGACATCTTGAGAGACATCTTGAAGGACATCTTGAGGGACATCATAATTCAAATTTGGCATTATAACCGTAAACTGATATCTATCCGACCGAAAAGAAGGTTTTTTGCTTTCATTATAATTTATCTGAAACTCATAACCACTAATAATCTTTCCAAAACCACTGCCTTTTCGTTCCATGTATCCAAGCCGGTTAAATACATCCGCAAGAACAGGATTTCTTCGTGTCGATGGTACGGAAAGCGGATCGCGGTCTTGAATGATTGAACCATCCGGCATTCCTCCAGGCGAATAGATTTCCATACGATCATCATAAATATCTATATGAACTTCACTGCCATTTACCAGATAATCACGATGTGCCAAGGCATTAATGAGCGCTTCATGATAACTACGCTCCACGTATTCCGGCATCTCTTCTCTCGAATTTGCAGTTTTCCTCCACTGCACTCATTATTCTATTTTTGAAGACTTTTCTAAAACACACACGCTTCACCTGTTTTAAATCCATTATTTCTCTATGACTTTTGGATCAAGCAGGAAGTCATAGATGTTTACCGTTAGAATTCCGTACTCATCATAATGCGCCGGTACAATGTCTTTCGTAATGACGATTTTCTTAAAAGAGTCATCGATTTTCCGAAATGGTCTGATTTCCTGAGTGCGTTTGGCTTCGTCAGGCAGGGAATACGCCGACTGGATATAATATCTTGTTGAACCAAGATTGCAGACAAAATCTACTTCTAACTGCTTCCGAGTCACTTTGCCATCAGAATTCTTCTCTGCAATCGGAACAACACCAACATCGACACTATAGCCACGCATACGAAGTTCGTTATAAATCACATTCTCCATGGAATGAGTCTGTTCAAATTGACGGAAGTTGATCCTTGCATTGAGAAGCCCCAGGTCAGAGAAGTAATATTTCTTTGGAGTTTCAATGTATGCCTTTCCCTTAATATCATATCTCTGTGCCGATTCAATCAGGAAAGAATCCTCAAAATAATTCAGATATTTTTTTATGGTGGCCGAAGTAATTCTGGACTTCTTCACGGTCTTGAAGGTGTTTTTCAATTTTTCCGGATTCGTCAGCGAACCAATGGCAGAGGAAAGGATGTTCAACAAATCCTCCAGTTCTCCCATATTCTTGACACAGTTTCGCCTGGTAATATCTCGAATATAAATCTCATTGAACAAATTTTGCAATGCAGCAGCTTTATCTCCGGCACCCTCACGCAGAACGACCAGAGGAATCCCGCCGTAAAGCATATATTCAGACAAGCCCATATATTTGTCGCCTTTATAAACGGACATAAACTCCGCAAAACTCAAAGGGTACATATGAACCCCATCCCCACGACCGGCAAACTCAGTCACAATATCCTTTGACAGAAGTTTTGCATTGCTTCCGGTCACAAATACGTCCATATTGTCTTTTCGCAGATAACCGTTCAGTACCGCTTCAAAACAATCCAGCATCTGAATTTCATCAAGCAATAGATAGTACATCCCATCATCTACTGTTTTGGAACGAATGTAAGCCATGAATTTTTCCGGGCTAGCGCCACGCTTTTCCTTTTCGATCCGGATAAGGCTTTCTCCCATCAAATACAAATCGTCCGCTGAGTCAAAGGCGAAACGGATAATATGGTCAGCATCTACGCCGCTGTCCAGTAAATGATGATAAAAAAGATTATTCAGCAGGTACGACTTGCCGCACCTGCGAATGCCAGTAATGACCTTTATCAGCCCATTGTTTTTTCTGCTAATCAGTTTATCCAGGTAAAAGTTTCTGCGAATTTCCATGATAATGTCTTTCAAACCTGCTTTTATTTCATCTCTGCTATAATTATGTTCTTCCAGAAATTTATCGGACTTATCATTTAAGTATGAATAAAACAATAAAGCAATTTCTAAATCAATCTTTTTACCTGCTTCTGTTATTTCATAGATTCTATTTTCTGCTTTGTTGATGAATCCTTCATCTACCATATCAAGTAATTCATCGAGAGTCTGCCCTTCCTCTGAATCTTTTAATAATTCTGCTGATGGAGCGGCAGTATCTATATTAAATAACAGTTTTAATATTGCTCTTACCATTTCCTTTTATACGTAACACTGCTGTGTCTCAGGCTGTGGTCATCACCCAGGACTTCTTTTATTTCATCCTGTTTTTCTTTCCATTCAATCAGCATCCTAGCAACACTCTTCGGAAGAAATACTTTTCGGACGCTGCTGTCTGTCTTCGGTGTTTTCAGGACACGAACCGTCCTATTCTTTTTACTCTTTTCCGGAAATACAAGCAGGACATCTTTTGCATCCAATTCCTTTAAAGCAGCCTTGCTCACACGCTGGGATTCCTTATTTATGAAAAGATATGCCCGGTTCTCCTCAATTGCTTCCTCGGAAATATCGACACAGTCCCAGGTTCTTGTCTTTCGCTGTATATTCTTTTCCTGCCATCTTTCCTCCTCCCCATTAATACAGGCATAAGAAAAAGACCATCTATCGTCTTCACGGTAAATGACCTTTCCTAAGAATCCCATTTTCAATTAAATCATTTTGTTTTCATAATCCTGTAATTCATGAAAAATATTATCTACAAAAACTATATCCTCAACAATTCGATACAGCATAAAATATCTATGTGAGAGAAAATTTATCCTTCGATATCCCAGTTCTTTTAATCGAAGATTATCACACGGCTTCAAACTTCCTGCAACACTTTTAAGGCTCCGAATAGTAGCCTCAAAATCATCCAAAACATTCTTCGCTGCCTGATCACTTTTTTTCACCATAAGCAAATATCTGATGTATTGATTTAGATCTTCTTCTGCGTCTGCTGTTACTACTACTTTATATTCCATACTTTTCCCTCATATCAGCAATAACCGCATCCGCAGATCTATAGTTACCCTTTGATGCAGATACTCTTGATTTCTCCAGTTTCTCCAACATCATTTCTTCAGACATGGTAGCATACGGATTATGCTCCACCCGTTTTATTTCAAATGGAAAACCATTATTTGCAACAGCCTGTGTCAAAAACATCCGGATTGCAGAAGTAGTATCTGTGCCAAGATCTCTAAACAACTGATCTGATTTACTCTTTAACTCATCATCAACACGTATCTGAATTGTACTAGCCATCCATTATTCCTCCATTTCTTTTTTATTATTATAATATACAATCATTGCTATTTCAATTCATTTGTATTGATTTTGCATCCAACCACGACCATCCACACGTTTTTTATGAGAATACTCACAGGTAGAAAGTATAATCAGTTTATCACCATACTGAGCTGTATAATCTGTGTCATAATCATTTCTCTGCTCATTACGCATCATTCTTCATTTTGTAAGCAAAAGCCTTTTCACTGTAGCTGATCCGTTCTCTTTGAAGATTGGAATCTACCATTAAACTCCTCGTTTGACTTAACTGTAGCTAATGTAATATTCTATTGTTTCAGCTAACCCAAATTAACTGGAAATTCATTCCCGACCTGTTTTTTTCATCTAAATGAAAACAAAAAAGCGGTTCATGACATCGCATTTTCTGCTGATCATTACCGCTTTATCTGTAACCGTCCCGTGCGGGAATCGAACCCACAGCTAGCGCTTAGGAGAGCTCAGTGGTTCTGTTAATCCCTGTCAAAGAACGTTCAAAGAAGGCATATATACACGGCTCACCACTCGTTGTTCAAAAACTATTCTGGTAATCTGAATATCCTTTCTGTTAAGTCCAGATAAGCCCTGAAAATTAGCAGATTCTTTGCACCTGCTAACATCCGGGGAAAGCTCTGTTGTTACTAACAGATATCATCTTCCGGCTACCATCCCCTTACAAGCGGGAATGATAAACAATATTCAATTGACCAGATTTCTATTATTACTATACAACGTTATTG
>CAYOSJ010000033.1:15052-16186 GCA_964406595.1 uncultured Dorea sp.
GCCATCTCAGGATTATTAAGAACCTTTGCAAGCAGTTCTGCATCCACGCCTTCCGGAACCGCCACTGTATTTTCTGCTGTATTCGGATGCATCTGCGGATCCAGATTTTTCTTCTCATAAAATGCCTCTTCAAATAATTCTGCATTTTTCTTCCGGTCATCATCCAGGATATGGGAATATACATCCGTGACCATGCTGACCTGAGCATGTCCGGAATCTCCCTGAACTGCCTTGATGTCTCCGCCATTCAGTTTCAGCTTATACGTAACACTGCTGTCTGTCTTTGGTGTTTTCAGGACACGGACCGTCTTATTCTTTTTGCTCTTTTCCGGAAATACGAGCAGGACATCTTTTGCATCCAGTTCCTTTAAGGCAGCCTTGCTCACACGCTGAGATTCCTTATTTATGAAAAGATATGCCCTATTCTCCTCAATTGCTTCTTCGGAAATATCAACGCAGTCCCATGTAAGTCCCAGAAGCTCACTGATTCGAAGAGAACAGGAGAAGGAGAGATTCATGGCCAGTTTCAGCCGTTCATCCTCACATACTTCCATGGAATACATCAGTGTTTCTGCAGTCCAGATATCCCGTTTCTTTGTTTTGTGCTTTGGAACCGTTGCATAAATACAAGGATTTTTCTCCATCAGTTCCCATTTGATTGATCACCGCTGGAGTTTTCAACAGTCTCTGATAATACTTTTCAATAAAACGTGTATTAATCTCTGCCAGTTTCACATCCCCAATAATCGGAAGGATATAATTATTTATGAGAGATACATTTCCATCATAAGTAGACAATGCCCAGTTGTCTTTCCCATACAGAGCAACATATTCTTCCAGTAGTTCCCTCATGGTTTTACACTGCGGAATCACCATAGATCCCATTTCTTCCTTATACTCAATTTCCTTCTTACGTTTTTTTGCTTCTGCCTTTGTGGTATAGGTTTCCCATTTCTGCTTCCGCTTCCCATCTGGATCAGTATAGGAATAAATCACATTAAACTTTCCATTTCTTTCTCTGATTGATGCCATAATCTAACAGCCCCTTTCTGTATTTCTTTTTTTCAACCACTCTTCGAATTCTTTGCGTTTGATACGGACATTGGCGCCCACCTTAACAGCTGGAAAATATCC
>CAYOSJ010000033.1:16286-21306 GCA_964406595.1 uncultured Dorea sp.
TTTCCCGGCAAACTCTTTCGTCTTAAAATAATTCTTATGTACCAGCCAATACCGGTCTGTTTTCTTAAGCCCCAGAAGTTCCCCCATCTCCGAAACACTCATCCACTTTTTTGCCGGAGAAGGTAGCCTTTTGTATGGGCTGTTTGTTTCCATTTCTTTCAACAGAGTGTCATAGTCTTCCGCATTAATCATTTCTTCTCGATCCATGAAGTCTCCCTCCTTCTGCCCATACCATACCGCATTTTTTCAAAAAAATTTAGGGTGCTGAATGCCGGTGGCATTCGTTTAGCACCGACCGAAACGGAGTGTAGAGTCGATTTTGGAAATTAACATGAAATCAGTTTAAACCTTCCGGAAGTTTATCCAGCCAGTCATCAAAGCTCTTTTTGGAAATACGGTACTTTCCGCCATCCAACTGGATCCACCGGAATTCATTTTTCTTCAGAAGGTTATAGACCGTCGGTCTACTGACTCCAAGAATCTCCTGTAACTCTTTTACTGTATAACATCTTTTCTCTGCCATATGTCATTACCTCTCATTTCATTATTCTGGAGGTGGCATACCAAATCCCCCGCAAGTTACGGGGCATTTGGTTCTCGCGGCAGTCGCCAAATGGACATGCAAGCATGTCCGCTTGGCTCGTTGCTCGCGGATATAAATGTCCCTCTATATATCCAAAGTTTCAGAGGGGCTTATACAACATGTTTCAGTAAAAAAATGTAAAGATGAGAAAAAAGGCAAAAAGAAACCTCCGTATGAATTGAATCATACGAAGGATCAATATACCTATCATCATCAATTATCCTGAATGGGATATATTACAAAATGGAAAACTAACTGCTATTATTTCCAATCCTAATATAATCACATGATTGGATATCTTTTCAATCGGATTAAACAGAAGGAGTAATGCTAGCGTGATTCGTACAAAAAATTCTATCATTGGTATAACACAATTATTATTTCTACAAAAGAACTGCCTAATTGCCCCATTCAATGATTTAGATGCCTTTCTAATACCGATAATTGCCCAAGTAATTCCTAATGCCTCCAACGAACTGGATCCTTTCAGTAAAAATGCAATCCCCATAATAAACATCATAATACTATATGCTAATTCGTCTGCCTGCTTTTCAAAAAACTTTTTTTCCTTAAAATAGCTTACTAACATCAGAGTACCTACAAGTACCATAGCACTTCCTAATAAATAAGGTAACAGAAGAGTTACTCTATCAGAAAACAATATACAGATTAATCCTAGAGATGGAAATAATATACTCTTGACTATTAATATTCTATTCATTTTTCTCATTTCTCTCCTGTTCTTTTATTCATATAGTGTTTCAAGACTACAGTTCCGGCAGAAACCAAAATTCTTAATAATAATACCATGATAAATTCTATTGAAAACGGATTGCTCAACTTAGTTCCAAGCAAAGTAGTAGTAACAATACTGAGCAAAGAACCGCTTATTCCTGCTGTCAGATAAGTGGTGAATTTCGCTCCACAAGCACCAAAATACAGGCTGACAATGTCACCAGGCAAAATCCCAACAATTCTGGTAATAAAGCATACAAAAAAAGCATTTTCATCCTGATATCCAGTCAGTTTTTGAACCTTGGGATATCTAGTCTCAATATACCGTATAATATCCTCACCGCTGTATCTTCCAATCCAATAAGGAATCGTAATGGTTGTCGCCAGTCCAATCATACTTACAATCACAGCTATAAATGGTGTAAACAGGACTCCACTGCTCAAATATAAAAGCGACAATGGGAACATAATTGTAAGGCTTTTGAGAGCAAAAAATAAAACTAAAACGCACGCCGCCAAAATTATATTTTCAGGTGTATACTTCAATATCGTTTTTACAGATAAAGGTTCTTCTGATTTTCTTATAATCACTAATATAATCAGTGTCATCAGAATGATTGCTGCTAAAGGAGTAAGTTTCTTTAGCTTTATTTCGGACTTTTTCCTACCCTTTTGTTTCTTTTCATTTTTTCTGATTTTCATCCAACTTTTCTCATTCATAATTATAATGATAAGATACTTCTTATATCTATTCGTCTATTATATTTCCATTTACTTCATCAAACACATCCTTCATTTCAAGAGCATATTTTTTACCTGTTTTACTCAATCGGTATAATATAATAATGTCAATAATGCCATTTAAAATGAAGATAATTCCTGCCATTAATGCAGCGGCTGAAACTGTATCCGGTGAAAAGAACATCATACTAATTCCAGCCAGAATAATAATACATGATAGAATAACATATGATGTACAGCGCACATGAAATATGTCTTTCATACAAACAGCCGTCTCCATACAGATTACTCCATTGATTATGATGAAAATACTAAACACGTAAGAAAACAACACTATTGTAATTCCAGCATGTGTAATGATAAAGATTCCCAAAATACATTTCAAAATGCCTTCAAATAACAATCCCTGCATAAAATAAGTATTCAACCGAAATTTTAAATCATAGAACAAATCAAAAATCCCACTGCACAAAATCATAATACCTGCAATCACTGCAATCACTTTAAATGAATCATATGGCTTTATTATGAATAAAACTCCAAGCAATACCGTCATGATTGCATTTATCCACATATCCAGCTTTATTTTTTTCAACGTTTTCATATTTTACTCCTCCCAGTTTTAGTAAACTCTCACATTCATCATCAATAATATTTACTATTTCTGCTTTTTATAGCAAATGTCGAAACGGAATAATTAAAATGCGCAGGGTTCCATAAAAAATCCTTTTTCCTACACTCTGTTCTATTATTTGATAATTTTCTCCATCAATAATCGTTCCGTCTGGAGCAACTTGCCTACTTTTCATTTTCAATTTATCTGTATGTTCACGGAGAGTTTCATTGAGTTCCTTGCATTCTATAAACAGCATCATTTCTGTATCAAGATACACACTCCTCATATCAAAATTGCAGGATCCTACTATACTGAGCGTATCTCCTGCCAATACAGTCTTTGTATGTAATGCCTGAGACCCAACATATTCATACACATAACTTCCTGTTTGCCTCACAGATTTCTTCTGATTCAAATAATCCGTACATCCGAAAGGATTGGCACCACTTTCTACCGCATTGATTATCAACTCTGTCTTTACACTTTTCGAACATATTTCTTTTAAATCACCATACATTTTCTGATCACATATAATATAAGGGGTTTGTATCACAATGTTGTCCGCTTCTTTCATCTTATTTACCATTCTGTCCCAAACCCGTGGTTGTTTATTACACGGATTTAAAGGATTGGTGCAAAGTTCAATACTTTCTGTTTCAATCGTTTCTTCAAACCAATCAATTTCACAAAAAGCTTCTGGATATTTTTCTCTGACTTCCTGATAGTGTTCTTTTGATCTGCCATTAATTCCTTCATGTTTTCCATATATTCTACAGCAGGAAAGATTCCATATACTTTTAAAATAACCTTGAATCTGATTGTAAGAATTACCCTCACCCGGAACCGTTTCATAGACCAGAATATCCCTATCCTCATTATATGAGTCGATATAATTACCAAGAAATAAATCATCTGTGTTTCTTCCACCGAGAATATAAGCTAAATCATCTGCAATCATATATTTATCATGCATCCTGTAATTATTTTTCCACGGTTTTATCAGCGTAATAGGATTGTATAACTTAACCTCCACATTTTCATGCGACGTAAGTTCCCGAAAATTTCTACTTCCTCTCAAATATAATGTTCCATTTATGCCATCAACTAATATCTGAACCTTTACACCTCTATCTGCAGCATTTAATAGTGCAGCCATCATATCCTGACCACTGTTATCGTCACGAAAATCAAAAGTTGCAAGCACGATATTTTCTTTTGCCGATTCGATTAAACGGAGCCGCCACACCAACGCATCCACATTATTTTCTATATTTAATATCCTCTCCTGTCCAGCCATATTTAACGCCCTTTCACACTCTCTGTTTTCTTCATCAGCTCGTTTGTGATACAGCGGCGGGATCACCAGACATACTATCAAATAAAAGAACCATATTTTCAAAATACCTTTTATCATCTTTCCTAATTTTTTCATTATTCTGCACCATTGTATCATTCGACATTTTATGCTACGATATAAAAAAACAAAAGCGAGTTGATATATATGAACCGTACAAAATCTGCCATCATAGATGCTTTCTGGCAGTTGCTGGAAGAACGTCCCTACACCAAGATTACTGTAAGGGATATTGTAGAACGCTGCCAAGTCAACCGAAATACCTTTTACTATCATTTTCATGACATTCCTGAACTTCTGGAAACTACAATAAAATCTGATGTAGATCAAATCATCCAGACTAACGGACATTTTGGTTCACCGACGGATTGCTTGATTCCAATTGTTGAGCGTTGCTTAAAACGCAAAAAGGCCATGCTCCATATATACCGTTCTGTGAAACGAGATATATTCCAAAACGAATTGGAAAGAATCATACTCTACACAGTAACGCAATACGTAAATACTGTTACTGAAGGTTTGCATATTCCTTCTGAAGATAAAACCTTTCTAATACAGTTCTATAAATGTTGCCTTCTTGGATACACATTAGACTGGCTGGACAAAAACATGAACTTTGACCTTTTGAAGTCAGTTACTCGTATTACTGATTTGATTGGAGATTCTTTGAAGCAGGCATTTCTTGAATTGACCGCATCTTCAAGGACATAATACCCTATTAGATTGAGCACCGCTTCAACTTGACGGTGCTCTTTACATTAGTGGGGCAAATATTCTCAAAATTTCCTGAAATACCCTTATTGGCAACCTTTCTTTACACTCTTCTAATGTAATCTGCGTGCACTCATTCAATGTATCAAAATAATCTTTTTTAATTTGTAATACTGCCTTACTGTTATACATCCATACTCCACATTCGAAATGCAGATAGAGGCTTCTAAAATCTAAATTCGTTGTTCCTACAGTCGCTATCTGGTCATCGGAAACAAAT
>CAYOSJ010000034.1:0-21164 GCA_964406595.1 uncultured Dorea sp.
ACCGTATTTACGGGCTTTGGGGTGTTTTTGTATTTTCGCTTTGTGTTTTCAAAGAATATAAATTTGACAATTTGAAGAAAAAATAGTAAAATGTAAAAGATTCACTAAAAACAATTAAGTAACGCAGAAAAATTTTTAGATGAAAAAGGAAAAATAATATGATAGTAAGATTGAAACGGTGCATGCAGAGAATATTGGCGTCTGTGTGTGTGTTGGCTTTATTTTGCCCGGTACTGATCGTTTGTGCAGAGGATGTGAAGGACATAGAAAGCAAGTCGTCTGCGCTTAAGAGTGAACTTGACAATATCAATGCAGAACTTCTCGATATCAGTGATCAGATCGCGGAAAATGAACTGAAGATGGAAACTATAAATGGAGACATTGCCAGAACAGAGGCTCAGCTCTCGATTGCAAAAAAGGATGAGGAAAGACAGTTTGCTGACATGCAGCTCCGCATACAGTATATATATGAGAATGACGGCGAATCATTGCTTGGAATGATATTTTCAGCAGACAGTCTGGCAGACTTTGTAAATAAGGTGGATTTTGTATCGACACTGAATCTCTATGACAGAGGAAAGTTAAATGAGTTTAAATCTCTCAGAGAAACCATTGAGAGTGAAGAGGAGCATCTGAAAGAGCAGAAAGCCTCTTATGTAAAACTGGAAGAAGAGTTGAATGATAAGAAAGCCAAGTTGAACGCGATGGCAGAAGAAACGTCTGCAGATCTTGAGGCATTATCCGCAAAGATCCAGGCGATCAAAGAGGAAGAGGCAAGAAAAGCAGAAGAGGCTGCCAAAGAGGCTGCAAGTGCAGGCGGAGGGACAAGCAGTGGTTCTGGCGGTAGTTCTGGTGGAGGAAATTCCAGTGGCGGAGGATATAATTATCCGTCCGGGCCAGGACAGTTAAATCCATTCCGTGGAGTCGTATGGTATGGCGGTCACAGAGAAACCTATTATTCCCAGAGAGTACTTCCGGGAGGCGGTCTTAATATTCCGGGAAGACATGTAGCCGGAGATGGGACGATCCGGGACGGAAGCGGATATCTCTGCCTGGCAGCATATCCGGGAGAGTATCCAAAGAAAAGTTTTGTGGAGACGTCCCTTGGTACGGGGATCGTGTATGATGTCTGCGAAGTTCCGAATACCATTGATATTTACACAGACTGGTAGGCTTCAGACAAAAGAATACAGGAAAGAAAATGAGGAGGACATTTGACATGTCCTCTTTTAGTTGCTATATTTTTTATGTAAGTATCGTAAAGGAGTAAGATCAATGCGAGTGGGAATATTTGATTCGGGAATCGGAGGTTTGTCTGTCCTCCATCATGCATTGAAAGTTCTGCCGGATGTGGATTTTATATACTATGCAGATGAAAAGCATGTGCCTTATGGGGAGAAGACAGAAGAACAGATCAAGGGATATGTTGATGAGATCATAACATTTATGTTGGGGAAGCAGGTGGACGCGATCGTGATCGCCTGCAATACAGCGACCAGTATTGCAACGAAGGAATATAGAAGCAAGTTTTCTGTGCCGATCATCGGCATGGAGCCGGCGGTGAAACAGGCAGTAGAGTTATATGATCAGGTGCCGGGAAGAGTGCTTGTCGCAGCAACACCGGTGACGATCTCAGGAGACAAGCTTCATGACCTGGTAGAGCGGGTAGACAGGGATGACAATGTGGATCTGGTGGCGCTTCCGAAACTTGTAAGATTTGCAGAGAAAGGTGATTTTCAGACAGAAGAGATCATGGAATATCTGCGGGAAGCGCTAAAGGACTATCCGATTGATGAATATAAGGCTTTTGTTCTTGGGTGTACCCATTTTAATTATTTCAAATCTTATTATACGAGGATTTTCCCTGAGCGTGTAAAGTTTGTAGATGGGAATGCAGGAACGATCCGGCAGCTGAAGCGGAAACTTGGAAAAGAGGACACGATAGAAAATATGGTGGGAAATGTAGAGTATTATTTTTCGGGCGAACTTGTTTCGGAGAGAGACAGGGAACGGCTGGAGCGATATATGGAACAACTTGACGCAGTAGAAAATATCTGAGATGAAGGAGAGACATGGGTGAGAAGAAAGATGCAGCAGGTACGCTTAAGCGTGCTGAGCGGTTTCAGGTCGTATTGATCGGGGAAGGACTTGTTGTAGGCGGGATTGCAGGTCTGGTTGTTCTCCTGTACCGTATGCTTCTGGGGAATGCCGGCAGATGGCTGAACAGCATATTAGAATATATAGGTCACGATCCACTTCGCATGGCGGGGTGGCTTGTTGTGTTGCTTATCCTGGCGTGGATCGTGGCGAAACTGGTCGTTTATGAGCCTATGATATCCGGAAGCGGCATCCCACAGCTGGAAGGGGAAATGGTGGGAAAACTGGATCAGAAATGGTGGAGAGTGCTTCCGGCAAAATTCCTCGGCGGTTTCTTATGTCTGCTTGGCGGACTTGCGCTAGGAAGGGAAGGCCCGTCCATTCAACTTGGAGCCATGGCAGGAAAAAGTGTGGCGAAAGGATTGGACAGAGGGAAGACGGAAGAGAAGTTTCTTCTTACCTGCGGTGCGAGTGCAGGATTAGCGGCGGCATTCCATGCACCTTTGGCAGGTGTTATGTTTTCTCTTGAAGAGGTACATAAGAATTTCTCAGTATCGGTGCTGTTATCTGTGATGACAGCATCTCTGACAGCAGATTTCCTGGCGTCTACCGTGGCGGGAACAGAGGCGGTTTTTCAGTTTGATATTCTGAAAACGCTGCCACTTGAGTATTATGGACTGATTCTTGTCCTTGGTGTGCTCCTTGGGGTGACAGGTGCATTTTACAACTGGTTTACGTTAAAAGTACAGGAGTTATATAATCGCGCATCTTTCCTGAATACGACGCGGAAGATCATGATCCCGTTTTTATGTGCGGGAGTCCTGGGATTTACGGCGCCGGAACTTCTGGGAAGTGGACATGCGCTCATTGAATACCTGACGACGGAAGATGTGATGCTTGGTACGGTGTTATTTATACTCGTGGGAAGGTTTATTTTCTCGGCGGTAAGTTTTGGCTCGGGAGCACCGGGAGGAATCTTCTTTCCGCTTCTGGTGCTGGGAGGATTTATCGGCGGAGCGTTTGCCACGGTCGGAGTGGAGTATTTTGGACTGGACATGCTATACATTAATAACTTTGTACTTCTTGCCATGGCAGGATATTTTGCTGCGATCGTCCGTGCACCCCTTACAGGGATCATCCTGATCTTCGAGATGACGGGCTCTTTGAATCAGATGTTGTCCCTGTCCGTTGTTTCCATTGTGGCGTATGTGGTTGCTACACTCTTAAGATCCAGACCGATCTATGAGAGCCTTCTGGAGCGGCTTTTGGAGAAGCAGGGAGAAAAGGGAATGAAAACGACGGGACAGAAAGTGCTTACAGGCTTTACTGTTTGCCACGGTTCCAGGCTGGAGGATCGGATGATCAGTGAGATAACCTGGCCGGAGAATTGTCTTCTTGTAGCGATCCAGCGTGGATCAGACGAGATCATCCCCCGTGGAAAGACAAAACTTCTGACAGGGGACATGCTCGTGACCATGACTGACGAAAGAGATGCATCTTATATTCATGATAAGATGGAAGAACTGTGCCGGGAGATATTTTAGGAAAAAAAGTATTGCCGAACATTGATAGGCTGTAGTAGACTGTTCTTGTGAAAATAGAAAACTGTAAGAGAACTATAGGGGAAATATACCTTATCGTGCGAAGCACGCCCATGCGGAGCATCTGAATCACGGGATGCCCGAATGGGTATACCTTATCGTGCGAAGCACGCCCATGCGGAGCATCTGAATCACGGGATGCCCGAATGGGTATAACAATTATGTCTGCAGGGAAAGGAGAAAACACATGGGAGGCTTTTTTGGTGTAGCATCAGAAGAAGATTGTGTGCTGGAATTATTTTACGGAGTAGATTATCATTCTCATCTCGGAACGAGAAGAGGTGGTATGGCAACTTATGGGGAAGAGGGCGGTTTTTGCCGTGCGATTCATAACATTGAAAATTCACCGTTTCGTACGAAGTTTGACAGAGATGTAGGAGAGATGAAAGGAAATCTTGGGATCGGCTGTATCTCTGACTTTGAACCACAGCCGCTTCTGATCCGCTCAAAACTTGGGACATTTGCGATCGCTACCATCGGAAAGGTTAATAATTCCGAGGAACTGGTAGATTATCTATATGAAAATGCCCGTTCACATTTTCAGGAAATGACGACAGGAGATATTAATACAACGGAACTTATTGCGGCGCTTATCTGTGAGAAAGATTCCATATTAGAAGGAATGGAGTATGTACAGGACCATGTAGACGGTTCCATGAGTATGCTGGTTATGACACAGGAAGGTATCTATGCTGCGAGAGACCGCTATGGAAGGACACCGCTTGTGGTCGGGCATAAGGATCAGGCGTATTGCGTATCTTTTGAAAGCCATGCTTATATCAATCTGGGATATACAGATTATAAGGAACTGGGACCTTCTGAGATCGTGTTTGTTACACCGCAGAAGGTGGAGACACTTAGAGAAGCAAAAGAAGAGATGAAGATCTGTTCTTTCCTGTGGGTATATTATGGATATCCGACTTCCGCTTACGAAGGAGTAAGCGTAGAGGAAATGCGTTACAGATGTGGAAGTATGCTGGCAAAACGGGATGGAGACAGTGTTTCACCGGACGTCGTAGCAGGTGTGCCGGATTCTGGTATTGCACATGCCATCGGATACGCGAACGAATCAGGTATTCCTTATGCGAGGCCGTTTATCAAATACACGCCGACGTGGCCGCGTTCTTTTATGCCGAGCAATCAGAGACAGAGAAATCTGATCGCACGTATGAAATTGATCCCGGTCCAGTCCCTGATCGAGAATAAGAAATTGCTTCTTATCGATGATTCTATCGTACGGGGGACACAGCTGCGTGAGACAACAGAATTCCTGTATAACAGCGGTGCGAAGGAAGTGCATGTGCGTCCTGCATGCCCGCCGATCATGTACGGTTGTAAATACCTGAATTTCTCACGTTCTAAGTCGGAGATGGATCTGATCACCCGCCGAGTGATCAGAGAACGAGAGGGTGATAGCTGTCCGCAGGAGATACTTGACGAATACGCAGATCCATGTTCCTGCAGGTACGCGCAGATGATCGAAGATATCAGAAAACAGCAGAATTTTACATCTCTTCGTTATCACAGACTGGACGATATGCTGGCGTCCATCGGAATCGATCCGTGTAAAGTATGTACCTATTGCTTTAACGGAAAAGAATAATAGAAAATAAACATAGAAGCATATATGCAGTGGGAATCAGGTGGAATTCCTGAGCGATGAGGTCACTGTGAGGAGCATCATGTTCCGTAGTCAGATTACCTGCATATATGTAGAATGGGGCTTCCATCCAAAGCGAAACATTCTGTTAAATAATGAGATAACATAAGAGCCTGACAGTTCTTTGCATGAGCTGGATTGTGTTTTGTTATGTATTTAATGAAAAGTTCGTTGGAAGAAGACGGACTTTTTTTAGTAGGATCAGAAAAGATTGTTCGATTATAAAAGAATATTATGAATGAAAATGAAGGAGGAAATGAAAATGGAACAGAGGAACAAAAAGATTATCGTTGGGATCGTGGCGCTGGTTGTTGCGGCGGCAGTCATGTTTGGAATCTATCAGTATACACGCCCAGAGACAGCAGAAGGAGAAAAGAATATTACGGTAACGGTTGTTCACGGTGATGCAAGTGAGAAGGTGTTTGAATATAATACAGACGAAGAATACCTTGCACCGGTAATTACGAGTGATGGCCTTGCAGAAGGGGACGACGGAGAGTACGGGCTGTTCATCAAAACCGTAGATGGGGAAACCGCAGATGATACGAAAGAAGAGTGGTGGTGCATCACACAGGACGGTGAGATGGCACAGACTTCAGCCAGTGAACTTGTAATTGAAGATGGCGATAAATTCGAACTGACACTGACGGTTGGATATTAGTAAGTAAGGAAGAAACGGCGGGGATTTCATGGATACAGGAAGAACGAGAGCAGGTAGGATTACAACGAAAGAATTGGTGATTCTGGCATTCTTAGGAGCAATCCTTCTCGTGGGGCAGGTGACGATGGCGGTGCTCCCGAATATAGAGATTGTCTCTCTCTTGATATACATATATACCCAGGTGTACCGAAAGAAAGTGTTTTTTATCATCTATGTATTTGTGATATTGGAGGGAGTGCTCTATGGTTTCGGGCTCTGGTGGTTCGGATATCTCTATGTATGGAGTATATTGGCATTTTTTGTTCTTCGTATCAAAGAAACACAGCAAGGGAAATCTGTGCTTCTTTGCTGTGTTATCTTAGGAGCCTATGGACTTGTATATGGATTCCTGTTTGCCATTCCATATTTTGTAGTGTCGGGCGTAGAGGCAGGCATGGCGTACTGGATCGCCGGAATTCCCTTTGACATTTTGCATTGCCTGGGAAATGTCGCGGCAGCGCTTGTTCTTTATAAGCCACTCCACACGCTGATCAGTAAATTGCGGTATACTGCAGTAAGCGGATCATAGGACGGTGACGGTTATATTTCGTAAGTCAGGATATAATCGTCCATGACAAATCCGTTTCCGATGTCTGCTTTCTGCTGGTCGGTGATCTTGAAACCAAGATGGTCGTAGACTGCCAGAGTATTGGCATTGTATTTGTTGCAAGTGAGCCATATTTTTTTGAGGCCCCGCTCTTTGCATAAATTTACGAGGAAATGAAATGCACCGGACGCAAGGCGTTGTCCGCGGAAATCCTCGTGGATATATAGCTTACTTAAAAAAAGCGCATCATCTTCCTGATGGATCCCGGTATATCCGGCAAATCTATCAGAAGAATATATCTGATAATATTCATAACCGTCTTGTTCGATCTGATGTTTCAGGGCAGGATAGGATTGAAATTTTTCCACCATATAGTCCACCTGCTCTTTTCCTATGATCGGAATAAAGTGCTGATTCCAGATAATCTCTGCCATATCGGCGATCTCGTGGATTTTTTCATCTGTAACTGCAAGTAAAAATTGTTGTGTCTTCATGCTTATCCCTCGATTTCTTTAGAATAGTTTAATATAATAGATATTTTTTTCTAACATTATAAATGCTATAATAAAGGAATACAAGAATATTTTGTGTTGGAGGATATAAATGAGTAGATTTGTCGCACTAAAAGATGTGAAGAAAATATATCGCATGGGTGAAGTCGAGATCATGGCGGCAGCAGGCATTGATTTTGAGATACAGAAGGGAGAATTTGCGGTTGTAGTAGGACCCAGTGGAGCCGGAAAGACGACGGTACTTAATATTCTTGGTGGGATGGACGTTGCAACAATGGGTGAAGTGTTGGTTGACGGACAAGATATTGCAAAATATTCCCCAAAGCAGTTGACTGCGTATCGTCGTGATGATATCGGATTCGTATTTCAGTTTTATAATCTGATCCCGAATCTGACAGCTCTTGAAAATGTAGAACTTGCGCTCCAGATATGTAAAGATCCGATGGACGCAAGGGAAGTTATGGAAGAAGTGGGACTTGGCGCCAGGCTTGATAATTTCCCGGCGCAGTTGTCAGGCGGGGAGCAGCAGAGAGTATCGATTGCAAGAGCGCTTGCAAAGAATCCGAAACTTCTGTTGTGTGATGAACCGACAGGAGCCCTTGATTACAATACAGGAAAAGCCATATTGAAATTGTTGCAGGATACTTGTCGTAAGAAAGGTATGACGGTGATCCTGATCACGCATAATTCTGCCATAGCGCCTATGGCGGACCGTGTGATCAAGATCAAGAATGGGCGGGTGTCGGATATGATCCTGAATCCGAATCCAATTCCGGTAGAGACAATAGAGTGGTAGGGATAGTAGATGAAAAGACAGGTGAAGCCAACAAGAAAAGATTTTTATATGGAAATTAAGAAGAGTCAGGGAAGGTTCCTGTCGATTCTTTTTATTGTTGCGCTTGGAGTTGCGTTTTTCTCAGGTATCCGGGCATCAGAACCGGACATGAGACTGACGGGTGACTCTTATTTTGATGCCAGGGAACTGATGGATCTGAAAGCGCTTAGCACGTATGGTGTGACGGAGGACGATATCGCTGCCATGGAGAAGGTAGAAGGCGTGGAGCGGGCAGAGGGCGCTTACAGTGCTGATTTTCTGCAGAATACAGATGACGAGCAGAAAGTTCTCCATGTGATGTCCCTGCAGGAGAAGATGAATCAGGCGGTAGTCAGTAAAGGACGTTTTCCAGAGAAAGTGGGGGAATGTCTGGCAGATGATGAAGCGGGATATCAGATCGGGGATAAGGTTACATTGGAGTCCGGGACGGAGGATCCGGTGACAGATGTGCTTAAGACAGATACGCTGGAAGTGGTAGGTCTTGGAAACAGTCCCTGCTATCTCTCTTATGGACGAGGAAGCGCAACGGTCGGAGACGGAAGTGTCAGTGCATTTCTTCTGGTGCCGGAAGAGACTTTCGATATGGAAGTATATACAGAAGTCTATCTTCAGGTGGAAGGCGCCAAAGGTCTGGTGGCATTTACCGATGAGTATGACGATCTGATAGAAGAAGTTCTTGGAAATGTGGAAGGTATTACAGATGAGCGCGCACAGGCACGTTATCAGGAGATCCTAGATGAGGCAAATGAAGAACTTGCCGATGCGAAAGAAGAATTGGAAGAGAATAGAGCAGAGGCAGAAGAAAAATTTGCCGATGCAGCGCAGAAGATCGCAGACGCAGAAATAGAACTTGAAGATGCAAGGCAGCAGATCGCGGACGGACGTGTGCAGATCGAGAACGCTAAGTCTACCCTTGTGAACAAACAGGCAGAACTTGATGCCGCCCGTGCATCGTATGAAGCAGGCATTCAGGAACTTGCCGGCGGAAAAGAGCAGTATGGGAAAGGACTGGCAGAGTTTCAGGCGAATAAGCCGATCGTGGAAGAAAAAAGAACAGAACTGGAAGCAGGGCGTCCACAGGTTGAGCAATTGCAGGGACTTCTTAGTATTTATGACAAGATCTCGGAGGTTAAAAATTCAGGGATTCCGGACGATGAGAAACAGTCTGCGATTCAGGGAATATTAGCACAGGCAGGAATGACAGACGAAACGCGGCTGGAAGGAGCGCTTGCTTTGGTTGGCGGAACGGAAGTAGCGCGCAGTGTATGTGCGGAATTTGCGGCAGGTGAAGCCGAACTTATTGCCGTTGAAAATCAGCTTGCTTCCACAGAGGCGCTTCTTGCACAGACCAAAGCAGACCTTGATGCGGCGGAAGCCGAACTTGCCGCCGCTCCGGCGCAGCTGGATTCCGGGCAGGCACAGATCAACGCAGGCTGGAGTGAACTCTATGCAAAAGAAGCAGAGTTAAACAGTGGTGAAGCCGAATTGGCCGATGGTGAGTCGGAACTTGCCGATGCGAAGAAAGAATATGAAGAAGGCAAAGAAGAAACAGAGGCAAAGATCTCCGACGCGGAAGCAGAGATCGCGGAAGCAGAGGAGGAGATTGCTGAGATCGAAAAGCCCAAATGGTATGTCTACGACAGAAATACCTTGATCGAATATAGCGGATTTGGCGAGAATGCAGAACGGCTGGGAGCCATCGGGCGGGTATTCCCGGTATTGTTCTTTCTGGTTGCGGCGCTTATAAGTCTGACGAGTATGACCCGTATGGTAGAAGAACAGAGAACTTCCATCGGAACCATGAAGGCGCTGGGATATAGCAAGATGATGATCGCGTTCAAATATATAGGTTATGCATTTCTTGCAACGGTTGGAGGCAGTGTGATCGGTGTGCTGCTGGGAGAGAAGATACTGCCATATATCATTGTGTATGCTTATGGGATCCTGTACCGGCATTTGCCCAGGATCCTGGTCCCGTATGATTGGGGCTATGCTGCGATGGCATCAGGAGCGGCTATATTCTGTACGATGTTTGCCACAGTGATGGCATGTTACAAAGCGTTAGAAGCACAGCCGGCGATACTCATGCGCCCTCCGGCTCCGAAGAACGGACGGAGAGTATTTCTGGAACGGATAACGATTCTGTGGAGGCATTTGAACTTTACATGGAAGTCAACCATACGGAATCTGATGCGTTATAAGAAACGTTTCTTTATGACGATATTTGGCATTGGTGGCTGTATGGCATTGATGTTAGTGGGATTCGGGCTTAAAGATTCCTGTTATGAGATCGCAGAACTTCAGTACGCAGAGATTCAATTCCATGATGGAAGCATTTATCTGGAAGAAAATGTAACCGAAGAGCAGCGAAAAGAGTTAAAAGATGCACTTAAGAAAGAAAAGAAGGTAGATGGGTACACGGACACAAATATGCAGAGCCGGACGCTGGTGAATGGTAAGACAGAGCGCGCGGCGTATGAAGTTGTGTTTGGGGATATGGAAGATATTTCCCGTTATGTGGATTTTCATGACCGAAAAAGTAAAGAGAAGTATGAACTGACGGACGAGGGAGTGATCATTACCGAGAAGACGGCCAGACTTCTTGATGTTGAGATGGGAGACACCGTTCAGATCAAAGATGAAGAAGATGGGAACAAGACGGTGAAGATCGCTCATATCTGCGAGAACTATCTGGGACATTATATTTATATGACCCCGGCTTACTATGAAGAGATCTACGGTGAAAAACCGGAATATAACAGTATTTTCTTTTCTGTAGATTCTGATACAAAGAGTGATGTGGAGAAGATCGGGCGGCGGGTCTTGAAGAAAGATGGAGCGTTGAGCGTAAGTTACACACATGATATTGAGAAACAGTTAGACGATATGCTCAAAAGTCTGAATCTGGTTATCGTGGTGCTGATCATCTCTGCGGGAATGTTGGCATTTGTTGTGCTTTATAATCTGAATACCGTCAATATCGCTGAGCGTAAACGTGAACTTGCAACGCTTAAGGTACTGGGCTTTTATGATATGGAAGTTGCAGAATATGTATACAGGGAAAATATCCTGTTGACACTCCTTGGCGCCGTCGTAGGGGTGGCGCTTGGAAAGTTCCTCCATCTCTTTATCATACAGACGGTAGAAGTGGACTCTGCCATGTTTGGAAGAAATATCAATCTGCCAAGTTATGTTTACAGCCTGGCATTGACCATCTTGTTCTCATTATTGATCAACGGCGTAATGTACTTTAAACTGAAGAAGATCGATATGGTAGAATCACTAAAGAGTATTGAATAGAGAATTGTTAGCACTCTTTGTTAAAGAGTGCTAATTTTGTATTGACTTTTATCATTCATAGTATTATTATATCTTTTAAGTAAACATGCGGGATTTCTTCCGCTAAATAAAATATATCAATATATAAGAATTAGGAGTGATAACAGATGGCAGCAAAAAAAGGAAGTTTATCTATCAGTAGTGAGAATATCTTTCCGATCATTAAGAAATGGGTGTATTCTGACCATGACATTTTCGTGCGTGAGTTAATTTCCAACGGGTGCGATGCGATCACGAAGATTAAGAAATTAGATGTAATGGGCGAGTATCAGGTACCGGATGATTACAAAGCGGCGATCAAAGTAGAAGTAAATCCGGAAGAGAAGACATTGAAATTCACAGATAACGGTCTTGGAATGACGGCAGACGAGGTGGAAGAGTATATTACACAGATCGCATTTTCCGGCGCAACAGAATTCCTTGAGAAATATAAAGACAAGACGACAGAGGATGATATGATCGGACATTTCGGCCTTGGATTCTACTCTGCATTTATGGTAGCGGACGAGGTGCATATTGATACTCTTTCCTATAAAGAAGGAGCGGCTCCGGTACACTGGGTAAGTGAAGGCGGCACAGAGTACGAGATGGAAGAGGGAAATAAAGAATCTGTAGGAACAGAGATTACATTGTACCTGAATGAGGACAGTTTGGAGTTTGCCAACGAGTACCGCGTAAGAGAAGTCATTGAAAAATACTGTTCTTTCATGCCGGTTTCGATTTATCTGTCTAAAGCAAATGCAGAACAGGAATATGAAACGATCGACGAGGCAGATCTAAGAGAAGATGATGTAGTTGTTGAGCATATTCACGAAGATGCCAAAACAGAAGAAAAGGAAAATGAAAACGGTGAGAAAGAAATCGTTGAAGTAGAACCGGCAAAAGAAAAAGTAAAGATCAACAAGCGTCCGGTTTCTTTGAGCGATACGACACCACTTTGGGGAAAACATCCGAATGAGTGCTCTGACGAAGATTATCAGGAATTTTACCGTAAAGTATTCTTGGATTACAAAGAGCCATTATTCTGGATACATCTTAACATGGATTATCCGTTTAATCTAAAAGGAATCCTGTATTTCCCGAGAATTAATACAGAGTATGACTCTATTGAAGGAACGATCAAACTGTATAATAATCAGGTATTTATTGCAGATAACATTAAGGAAGTCATTCCGGAATTCTTAATGGTATTAAAGGGCGTGATCGACTGTCCTGACCTGCCGCTTAACGTATCAAGAAGTGCATTGCAGAACGACGGATTCGTAAATAGGATTGCAGATTACATCTCCAGGAAAGTGGCAGATAAACTTTCCGGTATGTGCAAGACTAAGAGAGAGGATTATGAGAAATATTGGGACAGCATCAGCCCATTCATCAAGTTCGGCTGCTTAAAAGACGAGAAGTTCTGTGATAAGATGAAAGATGCGATCCTCTTTAAAAACATTGACGGCAAATATCTGACACTGAAGGACTGTGTGGAAGAGAATGGCGGCGAAGTGGTAGAGAAAAATGATGCTACTGAGGAAAATGCAGATGAGAACAAGGTAGAAGAAATCAAGACAACCATTTATTATGTGACAGATGAGGTTCAGCAGAGCCAGTATATCAATATGTTCCGCAGCCAGGGACAGGATGCGGTCATCTTAAACCACAATATTGACTCTGCATTTATCACACAGTTAGAGCAGCGTAATCCTACGATTCGTTTCCAGAGGATTGATGCGGATGTGACAGAGCAGGTGAAGGAAGAGATTGCGGAAGAAGATCAAGAAACATTCAAAGCAACTTCTGACAGCCTGATCGAAATTTTCCGCAAAGAACTGGAAAATGATAAATTGGATGTGAAGATCGAGAAACTGAAAGATGCGTCTGTTGCTTCTATGATCACACTGTCTGAACAAAACCGCCGTATGCAGGAAATGATGAAGATGTATGGCATGGATGCGATGGGAATGGGTGGAGAGAGCACATTGGTGCTTAATACAAATCACCCGCTGGTACAGTATGTAGTTGATCATAAGGACAGTGAGAATGTCTCTGTCATCTGTAAACAGTTGTATGATCTTGCAATGCTGGCACACAGACCGCTAAGCCCGGAAGATATGACAGCATTTGTAAAGAGAAGTAATGAGATCATGATGATGCTGACGAAGTAAACTTAAGATAAACGCCTGCAAATATTGCACTGTAGTTCAATGTTTGCAGGCGTTTGATGATTTCCTGCCGTCTGTTTCGTATTTCTTTAGGGGGTAGACGCGTCGGATATCATCATGTATAATAAAAAAATAAAAGGAATCAATCACAAAGGAGAGATATTCATGGAAATGTTAAATCTTGAGAAAGAATTACAGGAGAATTCTTATCCGGGCCGTGGCATTATCATTGGAAAAAGTGCGGACGGGACGAAAGCAGTGACAGCGTATTTTATCATGGGAAGAAGTGAAAACAGCCGTAACCGTATATTTGTTACAGAGGGACAGGGAATTCGTACACAGGCTTATGACCCGTCAAAATTGACGGACCCGAGCCTGATTATTTATGCCCCGGTACGTGTACTTGGCAACAAGACAATTGTAACAAATGGAGATCAGACAGACACCATCTATGAGGGGATGGACAGCCAGATGACTTTTGAGCAGTCCTTAAGAACCAGAGAGTTTGAGCCGGACGGTCCCAATTATACACCTCGGATTTCCGGCATCATGCATATTGAAGATGGAAAATACAATTATGCAATGTCCATTTTAAAGAGCAACAACGGTAACCCGGACAGCTGTAACCGCTATACATTTGCTTATGAGAATCCGGCTGCAGGAGAAGGACATTTCATTCATACATATAAGTGTGATGGAAATCCGCTTCCAAGTTTTGAAGGAGAGCCGAAGTTAGTGTCTATTCCGGATGACATGCATGAATTTGCCGATACATTGTGGAACAGTCTGAATGAAGATAACAAGGTTTCACTTTTCGTGCGTTACATCAATATCGCAGACGGAAGTTATGAGAGCAAGATCATAAACAAAAATCAGTAAATAAGCAGGAAATGGTGAAGGAGGATTATCATGAAAGAACTGGAATTAAAGTATGGCTGCAACCCGAATCAGAAACCATCTAAGATTTATATGAAAAATGGAAGTGAGCTTCCGATCCAGGTGCTGAATGGGAAACCGGGATATATCAACTTCCTTGATGCATTTAACGGCTGGCAATTAGTAAAAGAACTGAAAAAGGCAACAGGGCTTCCGGCTGCCACATCATTTAAACACGTATCACCGGCAGGTGCGGCAGTAGGTCTTCCTCTTACCGAGACACTGGCAAAGATCTATTGGGTAGATGACCTTGGCGAGTTATCTCCGCTGGCATGTGCTTATGCAAGGGCAAGAGGTGCAGACAGAATGTCTTCTTTCGGAGATTTTATTTCCCTGTCTGATACCTGTGATGCAGATACGGCAAGACTGATCAAGAGAGAAGTATCCGATGGCGTTATCGCTCCGGGATATACGGAAGAAGCCCTTCAGATACTGAAAGAAAAAAAGAACGGAAACTATAATGTGATCCAGATCGATCCAGATTATCAGCCGGAGGAACTGGAGCACAAAGATGTATTCGGTATTACATTTGAGCAGGGAAGAAATGAACTTGTGATCAATGATGATTTCTTCTCTAAGATCGTGACAGAGAATAAGGATCTTACAGAGCAGGCGAAGATTGACCTTGCAATTTCCATGATTACTTTAAAATATACACAGTCCAACTCTGTATGCTTTGTAAAGGATGGTCAGGCAATCGGTATCGGTGCAGGACAGCAGTCCAGGATCCATTGTACACGTCTTGCAGGCCAGAAGGCTGACAACTGGTGGTTAAGACAGTCTCCACAGGTAATGAATCTTCCGTTTGTAGATTCTATCCGCCGTGCAGACAGAGACAATGCGATCGACTTATATATCGGAGAAGATTACATGGACGTTCTTGCGGATGGTGCATGGGAAAATATCTTCAAAGAGAAACCGGAAGTATTTACAAGAGAAGCAAAAAGAGAGTGGCTTGACAAGATGACAGGTGTGTCACTTGGCTCTGATGCATTCTTCCCGTTTGGAGATAACATTGAACGTGCCCATAAGAGCGGTGTCCAGTATGTGGCCCAGCCGGGTGGTTCTGTGAGAGACGATCATGTGATCGCTACATGTAATAAATACGGCATGGTGATGGCATTTACAGGACTTCGTCTGTTCCACCACTAAAAATAGTGTTGTCAAATGAAGGGAAACGCTATATAATGTAAAAGTCAAAAATCTGACTTGGAGGTGTTAGAAATGGGAAAATATTTTGGAACAGATGGTTTCCGAGGCGAAGCGAACGAAGTCCTGACAGTAGAGCATGCATTTAAGGTGGGAAGGTTCCTTGGATGGTACTATGGCCAGGAACACAAAGCGAAAGTCGTAATCGGAAAAGATACCAGAAGAAGCAGTTATATGTTTGAGTATGCACTGGCGGCAGGGCTTACCGCTTCCGGAGCAAATGCATATCTTCTTCATGTAACAACTACACCGAGTGTATCTTATGTAACAAGAACAGAAGACTTTGACTGTGGAATTATGATTTCTGCAAGCCATAATCCGTTTTATGATAATGGGATTAAGATCATCAGCGGAAAAGGGCATAAGATAGAAGCAGAAGTAGAGGAGAAGATTGAGAAATATATTGATGGCGAGACGGAAGAACTTCCTCTGGCAAAGAAAGAGAATATCGGACGTACCATTGATTATGCGGCAGGAAGGAACCGTTATATCGGATACCTCATTTCCCTGGCAACCCGTTCATTTAAAGATATGAGAGTAGGTCTTGACTGCTCCAACGGAAGTGCATTTGCCATTGCAAAGAGCGTATACGATGCGCTTGGCGCCAAGACTTATGTGATCAACTGTGAGCCGGACGGAACGAATATCAATACAAATTGTGGCTCGACACATATCGGAGTGCTGCAGGAATTTGTAAAAGAGAAAAAGTTAGATGTAGGATTTGCTTATGACGGAGATGCAGACCGTTGTATTGCTGTAGATGAGAACGGGAATGTCATTGATGGAGACCTTATTCTCTATATCTGTGGAAAATATTTGAAAGAGCAGGGCCGTTTGAATAATGATACGATCGTTACAACGATCATGTCCAACCTTGGATTATATAAAGCGTGTGACAAAATAGGAATGAAATATGAGAAGACTGCAGTCGGCGATAAATATGTATATGAGAATATGGTGCAGAATAACCATAGTCTCGGAGGCGAGCAGTCCGGTCATATCATTTTCAGCAAACATGCGACAACAGGAGATGGAATACTGACTTCCCTGATGCTGATGGAAGTGATCCTGGAGAAGAAGATGAGTCTTGCAAAACTGGCGGAACCAGTGAAGATCTATCCTCAGCTTCTGAAGAATGTACGCGTGTCTGATAAAAAGACAGCACGTGAGAATCCACAGGTCATCAAGGCTGTTGATGCAGTGGCAGAAGCGCTCGGTGACGATGGACGTATTCTCGTAAGAGAGAGTGGGACAGAGCCGGTGATCCGTGTAATGGTGGAGGCAGCGACGGATGATCTCTGTGCCAGATACGTGGAGCAGGTTGTGGATGTTATCCGGGCGGAAGGGCTGAAAGCACAGTAGAAGGTATTTTGCTGATTTTTAAGATAGGATAGTGGGGGTATCGGTTAATATCGGTTTTAAACCCTCTAAAGCGGAAATGAAAATATCCCACAGGAATCCGTATTTTATAACACGGGATTTTCAGCGGGATATTTTCGTTTTAATTATTTTACAATATAATATGTTTAATAAGGGGGCTGGAGGACGTGCTCTCACCCAATCCGAAACCTTGCGGAAGGCGGTGATATTATGAGTACATATGAAGAACTAAGCATCATTGTAAGTGTTGCCTTGCTGATTGTTGCAATTCTGAATTATACAAATAAGAAATAGCCGTTCTGCTCTCGTCAAAGTTTAGAACGGCTATTCTTGATAGCAATTATTAAATTTCGCCGGGGCGGGTGATGTGCGGTCACCGTCCGGCTCCCTTGTTAAATATATTATAGACAATATTTTTTGTTATGTCAATTATCTTTAATTGAGATACGTCCGTATCTATATAGAATGAAATCCCTTTCCTATGATCTCACTTGTGTTTGAAATTAAAATAAATGCTTCTGGTACATTTTCTTTGATAAAGTTACGGAGTTTTACTGCCTCCGTACGGTTAAGAGCCGTGAAAATGATGTATTTGTCATCGCCGGAAAAAGCGCCTTCTGCGGATACGATACTTGCACTGCGGTGCAGGGAATTGTTGATGAAATTGCAGATCGGCTCAGGGTTATCGCACACGACATTGAAATATTTGGAAAGATTCAAACTTTCAATGAACCCGTCGATCATGAAAGAGCGTACGGCAAGTCCAAGGAAAGAATACAATCCGGTTTCAATATCGAATACAAAGCAGCCTGCTAAAGTGATGATAAAATCCGTGGCAAGCAATGCTTTCCCAATATCAAGGCTTGAATGCTTCTTCATGATCATGGCGATGACATCTGTGCCGCCGCTGGAAGAGCCGATATTGAACAGCACAGCAGAACCGAGGGAAGGAAGTGCAATGGCAAAAGCCAGTTCCAGCATTGGCTGATCAGTAAGTGGTTGTGTTATGGGAATCAGCCGCTCCAGAAGTGACAAAGATATAGATAACAGGATACTGCAATAGGCAGTTTTAGCGGCGAATTTTTTACCAAGTACAAAAAATCCGATCACAAGGAGGAGCATATTTACGAGGAAAGTAAAATCTCCGGCAGAGATAACACCTGAATTTGCAACCAGGACGGCAAGACCGGTGATACCGCCGAAGGTGAAATGATTGGTAAACTTAAAGAAATAGATACCAACGGCCATGATAAGAGTGCTTGCAGTTAAAAGAATAAAGTTTTTAAATTTTGATTTCATCTTGTGGTCTCCATAAAAAGTATATCCATTCGGGGACAGGATTTTGCCTGTAACAACTTTTTGTCCGTTCCCAATTGTAACGCGTACTCAGGGAAATGTCAACGTGGCTTAAGGAATTCGGGAAATTCTGTGGAGCATCTGCATTGTAACAGAAGAATCCGCACATAATAAGCCCCATAAAGGAGGAGTAAGAAACCATGCACAAATATTTACCAATTACAGATGTGTACGCAAGAGAAATATTAGATTCCCGCGGGAATCCTACGATAGAGGTTGAAGTATTGGCAGGAGAGAAGTATGTCGGGCGCGCTGCCGTGCCTTCAGGGGCGTCCACAGGGCAGTTCGAGGCGCTGGAACTAAGGGATAGAGAGGAGAGATACTCGGGACTTGGCGTGATGCGGGCAGCAGATAATGTAAATGCACAGATAGCGCCGCTCATTCAGGGAATGAATGTGTTTGATCAGGAGGCGGTCGACCGTACAATGATCCGCCTGGATGGCACGGAAAATAAATCCGGGCTTGGAGCCAATGCGATGCTGGGCGTTTCCATGGCAGTGGCAAGGGCGGCTGCAGAAGCGCTTGGACGGCCGATGTATGCATATCTCGGAGGAGTGAGCGCCAGAAAACTTCCGGTTCCGATGATGAATATCATGAATGGAGGGAGACACGCGGATAATACCATCGATATTCAGGAGTTTATGATCATGCCTGTGGGAGCCTGTTGTTTTCGAGAAGGGCTTCGTATGTGTGCGGAAGTATACCATGCACTGAAAAAGATCTTAAAGAGGGAAGGGTTAAGTACCGCTGTTGGTGATGAAGGCGGGTTTGCACCGGATCTTGCAGATGCAAGAAGCGCGCTCTCTTATATGAGCCAGGCGGTCCGGGAGGCAGGCTACCGGGTAGGAGAGGACGTGGCATTTGCGCTTGATGTGGCAGCGACAGAATTATATGATAAGAAATTTGGGAAATACGTCTTTGAAGGGGAAGGAAAGATGAGAGGGACAGATGTGATCCGTTCCGCAGAAGAATTGATTGATTATTATGAAGAATTGATAGAAGCATTTCCGATCGTATCTATTGAAGATCCACTGGACGAGGAGGACTGGGACGGCTGGGAACTGATCACGACAAGGCTTGGGCTTCATATCCAGCTTGTGGGAGATGATTTATTTGTTACGAATACAAAACGTCTGAAAACCGGGATCGAGAAGAAAGCCGCCAACGCGATCCTTGTGAAAGTGAATCAGATCGGGACGCTTACAGAGGCTTTTGAAGCGATTGAACTGGCGAAAGAAGCAGGTTACCGGACCATTATATCCCACCGTTCCGGCGAGACGGCAGACACGATGATCGCAGATATTGCGGTGGCATTTAACGCGGGTCAGATCAAGACAGGAGCGCCCTGCCGTTCCGAACGTGTGGAAAAATATAACCAGCTTCTTCGGATTGAGGAAGAACTGGAAGATGTGGCGGAATACAAAAATCCATTTCAATAACAGATCTGTGACGATAAATCTACTTAAATTAGAAATATCTCTTGTAAACGTATTGTGATTATGGTAGAATAATTGTGGTTTATCCGCAGGAGGTGTATAGAAGTGGAGATTTTGAAGACAATATTATTAATTATATTTGCAATAGACTGCATCGCTCTGTCTGCGATCGTATTACTTCAGGAAGGCAAGTCTGCAGGACTTGGTACGATCAGTGGTATGGCTGACACATACTGGGGACAGAACAAGGGACGCTCTATGGAGGGCGCGCTGGTGAAATCTACAAAGTTCCTTGCGATTTTGTTTATTGTACTGGCAGCAGTGTTGAATTTAGAGGTATTTGCTTAAGAGTAAGTTATGTAGGAAACAGTAGGACACTCCTGTTATGGGAGTGTCCTTTTACAATATTCAGGGAAATGAGGAGATCAGGAAGAAGTATGGACAAGATGTTTGAAAAGAGGAAAAAGGTTGTCTATGAACTTATCTGCGACGATCTGTATGTACCTATGAAGTTCAAGGAACTGGCAATGCTTCTTCAAGTGTCCAAAGAGCAGAAGGACGATCTTCGACTGGCGCTGGAAGCGCTGGAGTCGGAAGGGAAGATCTATCTGTCCAAACGTGGAAAATACTGTAAGGGAGAAGCGAAGAGGCTTACAGGGACATACCGCGCCAACCAGAAGGGCTTTGGATTCGTAGTGGCAGAAGGACGTGACAGAGACGTTTATATCGGAGAAGAATATACAGGAGGAGCATTTGATGGAGATGAGGTGGAATTTTCTATTATAAAAGATGTTCCGGGGAAGAATCCCGAAGGAAAGATTGTACGCATTGTGAAACGCGGGCTTACAAGAATTGTAGGTCTGTATCAGAAACGGGCGAACAGTAGTTATGGATTTGTGCTGCCGGACAATCCCCGTGTGATCAGTGATATATTTATTCCGGCGGAAGCTTCGAAAGGAGCCGTGGACGGGCATAAGGTTGTGGCAGAACTGGTCTCTTATGGTGGAAATGGCAGAAAACCGGAAGGGAAGATCGTGGAGATCATCGGTCATGTAAATGATCCCGGTACAGATATCCTGTCGATCGTGAAAGGGTACGATCTGCCTGTGGAATTTTCTGAAAAAGTGCTGCATCAGGCGGAACGTGTGGCGAAACCGGTAAGTGAAGCCGACATGGAGGGAAGAAAAGACCTGCGTGACTGGCAGATGGTAACCATAGACGGAGAGGACGCGAAAGACCTTGACGATGCAGTGTCTGTTACAAGAGACGGGGACAATTATATTCTTGGCGTGCATATTGCAGATGTGACGAATTATGTACAGGAGAAAAGTGCTCTTGACAGGGAGGCTTTTGAAAGAGGAACCAGTGTGTATCTGGTAGACCGGGTGATCCCGATGCTCCCA
>CAYOSJ010000035.1:0-19828 GCA_964406595.1 uncultured Dorea sp.
TTTCGTTTGTTGAAGGGAGAGCATATTGGTCTCATCGGCGCAAACGGTGAAGGAAAGTCTACATTTATGAATATTATTACCGGGAAATTAAGACCGGACGAGGGAACGGTTGAGTGGGCAAGAAAGGTGCGGGTAGGATATCTGGATCAGCATACAGTATTGAAACCGGGTATGACTGTCCGCGACGTGATGAAATCCGCATTTGATTTTCTGTTCCAGATGGAAGAGGATATGAATGAGATGTTTAGCCGTATGGGGGACGCAGATGAAGAAGAGATGACAAAACTTCTGGAGGAAACGGGAACTATCCAGGATCTGCTGGAACACCATGATTTTTATATGATAGATGCGAAAGTGGAGGAAGTAGGACAGGCATTGGGACTTAAGGATATTGGGCTGGACAGGGACGTATCAGAACTCTCTGGCGGACAGAGAACTAAGGTGCTTATGGCAAAACTGTTCTTGGAGAAACCGGATATTTTGCTTCTTGACGAGCCGACCAACTATCTGGATGAGAATCATATCGAATGGCTGAAACGATATTTGATGGAGTATGAGAATGCATTTATCCTTATTTCTCATGATATTCCATTTTTGAACAGCGTGGTAAATATTATTTATCACATGGAGAATCAGGCGTTAGATCGCTATCCGGGAGATTATGAGCATTTTCAGGAAGTCTATGCCATGAAAAAATCTCAACTTGAGGCAGCATATAATCGCCAGCAACAGGAGATTAAAGAACTAAAGGACTTTGTGGCAAGAAATAAAGCGAGGGTTTCCACGAGGAATATGGCGATGTCCCGCCAGAAGAAGTTGGATAAGATGGACGTGATTGAACTGGTGAAGGAGAAGCCGAAGCCACAGTTTCATTTCAAACAAGGAAAGACTTCAGGTAAAATGATATTTGAGGCGAAGGAACTGGTGATCGGCTATGATGAGCCGTTGTCATGTCCGTTGAATATGACGATGGAGCGTGGAGAGAAGATTGCGCTTGTAGGAGCCAACGGAATCGGCAAAACGACTCTTCTTAAGAGTATTCTCGGTCTGGTTCCAGCGTATGCGGGAAGTGTAGAACGTGGAGATTATCAGGAAATCGGGTATTTTGAGCAGGAAAGTGACCAAAATAATAAGACAACCTGCATTGAAGAAATTTGGAAGGTGTTTCCATCATGGACTCAATATGAGGTGCGCTCGGCTTTGGCAAAATGTGGGCTGACGACTCAGCATATCGAAAGTCAGGTGCGTGTTCTTTCTGGAGGTGAGCAGGCGAAGGTGCGTCTGTGTAAGATTGTTAATACAGAGACGAATATTTTACTTCTTGATGAGCCGACAAACCATTTGGACGTGGATGCGAAGGAGGAATTAAAGCGGGCGCTTAAGGCGTATAAAGGAAGCATACTTCTTATCTGTCATGAACCGGAGTTCTATCAGGATATTGTGACCAAGGTGTGGAACTGTCAGGAATGGTCTACGAAGATATAAGGAGGGATTGTATGGAATAGGGCGGACATTTTCCATCCGCGATGATGGTAAAAGAGTTAAAAGAGGGTGCGTTGGATGGACGTAAATGGACGTATTATCAGAGTCCTGCTATGGATATTGATAAAAGAGGGTGAGAAGTCTATATTATGAGTCAGTCTATGATACAGTAGCCTATGGTGTAGTAATGAATGTGATAAAATCACAGAAGGAATTCTTTACGGAGGATATGATGTGAATAAATAACAGTTCAAAGGCAAGGAGGATATAAAATGGGTTTACGGGATTTATTTAAAAATGAAATCAGTCTGGAAGAGGGACTGAAAAAAATGGAAAGTGTGCCGGGTGCGGTATTGTTAGATGTCCGCTCTGAGCAGGAATATAAGGATGGTCATATAGAAGGAAGTATTAATTTTCCGATGAATCAATTACCGACAATCAGTATGGATAAGGCGACGCCGCTGTTCGTGTATTGTTTTAGCGGGGCGAGGGCAAAAAGAGCCGTTGCATTTTTGCAGAAGGCAGGATATGATGCAGTAAATATTGGCGGAATTAATGGTTATGAGGGGAAATTGATATAATCAACCGCTTGGCGGTTTAGAATATTTCAGATACAGAGGGACATACTCTATATAAAAACAGGTTGTATGAAAGGAGTATGTCCTATGAATGAGATTAAGACAGATCTATTTCCGGAAAATCTTCGTAAAGGTCAAAAGAATGGAGAGAGCCGTAAGGAGAAAGAGAAAAACGGTACACTTCGGAACGTAGTGATTCCTGTAGAATCGATTCTGGAATTTTTAGGAGACGGGAAAGATGATTCGGGAAGAGTATAAGGAGATATCATACTATGGATAAAGGTAGATTAGATCAACAGTTTGATTTTATCAGAGAAATAGATAAGGAAAAATTTATTGGGAGGCAGACATATCTGTCTACCGGAGAACGGAAAGAAAATGATGCGGAGCATGCGTGGCATATAGCGATCATGACTCTTCTTTTAAGCGAATATGCCAATGAGAAGATAGATGTCCTGAAAACCGTTGCCATGTTGTTGACGCATGATCTGGTGGAAATAGATGCCGGAGATACTTATGCTTACGACGAGGAAGGAAAGAAGACAAAAGAAGAGCGGGAACGAAAAGCGGCAGACAGGATCTACGGACTGTTGCCGGAAGATCAGCAGAAGAAGTTGCGGGCGCTGTGGGATGAATTTGAGGAATGGGACACGCCGGAGGCGAAGTTTGCCCATGCCATGGACTGTGTGCAGCCGCTGATGCTTAATGCGGCAGCTGATTGGAAGAGTTGGCTGGAACACGGTGTCCGTTATTCACAGGTGATGGAGCGTAATGGAAATACGGGAGAAGGATCCCAAGAATTGTGGAATTATGCCTATGACAATTTTATTAAGCCGGGAGTAGAAAAAGGAAGGCTTGGCAAAGATGAATAAAAAGAAATACTATCTGGCTCCGTTGGAGGGAATTACAACTTATGTATACCGGCGGGCATATCATACATATTACAAATCTATGGATAAATATTTTACGCCATTTTTTGTGCCTCATACGAAGAAGGGGTTCAACACGCGAGAAACGCAGGAGATCCTGCCGGATAATAATGAGGGAATGTATCTCGTGCCGCAGATACTTACCAACGATGTAGAAGGATTCCTGCAGACAGTAGAAAAATTAAAAGTATATGGTTACCGGGAAGTGAATCTGAATCTTGGTTGTCCGTCAAAGACAGTGGTGTCAAAGTTTCGTGGTTCGGGATTCCTGGCAAAACCCAAAGAACTGGATGAATTTTTATATCAGATATTTGAAAAAGTGGATGTGAAGGTATCCGTTAAGACAAGGATCGGGCGCGATAATCCAGAGGAATTTGACAGGATCCTGGATATTTATAATAGATATCCGTTGGAAGAACTGATCATTCACCCACGGGTACAGAAAGATTATTATGGAAACACGCCAAATCTTAACGTGTTCTCCGATGCAACGAAAAAATGCAGATGTCCGTTGTGCTACAATGGAGATATCTTTATGGCGGAAGATTGTCAGAATATCTGCGGACAGTTTCCGAAGATTGGGGCAGTGATGCTGGGAAGAGGGATCATCGGTGACCCTGAACTATTGGAAGATATATCCGGGTGCAAAGCGGATATGGGAAGAACTTCATCTGTGCGTGCAGATGGCAGAATGATTTTCCGGGATGTACAACGCCTGCGTGCATTTCATGATAAACTTCTGGCGGAATACAGGGAGATCAACTTCGGAGATACGAATGTGCTGTTCAAGATGAAGGAAATCTGGTGTTATCTGGGAAAGCGATTCGAGGGCGGTGAAAAGATCCTGAAAAAGATAAAGAAAGCGCAGAAAGTAAACGACTATGAGAAGGCTGTGGACGAACTTTTTGCTTTACTTTCCTGATAGGGTGCAATATAATATAAAAAACCGAAAAAGACAGAGAGAAAAGGAGATGTCAGTATGGAAGACCAGAAGAAACGGGTATATGATGCCCTTGATAAATTGAAGATCAAGTATGAGGTAGTGGAGCATGAGCCGGTACATACAATGGAAGATATGGACAGGCTTGGTCTGCCGGCAAAGGGAACGTTGTGTAAGAATCTGTTTTTGCGGGACTCCAAAGGAAAGAGACATTTTCTTATTACATGTGATGAAAAGAAACAGGTGGACTTAAAAGCGGTAGGAAGACAGCTTGGTGCAGGGAATGTAAGTTTTGCTTCGGAGGAACGGCTGGAGAAATATCTGGGGCTGAAGCAGGGAAGCGTATCTCCGTTTGGGCTTATGAATGATACCGACCATGCGGTAGAGTTTTTTATTGATAAGGATCTGAGTAAATGCAAGAGTTTGGGGATCCATCCTCTTGAGAATACGGCTACCGTATTTTTGTCTTATAAAGACCTGGATAAGTTTCTGTGGGACCTTGATGTAGATGTGGTGAAGATTCGGCTGTAAAGGGTTTATTACAAAATAGAAGAGGGTGTGTAAAATCATCGAAACTTGATGGTTTTACACACCCTCGTATTGTCTATTCAGTTGCTATGCCGTTACCAGGAGCAAGGAGTGGTTTAGCCGGTACCTTCCCCGCCGCCAGCGTCACCGCCACCAGTGTCGCCACCGCCAGTGTCGCCGCCACCAGTGTCGCCACCGCCAGTGTCGCCGCCACCAGTGTCGCCACCGCCAGTGTCGCCGCCGCCAGTGTCACCGCCGCCAGTGTCGCCACCGCCAGTATCACCGCCGCCAGTGTCACCGCCGCCTGGATCAGGATTAGTAGGTTCGGTAGGAGTCTCAGGCTTATTTGCTTCTTCCTCTTCCTTTTTCTTTGCTTCTTCTTCCTCTTTTTTCTTCGCTTCTTCGGCTTCACCTATATCCTTGCCATCGCTGCCGATGACTCCTTTATGACCGGGACATGCGGTGTTTGGAACAGAGCCTTTTGCGAAGTACTCTGTGATCGTCGGACATTTTCCGGCAACTGCCAGATATCCGGTGTATTTACATACTGTTTTCTGTTCTACAGAACTTGGCATTTCGAAATCTTTGTATTCCAATCCTTCATGTACACGGCTCATAACTGCCTGCCATATCTGAAGATGGAAGTTTCCAAGACCATTCAATGGTTTGTTGTCATCGTAGCCGCCCCATACAGTACATGTATAGTAAGGTGTATAACCTGCAAACCACAGATCTTTATCATTGTTGTCATTGTCGGTAGAAGTACCTGTCTTACCTGCTACGGGCATGTTGCTTAATCTTGCCATTCCACCGGTTCCGGCAGGATCTTCTACTACGGAACGCATTGCGCTTGTAAGAAGGAACGCGGTACTGTCGGATACTGCTTGATGGCTGTCCGGAGTTCCATCCAGAAGAACGTTGCCATCGTGGTCAAGTACCTGTGTATATAGAATTGGGCGGTTATAGACACCTTTGTTGGCAAATGTTGCATAAGCCCCACACAATTCATAGTTATATACGCCGTCAGTCAGACCGCCGAGAGCGGTAGACTGCATAATATCGGAAACAGTTCCATACCCTTCGATCTCACGGCTCTCTACCATAGTTGTAATACCGAGTTTCTCACAGTAGTCAAAACCAACCTGAGGAGTGATGTCTGTGATCGTCTTCACGGCACAGACATTGGCTGACTGTGTGATCGCCTGACGGACGGTCATATCTCCTTTGTAACTGCTGCCCCACCAGTTCTTTACTTCCTGACCGCCTTCATAAGTGAATTTCTCATCTCGGATAAGGGTTGCCAGTGTCTTATTGTTCGTATCGATCGCAGGAGCATAAGCAGCCACGACTTTAAAACAGGAACCGGGCTGTCTTGTAGAACCTGTAAATGCACGGTTCAGAGAAAGGCTGGTCGTCTTAGGACCCCGTCCGCCGACCATGGCTTTTATCTGTCCTGTATACTGATCCATCAATGTCAGGGAAGCCTGCGGCTGTGGAGAGATATTCACGACTTCCATATAAGTGTCGCCTTCCTGTGCAATCGTTGCTTTCCACTCTTCTATACGGGCGTAGGCGGCATCTTCGCTTGAGAATACAAGTCCCTGTGAGTCACCATATACATCCCATCCATATTGTTTTATATGACCGGAAGAATAGTTCTCGATGGAGCCGTCTGCACGAGTGACCGTGAGGGCATAGTCAAGACCATATTCTTTGAGATACGGGTAGTTTGCGTCATTGTTCATCTCTTCATCACAGATAGCCTGTATCGCAAGGTTCTGTGTAGAATGGATCGTTAATCCGCCACTATATACTGCCGTGTAAGCCTGTGTCTCTGTAAATCCGCATTGATCCTGAAGATCCTGGATCACCTGCTCGGAGAGCGCGTCTACAAAATAACTGTACGGGCTTGCATCCTGTACGGCTGCATTGACTGTCTGGATCCTGGAATATACATCGTCAGCCATGGCTTCGTCATAAGCAGCCTGATCGATATATCCCTGTGCCAGCATATCTCCCAGAACTTTTTCACGTCGTTTGGCATTTGCCTCCGGGTCAGTGACCGGATTCAGTGCCGATGGGTTCTGAGCGATACCGGCGATGACGGTACATTCAGACAGAGTCAGTTCAGACACGTCTTTATTAAAATAGCGTTTTGCCGCAGATTGCACACCAAGAGAGTTCTGACCCAGGTTGATCGTGTTCATATAGGCTTCCAGAATCTCTTCTTTGTCCATCTGTTTTTCAATCTCGATGGCAAGGAATTGTTCTTGCAGCTTTCGTTGTACTCTGTCATAAAAGGTATTCTCGTTTACGAAATTCGGAAATACGTTATTTTTAATGAGCTGTTGGGTCAGTGTACTGGCACCTTCGGAAAAACTTCCTGAAGTAAGACCTACGACAGCGGCACGTATAATACCCTGGGGGTCGATTCCGTTATGCTTGTAGAAACGCTCATCTTCGATCGCAACGAATGC
This sequence comes from uncultured Dorea sp., assembly GCA_964406595.1. Classification (GTDB taxonomy): domain Bacteria; phylum Bacillota; class Clostridia; order Lachnospirales; family Lachnospiraceae; genus CAPEBR01. Next base: position 6,935 of record CAYOSJ010000035.1, read on the forward strand.
GTCTCCCATTTCTTTTGGAATCTCATCCATCGTTTTGTAAGTACGGTTGGAACCTTCTTCTACAAAACGTCCAATCTCCGTAGCCTTATCGTCCGCGTAGGCAATAGAAGTAAATCCCTGTGGCCTTACCTGGGACGGAGATATCTCCGGAGCATTGTCAATGATCTTTTTGACAAATAATCCGCCGCCGATAACACCTACGACACCTACGACAACAATACACAGAAGAAATGCCTTAAAAAGGCGGACTCCCATGCGTTTGCCCTGCATCGCAGACTTTGAAGATATTTTCTTTTGCTTTTTGGCGGCTTGTCTTTTTCCATAATTCATGAGTACTTGCCTCCTTTATACCAACTCATTATAGCAAATATACAGGTCGAAAGAAAGAAAAAAATGAAAAGTTCATATTTTCATTTGAAAATCTTAAGAATTTCGTTATAGTAATGTATGTAAGAAGTTTGTAACAGAAGATGTCCATACAGGGACGATTAAAAATATGGAAGGAAAGAAGGGCATATATGTCAATGAGATATAAAGAATTATATCAGGGCGGTGAGGATGAACTTGTGGAGAAAAAATCTCGTTTCATCGCAACCACCTGCCCGGCAAAGTCAGAAGAAGAGGCGCTTGCGTTCATAGAGAAGATGCGTAAAAAATATTGGGATGCAAGGCATAATTGTTTTGCTTATGTGATCGGGGAAAGAGGAGAACTTCAGCGGTGCAGCGATGACGGCGAGCCGAATGGAACGGCAGGGAAACCAATGCTGGATGTACTTCTTGGCATGGAAGTTCGCAATATCGTGGTGGTGGTTACCCGTTATTTTGGTGGGACGCTTCTTGGAACCGGAGGGCTGGTACGGGCATACGCAGGCTCTGTACAGAAGGGACTGGCTGCATCTGTGATTATAACCAGGATTCCCGGAGTTAAACTTCATATTCAGACAGATTATACCGGACTTGGAAAGATACAGTATATTTTAGGGCAGCGTGGGATTAAGATCCTGGATTCTATATATACAGATAAGGTGGAGATACAGACGGTGATCGATCAGGAGGAAGCAGAGGCAGTGAAGGCAGAGATTACCGAGGGTACCAATGGAAAAGCAGGACTTGTCGAGGCGGGAGAGTGTATGTTTGCGGAAGCAGACGGGGATATCCTGATCTTGTAACTCTGTCAAAAGTCTTGCGTTTCAGGGATATAAAGGGTATTATATAAATGATTTTAAGATGTAGGTAAAAGGAGATTTTATTTGTGAAAAAACGGATGTTGTGTCTGCTTCTTTCCATCTGTCTTATAGTGGGATTGATGCCGATGTTTAGAATAGTTGCAGTTGCTGCGGAAGATGACGATGACGTAATGTCGGCTGACGGACAGTGCATTACCTCCTGGGAGCTGATTGACGAAATGGATGTTCTTGATCTTTCAGTGACTCCGGCGGCGCTGTCTCTTCCCGGTGCAGATGTATGGAATATCGTAACCGCCGATATCGTCCGGTCTATGCTGCCTGATCAGATAAAGGTTACTACCTCTGGAGGGGAGAGCATCCTTGATATTTTAGGATGGACTTGTGAGAATTATCCTGAAGAAGGGGCATACAGCGGAGAATATACATTTATCGCTGTCTTGCAGGAAGGATATACATTTGCGGAAAAGATAAATATTCCAGGTGTCAGGGTAGAACTTGGCGGGGCAGCATTGTATATGCAGATTTTTGTTGAAACGCTTACAGGCAAACACATTACGGTTGAAGTGGAGCCTACAGATTCTGTTGAAGATCTTAAAAATAAGATTTATGACAAGGAAGGTGTGGCTGTTGATCATCAATGCCTGATTTTCGGGGATAAAGAACTGGAAGATGGGAATACACTTCAAGATTATAGTATTCAAAGGGATGATAAGGTGCATCTTGTATTACAGCATAATTTTACAAATGGTCGTTGTGATTGTGGCGCTTATGAAGAACCTAAACTTGCAGGTGGCATTTATCAGTTAAAAAATGCAGGAAATCTTTGTTGGTTTGCCGATGAAGTCAATCGAGGTTCTAAAGATATTTCTGCCATTGTTACAGATCCGATTGACCTTGCAGGTTTCACCTGGACGCCTATGGACGGTTATACAGGTAGATTTGATGGGAATAAAAAGACTATCACTGGTCTTTCTGGAACTAATGGCTTATTTGCATCTTCCTCAGGCACAATTCAAAATGTGGTCCTGGAACAGGTAAATATTAACGGAGCCGGAAATGTAGGCGCGGTAGTTGGCGCCAATCAGGGAACTGTCATCGGATGTTCATCTACAGGAACTGTCCGTGGAAGTAGTTGGTCTATTGGCGGTATTGTCGGATAGAATCAGGGAGGAACTATTCGAGGATGTATCTCTGGTTGTAGTGTAAGTGGCGGGACTGCCGGCGGACTGGTCGGTTCTAATTATGGTGGCGGACAAATGTATGATTGTCTGTATTATGGCGAAAACACGGCAGTTGAGGGCGATAATACTTATGGGAAAAATAGTTCCCAGAATGTTTATTTAAAAAGAGGCGATTCCTGGATCACATATAACGATGGAAAGTCTGCGCCTATAGATACGATTATAGAAGAGATGAAATCTTATTTTAATGTTGCAGCATTGCTTCATATCAATGGTGGACATGTCTATGATACGACATGGAAATTTGATGACGATAATCACTATCTGGAATGTATCTGCGGAGACAGAGCAAGTGTTGCGTCGCATGATTTTCAATGGATCATTGATAAACAGGCAACTGCTTCTGAGACGGGGGTCAGGCATGAAGAATGCAGGATCTGCGGATATAAGCGTCCGGCTGTTGTAATTCCGAAAACTGGAACCGGAACAACGTCTCTGATTCCGAAAACAGGTGATAATAGTGAACTGGTATTTTTGTTTGTGCTGCTTATATCTGGCGCGGGAGGGATTTTCGCAGTTCTCCATAGAAGGAAGAAAAGATGGCAGGTGAAATAAAAGAATTTGTATCAGGCGACATGGAGGGCGACTTTTTTGAAAAGTCGCCCTCCTATATTATGCAAGATGTATATTCATTTTTTGATCTTGTATCCTTATGAAAAACTTGGCTCGATCAATCCGAAAGTGCCGTCTTTTCTCTTGTATACGACACATACTTCGTCAGTCTCCGCATTGCAGAATACGAAGAAGTTATGTCCGAGAAGTTCCATCTGTACACAGGCATCTTCCGGGAACATCGGCTTGATGCCGAATTTTTTCGTGCGGACAATCTTGATCTCATCTGTGTCAATGGTTTCATCAGAATCGAAAAGTTCTTTATTGAAATTATTTCCCTCCTGATGTCTTGCAATTAGTTTGTTTTTATATTTTCGAAGTTGACGTTCGATGACTTCCTCTACTAAGTCGATCGTTACATACATATCGTCGCTTTCCTGCTCAGAGCGGATGATATTGCCCTTCACAGGGATCGTCACTTCCATTTTCTGGTGTTCTCTCTGTACACTGAGTGTTACATGAATTTCTGTGTCAGGAGTAAAATACCGTTCTAATTTTCCTAATTTGTGTTCTATTGCGTCTTTCAAGCCAGGTGTTACATCAATGTTCTTTCCTACGATGATAAATTTCATAATCCCAACTCCTTTTGAATAAAATTTCAGATAGTATAGTCTGATAATTAAATGTTATAACAACAATCTATCTGATATATTCAGTATAGCATGTTTTGTTGCTAATGTATAGGACGGATTACCTCAATTCTGGAAATTTTTTCATTATGCATCTTGGCGGCACGAAGACCACAGTCTGTAAAGTAGATGCTGGCGCCTACGCCTTTTTCTACTTTGAATTCCTCGCATTTTTTGTCGAATACTTCCAGAAGTGTTTCATTTCCTTCGCAGGGGATATGGATTCCGAGTAGTCTGTTTGCTGACTTTACTTTCATGCTTGCCCGGAGGATCACTTCGTCCGCTACGTCGAATTCGCAGAACAGATATTTTCTTGTTGCAAATAAGACTGCAATGGCGCATACGCCTACCAGATTGCCCCATACAGAAGAGTGGTCGATGATGATCTGCCTCGCAATGGCAAAGAGAAGTACTTCGAATACCGTATTTGGGGTGTGATAGTACATCATGCGGATCAGCTCTACACCGATGATCAGGTTAAAGCATGTCTCAAGGAGGTCATCATAGTTCGGCCATACATTGAGATCAGGAATATTTGCAAGTGATGCAGCCATACGGAAACATAAGAGTATGATTCCCACAGCCAGCATAAGAGCAATAAAAAATTCAAGGATCGTTGCCAGTCTCTTCAGAAAGATCGATACATATTGTCTCATAGGGTACTCCTTTGCATTTTATGAAATAGATAAGGGTAGATGATCAACACCCATAATACAAGTATAAAGTACTCAGCCATTTTTGCCAAGACAGAACTTCCAAGAATCAGTCCGGCAGTTTCTTTTAATGCAAATGCGGCTGCAAGACCGACAAAGAGCCTTGCAATGCCGGGAAAGATTCCCCTGCATTTTGCCCGAAAATTCAGATAACGTCTTTCGATATACCATCCCAGGGCAAATCCCATACCGGCGCCTGCGGCTTTGCAGCAGTCCTCCGCGTATGTTGTCTCGATCGTGCCGGCTCCATTTAAGAAAAGGGCATAAGCAGCAACTGCAAGAGACAATCCTGCAAGGAGGCAGGCAATGAATGTCAGGTGATCGTTATTATCCAGCAGAAGACTCTGAAACCGCCAGATGATAAGAGCGATTCCCATTGACAGACCCATGGATACGAGTACGTCTTTGGGGGTATGACAGCCCAGGTACATACGGGAAAATCCGATAAGGATAAAGGCAAGCACATACAGGATCTTCATACCCTTTCGCTGTGACCTTAATGCCAGCGGGAAGAAGAGGCTGGTCGCGCCCTGGGTGTGCCCGCTTGGGAAAGAGTAACCTGTCGCCCCTGGAAGGGCGCTTTTTACCGCATGGAAGTCGGGATCTAAGATCCACGGTCTTGGCACACGGAAAGTAATCTTTAATACCTGTACGCATAAGCCTGCTGTAAAGTAGTTAAATCCCAGAAGATAAGCAAAGCGCTTATCCACACACCAATAAAGCGTGCAGATAACGGCTATGATCACCATTTCCTGACCAAAGTAAGTGATAAACTGCATAAGATCATCCAAAAGTGGAGTCCGTATTTTTTCTAATAACCATAAAAATGTCATGAACGATTTCCTCGTTTTCTCATCTTAGGGTCCAGGATCTTCTTGCGGATCCTAAGGGTTTTGGGGGTGACTTCCAGAAGTTCATCTGTATCGATAAAGTCGAGGGCCTGCTCCAGGCTTAACACCTTTGGCGGAGTCAGTCTCAAAGCCTCGTCTGCACCGGAAGAACGGGTGTTGGTGAGATGTTTCATCTTGCATACATTTACCTCGATATCGTCTGTTTTGGCATTCTGCCCGATCACCATTCCCGCATATACCTTCTCACCGGCTCCGATAAATAAGGTTCCACGTTCCTGTGCACTGTATAAGCCATAAGTTACGGATTCACCTGTTTCAAATGCAATCAGGGATCCCTGTTTCCTGTACTGGATATCGCCTTTATACGGAGCGTAGCCGTCAAAGGCTGTATTCATAATGCCATTTCCCTTTGTGTCGGTCAAGAATTCACCGCGGTATCCGATGAGTCCGCGGGACGGGATCTTGAACTCCAGTCTTGTGTAATTTCCACCTGTAGTTCCCATGTTCTGTAATTCGCCTTTTCTCTGACTTAATTTGTCGATGATCGTTCCGGTAAATTCTTCCGGTACATCAATATAAGCAGTCTCCATTGGCTCTGATAACTTGCCGTTTTCATCTTTTTTGTAAAGGACTTCTGCCTTGCTTACAGCGAATTCATAACCTTCTCTTCGCATATTTTCGATCAGTACCGAGAGATGAAGCTCGCCTCGCCCGGATACTTTGAAACTGTCTGTTGATCCGGATTCTTCTACGCGGAGGCTGACGTCCGTGTTCAGTTCCCGCAGGAGACGGTCTCTTAAATGGCGGGAAGTCACATATTTTCCTTCCAGTCCGGCAAACGGGCTGTCATTTACGATAAACTGCATGGCGATCGTAGGTTCAGAGATCTTCTGGAATGGGATCGCCTGTGGATTCTCAGGAGAGCAGATCGTATCTCCGATAGAGATATCCGTGATTCCTGAGATAGCAACGATGGAGCCGATGGTTGCTTCTTTTACATCTACTTTATTTAATCCTTCGAATTCATATAATTTGCTGATGCGGACTTTTGTCTGCCGTTCGGGATCGTGTGCATTTACCACAACGGCGTCCATTCCGGTGCGGATCGTTCCGTTGTCTACTTTGCCGATGCCGATACGTCCCACATATTCATTGTAATCAATGGTACTGATAAGCACCTGTGTATCTGCATCCGGGTCACCTTCGGGAGCCGGGATATAATCCAGGATCGTCTCAAAAAGAGGCTCCATATTCTGTTCTTCATCAGAGAGGTCAAGAACCGCCACGCCTGCTTTGGCAGACGCAAAGACGAAAGGACAGTCTAACTGCTCGTCGGAAGCGTCCAGATCCATGAAGAGTTCCAGGATCTCGTCGATCACTTCGTCAGGTCTTGCCTCAGGTCTGTCGATCTTATTGATGCAGACAATGACCGGAAGATCTAAATCCAGCGCCTTTCGAAGTACGAATTTGGTCTGCGGCATCGCGCCTTCAAAGGCGTCGACCACAAGAATAACGCCATTTACCATCTTAAGGACACGTTCTACTTCACCGCCGAAGTCTGCATGTCCGGGAGTGTCGATAATGTTGATCTTGGTTCCTTTATAGTTGACTGCGGTGTTTTTGGACAAGATCGTAATCCCACGTTCCCTTTCAATATCGCCGGAGTCCATGACGCGTTCTTCCACTTCCTGATTTTCACGGAATACGCCGCTTTGTTTTAAAAGTTCGTCTACCAGTGTAGTCTTGCCATGGTCTACATGGGCGATGATAGCTATATTACGTACATCTTCACGTTTTGTTTTCATGTATGATTTCCTTCTTCCTATTTTAATATGCCAATATGCCGTAACGTTAATAGTGTACCATATTTCACGGATTTTACAAGATGTGAAAAAAGTTGTTCTAAAAGAAGAATGTCCTTCATAGACTGATTAATGACCATGAAATACGATTCAGAGGAAGGGAGAATGTAAAATTATGTCAGATAAGATCATTGAAAACAACCAGGTAACCATTATGGGAGAAGTAGTGTCAGAGTTCACGTTCAGCCATGAGGTATTCGGAGAGGGCTTCTATATGGTAGAGGTGAGTGTGAGACGCTTAAGTAACTCCGAGGACAGGATCCCGCTTATGATTTCCGAGCGTCTGATTGATGTGACCAAAGACTATATCGGAGAATTCATCATGGCAAGCGGGCAGTTCCGCTCTTATAACAGGCACGATGAACAAAAGAACCGGCTGGTATTATCCGTATTCGTAAGAGAAGTGTCTTTTATAGAGGAAGAACTGGACGGAGCGAAGACCAACAGTATCTTCTTAGATGGTTATATATGTAAACTGCCGGTATACCGTAAGACGCCACTTGGAAGAGAGATCGCAGATCTGCTCCTTGCGGTGAACAGGCCTTATGGAAAATCCGATTACATACCCTGTATCTGCTGGGGCAGAAATGCGAGGTTTGCGTCCACATTTGAGGTGGGGGAGCATGTGCAGATATTTGGAAGGATCCAGAGCCGGAATTATGTTAAAAAACTGACAGAGACGGAGACGGAAGAGCGGACTGCTTATGAAGTGTCTGTAAGCAAACTGGAATGTATGGAAGGATAGTCCCGGGAAGAATTTTAAGGGGGAACCCCTCATTGACATCTTATTCTATTAATGATAAAATTTTTAATAACGAAAAGTATAGATTAGGAGGATAAGTATGTCTGTTTTTACAGGAGCCGGAGTGGCGCTTGTCACACCATTTTATAAGGACGAAAGCATCAATTATGATAAATTGGACGAATTAATCGATTACCATTGTGAGAATGGGACGGATAGTATCATTATATGCGGTACAACGGGCGAGGCCGCAACGATGACGGAAGAAGAGCATCTGGAGTGTGTGAAGTTCACCATCGAAAGGGCGAAAGGGAGAATTCCGGTGATCGCAGGTACAGGTTCTAATTGTACGAGGACTGCCATTGAGATGTCAAGAGAGGCGGTAGGGTATGGTGCAGATGGACTTCTGCTTGTCACGCCTTACTATAATAAAGCGACGCAGGCAGGACTGATCGCGCACTATACTGCGATTGCAAAAGAGGCAAAAGCGCCGATCATCATGTACAGCGTAGCCAGCAGAACAGGCTGCAACATTGAGCCTGCAACAGTTGCAGAACTTGTGAAGAATGTAGAGAATATCGTGGGTGTAAAGGAAGCATCGGGAAATATCTCCCAGGTGGCAAAGATCATGTCACTGACAGAGGGTAATGTAGAATTGTATTCCGGAAATGATGACCAGATCGTTCCGCTCTTATCTCTGGGAGCGAAGGGCGTGATCTCTGTGTTATCAAATGTTGCGCCACAGGAGACGCATGACATCTGCGAGAAGTTCTTTGCAGGAGATGTAAAGGGAAGTCTTGCGCTTCAGTTGAAAGCAATCCCGCTCATTGAGCAGCTTTTCTGTGAAGTGAACCCGATTCCGGTTAAGAAAGCGATGGCGCTTATGGGGAAGGACTGTGGCCCTCTTCGTATGCCGATGACGGAATTGACACCAGAACACGAGAAGGCTCTGGCACAGGCAATGAAGGACTTTGGAATTCAATTAGCATAAGGAAAAGGTATCCTTATAAAGGATACCTTTTCTGACATACAAAAGGAGGAATGATAAAATGATACGGGCAATCATGCATGGCTGTAACGGAAAGATGGGACAGGTGATCACCGGTCTTGTAAGGGAGGATGCCGATATAGAGTTTGTGGCAGGTGTGGATACTTACACAGGTATCTCCAACTCTTATCCTGTGTTTGAAAGTATAGAAAAATGTGATGTAGAGGCAGATGTAGTGATTGACTTTTCGAATGCGGGGGCAGTGGATAAGCTTCTTGATCACTGCGTAGAAAAGAGGCTTCCTGTAGTGCTGTGCACAACAGGACTTTCTGAAGAACAGCTTGCAAAGGTAGAGGAAGCAGCGAAAAAGACAGCGGTACTAAAATCAGCAAATATGTCTCTTGGGATCAACCTGCTTTTAAAACTTGTAAAGGATGCAGCAAAGGTCCTGGCAGGCGCAGGGTTTGATATTGAACTTGTAGAACGTCACCATAACCAGAAGGTAGACGCCCCCAGTGGGACGGCTCTGGCACTTGCAGATTCCATCAATGAGGCAATGGACCATGCGTATGCTTATGTATACGACAGAAGCCAGAGGAGAGAAAAAAGAGAGAAAAAGGAGATGGGCATATCCGCCGTGCGCGGAGGGACGATCGTGGGAGAACATGAGATCATATTTGCCGGACCAGACGAGGTGATCGAATTGAAACATACAGCGTATTCCAAAACAGTGTTTGGAAAGGGCGCTGTAGAAGCCGCAAAATTCCTGGCAGGCAAGCCAGCCGGCCGCTACGACATGTCCGATGTGATCTAGGGAAGGGGGCAACGCAGCCGGAGGCGAGGCTGCACCGTCCCTAATGAAATTACAAAAAGGAGAAAGGTATGAAAGAATTAGAATCACGCTATCTGGAGCGTTTATCACAGCTTTACCCGACAATTGCAAGGGCGTCTACAGAGATTATCAACCTGCAGGCGATTTTGAATCTTCCGAAAGGCACGGAGCATTTTCTTACAGATATCCATGGGGAATATGAGGCATTTGCCCATGTACTTAAGAATGGTTCAGGCGCAGTTTGTCATAAAATTGACGATGTTTTCGGCAACACGATGAGCAGCAAGGTAAAACAGTCTCTTGCTACTCTTATTTATTATCCGAAGGAAAAGATCGAACTGGTAAAAAAGACCGAGGAAGACATGGAGGAATGGTATAAGATCACTTTGTACCGTTTGATAGAAGTGTGCAAATGCGCCGCAAGCAAATACAGCCGGTCAAAGGTCCGCAAGGCACTGCCGGAGGAATTTGCCTATGTGATCGAGGAACTTATTACCGAGAAATCATCGCTTTCGTCAGATAAGGAATCTTATTATAATTCTATCGTAAGCACGATCATCGGAATCCGCAGGGCGGAAGTATTTATTATCGCCCTCTGTGAACTGATTCAGAGGCTTACGGTAGATCATCTGCATATTGTAGGAGATATCTATGACCGGGGACCGGGGCCGCATCTGATCATGGATAAACTTATCGATTATCATTCCGTTGATATCCAGTGGGGCAATCATGATGTGCTCTGGATGGGAGCGGCAGCAGGGCAGAGAGGCTGTATCGCAAACGTCGTGCGGATCTGCGCAAGATACGGGAACCTGGATATCCTGGAGGACGGATATGGAATTAATCTGCTTCCTCTTGCTACCTTTGCGATGGATACTTATGGGGATGACCCCTGTGAGTGCTTCCAGCTTAAGGCTGCGCCGAATTATGGAAAGAACCAGATGCTTCTGGATGTGATGATGCACAAGGCGATCTCTATCATACAATTTAAGGTGGAAGGGCAGATCATTAAAAAGAACCCCGGCTTTAAGCTGGCAGACAGAAATCTTCTTCACCGCATTGATTTTGAAAAGGGAACCATTGAGATTGACGGAAAAACTTACGAACTGCTGGATAAGAATTTCCCGACAATTGACCCGAAGAGGCCTTATGCCCTTACTGCGGCAGAGGAGGACGTCATGGAGCGTCTTACAAAGGCATTTGAAAATTGTGCAAGGCTTCAGGAACACATGAGATTTCTGCTGAATAAAGGCGGTCTTTATAAGGTTTATAATAACAATCTTCTGTATCACGGCTGTGTGCCCCTCCAGGAAGATGGAAGTTTAAAACCGGTGTCCATATACGGACAGACCTATAAAGGGAAAAGTCTTTATGAGGTGCTGGAGAGTTATGTGAGAAAAGGATTTTATGCTCTGGATGACAAAGAAAAGGAGCGGGGAAAGGATATGATGTGGTACATCTGGTTAGGCGAAGGTTCCCCACTTTTCGGAAAAGATAAGATGGCAACCTTTGAGCGGTATTTCCTTAAGGAGAAGGAAACACATAAAGAGACAAAGAATCCTTATTATACCCTGCTTGAAAATGAAGAAGTTGTAAATAATATTTTAAAGGAATTCGGACTTGGAACAGAGGAAACACATATTATCAACGGACATGTGCCTGTAAAGACGAAGAACGGAGAGAATCCGATCAAGTGTGGAGGAAAGGTATTTGTCATTGACGGAGGCTTTTCAAAGGCGTACCAGAAGGAGACGGGCATAGCGGGATATACACTCATCTATAATTCCCGCGGACTGATCCTGGCAGCCCATGAACCTTTTGAATCGACAGAGGCAGCGATTGAAAAAGAAACGGACATTCGTTCTGACAGTGTGACGGTGAAGCGGGTGGCTGAAAGAAAGCGTGTAGGAGATACGGATATCGGAAGAGATCTGAAGGAGCAGATCGAAGATCTTAAGATGCTTCTTGAGGCATACAGAAGCGGACGTATTGCGGAGAGAGTTTAAAATTGGAAAAAAATTCCCCTTCCTTTCAGGTATATATTTTCCTGATCTGCAGATATTACTAGCAACAAGTAAATTTTTGGTTACTTGATGGATAGATAAATATACATGAAAGGGAGAATGAATTATGAAACAGTTCAAGAAATTGTGTATGGTGCTTCTATGTGCCTGTGCCATCATGAGCGTTACTGCCTGTGGAAGTAAAAATGCGGCAGATGATAACGGCGCGGTAAGCGACGGAGCAAATACGGACACGACCGGGAACAAAGACAATACGAATAACACGACAGACAATGGGAATGTGAATGATGTGACAGACGGCACAGACAATGACCGCAGAGAAGGTGTTCTTGACGAGATCGGTGATGACGTAAGAGATGGCATGGATAATGTGGGCGATGCAGTTGACGGAAAAGATACAAGACAGTGATGTTAAAAAGAAAAAGAGCGTACCGAATGAAAGGTGCGCTCTTTTCATATAGAAAGGATTGTGATATACTGCAAAACAGAGGGAACTCGGTTTTGTGGATTTAAAGAGTAAAGGCAGGAGAGGGAAGATGCGTTTTAGACCATGTATTGACATACATAACGGACAGGTGAAACAGATCGTAGGCGGAAGCCTGAAAGATGCGGGAGACCAGGCAACGGAAAACTACGCTTCCGTGCATGGTGCAGAGTATTATGCAGATTTATATAGAAGGGACGGATTAGCAGGCGGCCATGTCATCTTATTGAATCCGGTCTCTTCAAAATATTATGAAAAGACAAAAGCACAGGCGCTGCGGGCACTTTCGGTTTACCCCGGAGGTCTTCAGGTCGGCGGGGGGATCACGGCAGAGAATGCGAAAGCGTATCTTGAGGCAGGAGCGAGTCATGTGATCGTGACTTCTTATGTATTTCAGGGTGGAGAACTTCAGTGGGAACATCTGGAGAAACTTAGGAGCACTGTCGGGAAAGAAAGGATCGTCCTGGACTTAAGCTGTCGTAAAAAAGGGATGGAAGAGCAGGAGGAAAGCGCCCCGGCAGAGTATTATATTGTTACGGACCGCTGGCAGAAGTTTACGAATCTAAGGATGTCAACAGATATATTACGACATCTATCGACATATTGCGACGAATTTCTTGTGCATGGCGTGGACGTAGAAGGAAAGGCATCGGGGATTGACGAGACACTTGCGGCGATCCTGGGTGAGTTTGACAGAATCCCGGTCACTTATGCAGGCGGCATCGGAAC
>CAYOSJ010000035.1:19928-21087 GCA_964406595.1 uncultured Dorea sp.
TTATAAATTTATTGAATTGAGATGGGGATAGTGTTAGAATGGAGAATGAGTAAATTTACGAGCAAGGAGTATGTTTCGATATGAGTTTATTGCAGAAAATATTTGGAACACATAGTGAGAATGAATTAAAACGTATCTATCCGATCGCAGATGCGATCGAGGCGTTAGAGCCGGAGATGAGGGAACTCTCTGACAGTGAACTTAAGGAGAAAACAAGAGAATTTAAGGAACGTCTGAAAGAGGGAGAGACGTTAGACGATATTCTGCCGGAGGCTTATGCAGTTGTAAGAGAGGCAGCAGACAGAAGTCTTGGAATGAGACATTACCGCGTGCAGCTGATCGGTGGCATCATTCTTCATCAGGGACGTATCGCCGAGATGAAGACCGGTGAAGGTAAGACATTGGTATCTACACTTCCGGCATATCTGAATGCGCTTACGGGCGAAGGAGTCCATATTGTCACAGTCAATGACTATCTGGCAAAGCGTGACGCGGAGTGGATGGGACGTGTCCATGAGTTTTTGGGACTGACTGTCGGTGTGGTACTCAACAGTATGGATAATGATGAGAGACGTGCGGCATATAATTGTGATATCACTTATGTCACCAATAATGAACTTGGATTTGATTATCTGAGAGATAATATGGTCATCTACAAGGAGCAGCTGGTGCAAAGAGGGCTCAAATATGCCATCATTGACGAGGTGGACTCTGTATTGATCGATGAGGCGAGAACTCCGCTGATCATCTCGGGACAGAGTGGAAAATCCACAAAATTGTATGAGGCATGTGATATTCTTGCACGCCAGTTACAGCGTGGTGAGGCAAGTGGCGAGTTTACGAAAATGAACGCGATCATGGGCGAGGACATTGAGGAGACCGGAGACTTTATCGTAAATGAGAAGGAGAAGAACATCAACCTGACGGAAGATGGCGTCAAGAAGGTGGAACGTTTCTTTCATATTGAGAATCTTGCAGATCCGGAAAATCTGGAAGTCCAGCACAACATTATCCTTGCGCTCCGTGCACATAACCTGATGTTCAAAGATCAGGATTATGTGGTGAAAGATGATCAGGTTCTTATCGTTGATGAATTTACCGGACGTATCATGCCGGGACGGCGTTATTCTGACGGACTTCATCAGGCGATCGAGGCGAA
>CAYOSJ010000036.1:0-20805 GCA_964406595.1 uncultured Dorea sp.
AATTCCTGCTTCCTAATTCAATTCGATCTCTTCCAGTTCCTTCGGCGGGATCTGTGAAGAAGAGGCTTCTACAAAGTCCCTGATCTTCTTTTGTGCCTTTGCGACAGGAATATTCGTTCCTGCGCCTGCCACACAGCCTCCGGGACATCCCATACCCTCGATCAGACAGCCGTTCATCTTACCCGCTTTTGCAAGCGTAAGCACCTTCCTGCATTCTGTCAGTCCTTCCGCATGCTCGATATTTACCTCTGTTCCCGGGTAATACTCATTGATACATTTTTCAATAGCCTCTGCTACGCCGCCTGCAACTGCGTATCCCCGTCCTGCTCCTGTCGCATTATGGAAAGAGGACTCTGCCTCATACTTTGTAAGATCGATGTCTTTCGCATCGAACATTGCCTGCAGTTCTTCAAAAGTAACTACAAAGTCTACGTCACTCCTTATCGTTCTCCGCATCGCTTCCAGTTTCTTCGCTGCACATGGTCCGATAAAGACGACCTTTGCATTCGGGTGTTCCTGCTTGATCGTACGTGCAGTCGCGACCATTGGCGTCAGTTCCTGTGAGATCTGGTCAATGATCTCCGGGAAAAATTTCTTTGCCATCATTGCCCATGACGGACAGCAGGAAGTAAGAAGAAACGGTAATTCTCCTGTCACAACCTTATCTACATAATGATGTGCCTCTGCGATCGCCCCGATATCCGCGCCAAGGGCAACCTCATATACTTCTGAAAACCCCAGTTCCTGCAAGGCTGCCTTGATATTTCGCGGAGTGATGTTATCTCCGAATTGCCCTGCAAAGGCAGGGGCGATCTCTGCAATGATCTGCTCCCCGTCCTTCAGCGCATGTGCCAACTGAAAAATCTGAGATTTGTCAGAAATTGCTCCAAACGGACAACTTACCATACACATACCGCAGGAAACACATTTGTCATTATTGATCTTCGCACGTCCCTGAGAATCAGACTCGATAGCCCCCACACCACATGCCTGCTGGCATGGACGCTCCTTTTTCGCGATCGCATCATAAGGGCAGGCGGATTTACATTTCCCGCACTTAATACATTTTTCCTGATCTATGTAAGATTTCCCGTTTACCATGGAAATAGCGTCTTTGGGACAGACCTCCATGCACGGGTGGGCAAGGCAGCCTTTACACATATTGCTGACTTCGTACCCTTTCTCCTCACATGCCATACATGCGGACGGGATCACCTGCATAAGCGGCGGCTCATAATATTTCTCAGAAATATTGCTTGCCTCTACACCTGCAGTCAGATGCACCGGCCTGTTCTCCGGACGGAGCGCCAGACCCATTGCAAGACGCAGACGCTCTCTTACGACAGACCGGGCACGGTATACGTTATCACGGTACTTGCTTTCATCATTTACAAGTTTATACGGAATCGCCTCCATATCGTCATTGAGTGTATCTGAATTACCCTCAAAACCGAGCCGTGCAACTTCTTCAAATACTTCTCTCCGAATTTTTCGGACCATTGTATCAAGTCCTCGTATCATAACTGACTCCTCCTGTGTTGTAACTATAATAAAAACATATCGTTCTGACGGCAGATCTCTTTCATTTCTTTCGGCCAGATACTTGCCTGAACTTCACCTACATGCGCACGGTCAAGCAGCAGCATACAAAGCCTCGACTGACCGATACCGCCTCCTATGGTGTACGGCAGTTCTCCATTCAGCAACATTTTATGATAAGGAAGTTCTCTTCTGTCATCACAGCCTGCTTTCTTAAGTTGCTCATCAAGCGCCTTCTCATCTACACGGATTCCCATACTGGATATCTCAAGGGCGCAGCCAAGCACATCATGCCAGAATAAAATATCGCCATTCAGACTCCAGTCGTCATAATCGGGGGCACGTCCATCATGTGGCTCCCCGCTTTTTAACTTATCGCCGATCTGCATTAAGAATACACAACCGTATTCCTTCGTGATCAGATTCTCTCTTTCTTTCGCCGTCTTATTCGGGTATCTGTCTTCCAGTTCCTGTGATGTCACAAATGTAACTTCTTTCGGAAGGTGCTTTACCGCATTCGGATAACGATACCACACTTCATGCTGCATGTGTTTGATGATCTTAAAGATCGTACGCACGGTTTCCTTCAATGTCTCCATCGTACGCTCTTCTTTTTTGATCACTTTCTCCCAATCCCACTGATCCACATAGACCGAATGAAGATTGTCAAGTTCCTCGTCACGGCGGATCGCGTTCATATTTGTATAAAGACCTTCGCCCGGTTTGAAATTATACTCATGAAGAGCCATACGTTTCCATTTTGCCAGCGAATGTACAACCTCTACAGTCTCCCCCGGAAGACTCCGCATGTCAAATGCCACCGGACGTTCCACACCATTTAAGTTATCATTAAGTCCACTGCTCTTCTCTACAAAAAGCGGCGCAGAGATCCTCTCCAGATTCATCTCTTTTCCGAATTCTTTCTGGAAAGTATCTCTTATGTATTT
Source organism: uncultured Dorea sp. (assembly GCA_964406595.1). GTDB lineage: Bacteria > Bacillota > Clostridia > Lachnospirales > Lachnospiraceae > CAPEBR01. The sequence continues at coordinate 2,487 of CAYOSJ010000036.1, forward strand.
GATGGCTTCCTGCGTCTCCCTCACACTCAAATGTGGGTCATAATTCTTCGGTATGATTAATCCCATATCCTAGTCCTCCTCTAATATTTTCTGTGCATAATATACAGACTGCATCGCATCTTTTCCGTAGAAATCAGCGCCTATCATATCTGCGTATTCCTGATTTAAGACTGCTCCTCCTACCATCACCTTACATGCAGGCTTCGTTTCCCTCAATAAGGCTATCGTCTCTTCCATGCTGACAACCGTTGTTGTCATGAGAGCGCTCAGTCCTATCAGTTTTACATCTTCCCTCACTGCCGCATCTACGATTACCTCCGGCGGCACATCTTTTCCAAGGTCGATCACATCAAAACTGTAATTTTCAAGCAGTACTTTCACAATATTTTTCCCTATGTCATGGATATCTCCCTTGACAGTGGCAAGAATGACCTTCTTCTTTTCAGGCGCCTCTTCCTGTATCCCCGACATAGCCTCTTTGATCACTGCAAATGCGATCTTGGCAGCATCTGCACTCATCAAAAGCTGTGGCAAAAATATAGTTCCATTTTCAAACCCTTTTCCTACTTTGTCAAGTGCCGGTATCATCTGTTCGTTAATAAGTACAAGAGGTTCTGTCTCTTTCAGCAGTTCTGCTGCCGCATGATGCGCTTCTTCTTTCAATCCTTTTACGATCGCATCTTGCAGGTTATCTCCGGAGGAATTTTCCGGTTCTGCTGCTGCCGTCGTCTTCTTTCCACTATATGCTGCAATATAATTCTCACAATTCGTATCATAATTCATAAGAGCACAGTAGGAATGATATGCCTGCATCATCTCTTCTGACATCGGATTTATAATACCCGCATTCAGTCCTTCTAAAAGCGCCATTGTATAAAAATGAGCATTGATGACCGCACGGCTGGGCAGCCCAAAAGAAATATTCGACACTCCCAGCACCGTGCATACCCCATACCGTTCTTTCACCAGTTTCAGTGCTTCCAGAGTCGTCTTCGCCCCATTTGGCTCGGAACTTATGGTCATGGCAAGTACGTCTATGACAATGTCTTTTTTATCAATGCCGTACTTCTCTGCCTCTCTGATGATCTTTCCGGCAATATCCGCCCGTCCTTCCGCCGTATCCGGGATTCCATTCTCATCAAGTGTCAGGGCGACTACTACACCGCCGTATTTCTGAATAAGCGGAAATACAGCGTCCATAGACTCCTGCTTGCCATTTATGGAATTCACCATAGGTTTTCCATTATAGATCCGCATGGCGGCTTCCATTGCCTCTATATTCACCGTATCGATCTGAAGCGGCAGACTTGTCACGCTCTGTAGTTCCTGCACCGCCTCTTTCATCAGAACAACTTCATCAATATCCGGCAGTCCCACATTCACATCCAGAATATGAGCGCCTCCATCCTGCTGTAAGATTCCTTCCCGCAGAATATAATCCATATCATGTTCTTTTAATGCCTGTTTGAACCGTTTTTTCCCTGTAGGGTTGATTCTCTCCCCTATGATCACCGGTCTGTCACCCAGTATGACTGCCTTCCCGTAAGAAGACACAATACTTTGAGAGTTCTTTATCCCATTTCTTCGTCTTTCTACATCTCTCATTCCACGGGTTTCTTCCACGAGCGCGCGTATATACTCCGGTGTTGTCCCGCAGCATCCACCGACAACGCTGGCGCCACGCTCCACGATCCTTTTCATCACTGATGCAAATTCTTCCGGCTTTACGTCGTAATATACTTCTCCGTCACGGTGCTTCGGCAGTCCTGCATTTGGTTTCACAATGACCGGAACAGTAGCATATTTTAAGATCTCATCTAAAACCGGGACCATCTGTGCGGCTCCCATGCCACAGTTGATCCCAAGTGCATCTACACGAAGCCCTTCCAGAAGAGCCACTACCGAAGGGATATCTCCGCCGGTCAGAAGTTTTCCCCTCTCATCAAAAATCATAGTCGCAAATACCGGAAGATCCGTATTTTCTTTCGCTGCCAGCACCGCTGCCTTCACTTCATAAGTATCACTCATCGTCTCAATATGGATAAGGTCTGCGCCTGCTTCCTCCCCATACACCATCACTTCTTTAAATGCCTCGTAGGCTTCTTCAAAGCCAAGATCTCCCATAGGTTCCAGAAGTTTTCCTGTAGGTCCGATATCAAGTCCTGCATACACTTCCCTGTCATCGTGCACACCCATATATGCGCCCTCTTTGACACTGACAACTGCCGCTGACACAATATCTTCCAGATCATACTCCGAATCTCGAAATTTCAGCGCATTTGCCCCAAATGTATTTGTAAGGACAATGTCACTGCCTGCCTCATAATATTGTCTGTGAATATCCACCATCTCTTCCGTGTGAGTCAGGTTCCAGATCTCTGGAAGTTCTCCTGCTTTTAATCCTCTCTCCTGAAGAAGGGTTCCTGTCCCACCGTCAAAATATAACAATTCCTTTCCCAGTCTGTCTAATATCATTGCCTTCTCCTTTGTACCTGAACATCTTATGCTTCTGCTTCCTGTCACATACCCCGCCGATATATACAGTCCTTCTTTTCACACACCTCACAACCGCTCCTATGGCATGCTGTGTTCTCTTTGCTGATCCCTATAATTGCCGTAACTGACTTGGTCGGCGTCAGCATATAGCCATCTGTCATCGTAAGTCCAATGGTCTTTCCTGCATCCAGCATCTGAAGTACCTCTTTCTGATGCCGGATATCAAGATCTCCATACCCGGGACTGAACCGGGGTCTTAAATAATCATTTTCTTTCCTAAGCCTCTCCGCCAGTTCTTGCTGCCATCTGTCGAGTTCTTCTTCCAATACCGTAGCCGCGCCTGCCTGCAACACTACATAACGCGCCATATCAGTGACTGCATATTTCTTCATACGCATATCTGTCTCTATCCCAAGGGTTGCGCCAAGCAGGATCGCCTGCCTGCATCCTCTTACATTCTTCGCCAGATTCTTACTTGTGATCTGTAATTTCCCGATCTGCACCTTATCTTCACCGGATACCTGTAACTCAAAGATGCGATAGACAACTCGGTACCTGTTTATCTGATCCAGTTCCTTCAGAGAACTTCTGATCATCTCAAGCGTCTTGTCATCTACCGCATGTGCTCCGTATCCAAGATAACGAACAACTTCTCTTATTCTCTGATCCATGCTCGTTTCCCTACTTCATTCTTACTTGCTTACGCATGAATAATATCGGACAGATTCTGCATAATTGCCGCCGCTACTTCCGGTTTATTCATGGAATACACATGAATATGATTCACTCCATTGGCGATCAGGTCAATGATCTGATCTGTAGCATAAGCAATACCTGCCTGCTTCATGGCCGCCGGATTCTCGCCAAATCTGTCCAGGATCGCCACAAATCTCTGCGGAAGCATCGTACCGGATAATTCCAGCGTACGTTTCATCTGCTTCGCATTGGTAATGGGCATGATCCCCGGAAGTACAGGGACCATAATCCCCTTCTCTCTGATCCTATACAAAAAATTGTACAGAATATTATTATCAAAAAACATCTGTGTAGTAAGAAAATCAACTCCACAGTCAACCTTATTTTTCAGATTGATAATATCATCTTTTTTATGCTCCGTCTCCACATGCCCTTCCGGATAACATGCGGCTCCGATGCAGAAATCTCCCTGCGTCTTGATATCTTCAATCAGTTCACAGGCATATCTGTACTGACCGGGAAGAGGGAACTCCATATCCTTCGGTTTATCTCCCCGAAGCGCCAGGACATTCTCAATCCCGCTCTCCTTCAGTTCCTCTATCACCTGATGAACGCCCTCCCGTGTGGAGGATACGCAGGTTAAATGTGCAAGGCTTGTAACGCCCAGATCTTTCACGTGTGAAGCAATCTTCACCGTATTCTTGCTTGTGCCTCCGCCTGCTCCATAGGTCACACTGATAAATGACGGTTTTAATGATGCGATCTTCTCTGCTGCGGACACTACACTGTCATAGCCCGCCTCCGTCTTCGGAGGAAATATCTCAAAAGAAATATGCGGACTTGTATCTTTTAATATATCTTTTATCTTACATGGCATCATATAATTCCTCATATTGTTTTGCAGAATTCTTCCATGAGAAATCTTTCTCCATCGCACGCTCTACGATCTTATTCCAGTCTCTCTTCTTATCGTAGAAGATCCTCTCTGCATAACGTATCGTTCCTAACATCTCATGGGCATTGTAATTCAGGAAACTGAATCCTGTTCCTGTTTTTTCAAATTCATTGTACGGCTCTACCGTGTCACGAAGTCCTCCCGTCTCCCTTACGATCGGAATGGTTCCGTAGCGGAGGCTCATAAGCTGACTCAGTCCGCAAGGCTCAAATAAGGACGGCATCAGGAACGCATCACTTGCCGCATATACCTTATGAGACATCTCTTCTGAATAATAGATATTCGCAGATACCTTGCCCGGATACTTCCACTCAAAATGCCGGAACATATTCTCGTACTGTTCTTCGCCTGTTCCAAGCGCCACGATCTGCACTGCATCCTGACACAACTCATCCATAATGTATGCCACAAGGTCAAACCCTTTCTGGTCTGTCAGTCTGGATACAATACCGATCATCATCGTCTTCGGATCCTGTTCCAGGTTCAGTTGCTTCTGAAGTTCAATCTTATTCTTTATCTTCTCTTTGCGGAAATTTTCCACACTATAGTTTTTCTCAATATACTTATCTGTCGCAGGATTGAAATCATCGTAATCAATTCCGTTCACGATACCGCACAGGCAGTTGGAGCGGGCACGCATAAGCCCGTCTAACTTCTCACCATAGAACGGCATCTTGATCTCTTCTGCATAAGAATTACTTACCGTTGTGATCCGGTCTGCATATACGATACCACCCTTTAGATAATTGGCGTCCTTATATGCTTCTAACTTGTCCGGTGCAAAATAATATTGCGGAAGTCCTGTAATATCTCTGACTCTCTTGGCGTCCCATGTCCCCTGGAATTTCAGGTTATGGATCGTCATAACTGTCTTGATCCCCCGGTAATATTCGTTGGAGTAACGGAAATTGTCAAGGAATATCGGAACAAGTCCGGTCTGCCAGTCATGGCAATGAATAATATCCGGTCTGAAATTAATGACAGGCAATGCACTCAGAACCGCCTTGGAGAAAAATGCAAACTTCTCGATATCTGCATACATATCTCCATAGGGTGCAAATCCGTTGAAATAATATTCGTTGTCGATAAAATAAAATGTGATTCCGTCATACACGGTCTCTAAGATCCCCACATACTGTGTTCTCCAGCCAAGATCCATGTAAAAATGACTGTGGTATGTAAGTTTTTCTTTCCACTGTTCTTTCATGCACATATATTTCGGCAGCATAACTCTCACATCATATTTCTCTTTATCAAAATTCTTCGGCAAAGTGCCGGCAACATCTGCAAGCCCTCCTGTTTTGATAAAAGGTACTGCTTCCGAAGCAGCAAAAAGTATTTTTTTCATCGCTCTTCCTCCCGATTTTACGCTATGTCTTATTATACCGCATTTTTTCATAGAAGAAAAGTATTATCTGTTTTTATATTCAAGACGAATTGTATCTGCGATCAGCGCAATAAATTCTGAATTCGTCGGTTTCCCTTTTCCATTACTTACTGTATATCCAAATAACTCATCTAACGTGTCTAACTTCCCTCTGCTCCATGCCACTTCAATGGCATGACGGATCGCACGCTCCACGCGGCTTGATGTTGTCTGATGTTTCTTTGCAACTGTCGGATACAGGACCTTCGTAATTGCATTTAACACGTCCATATCCTCGATGGACATGATGATCGCGTCTCTTAAGTAGTGATACCCTTTGATATGTGCAGGTATTCCGATCTCATGGATCATATCGGTCACCCGTGCCTCCAGATTCATCTCCGGCTGCATCTTATCCGACTCATTTCCCTGTACAGGCCTTACATCGTGATGCGAGATATTTCCCACACTTTTGATCCGATTCAATACCATATCATTGTTAAACGGTTTGAGAATATAATAATTTGCACCTTTTCTAAATGCATCTTCCGTAATCCTCTCCTGTCCTACCGCCGTAATGATAATAAAATTAGGACGTTTTTTGATCTCCTTGTCATGATTTACAAGATCCATAATGCTAAGACCATCCATCTTCGGCATGATCAGATCAAGAAGCATGACATCTGGCTTCTTTTCTTTGATAAGGGTATAAGCATCTTCCCCATTTTTCGCCTTTCCAACCAGATGTAGTTCCTTGTCCTCCTCGATGATTTCGCCAAGTAAATCCAATATTCTTTCATTGTCGTCGGCTATTGCCACGGCTATTTCACCCATTTTCCATGAATCCTCCTTTCTATGCTCTAAAACCGTCAAAAAATATTATATATTTCGTCATATTCCAAAGCAAGAAATTGCTGTCGTAAAAATCTTCTACCTGCCGACAGATAGTTTCAATTTTTCGCCTCTTTCAACATATTTTCTATAAATATCCCATAGCCCTTTGTCGGATTGTTGACGAAGACATGGGTGACCGCTCCTACAAGTTTTCCATTCTGAATAATCGGTGCTCCTGACATTCCCTGTACGATCCCTCCCGTCTTCTGCAGCAGTTCCTCGTCTGTCACTTCGATCGTAAGTCCCTTATTCGCTTCACTTGTATAATAATCAATTCCGGTGATCTCAATATCATATTCCTTAATTTCCCCGTCAACAGCGCACCGTACAACGGCATCCCCAACCTCGATCTCTTCTTTGATCCCGATCTCTATGGGCTTTTGTTCAGAAAAAAGCGTATCGATCTTATCGACCGTTCCAAAGATTCCCACCTCTGTATTCTTCGTGATCGTACCCAGCATATTATAATGATTGTAAACGATGATCCCTTCCATGCCCCCGGGCATCCCGCTTTCTCCTTTTTGAATATCTTTGATACTGGTGATATAAAGTGTTCCATCGGAGATATCAAGAAGTTCGTTTGTATCCATATCGTGGATCCCATGCCCCAGGGCGCCAAATCTGCTGTCTTCATTCAGAAATGTAATTGTCCCAAGTCCCTGCGTATTATCCCGCACCCAGATGCCAAGCTTATACTCTTCCCTCCCACATTTTACCGGTTGAAAACGAATATCGAATTTTTCTTCTGACCGCCGGACTGTCAGGATCACTTCTTCGTCGTCAAGATGCTCCACCGCCTCGATCAGTTGTGATTTATGGCTCATTTCCTGACCATTAAATGCCACAATATAATCTCCCGGTTTCACGAGATGTTCTGCCGGATTATGGGACATGCCGTCCTCACCTGTGATATTTTCCGTCCCAAGCACCATGATCCCGTCTGTCTCCAGATAAATCCCCACCGGCATGCCACCTGGAATTACCATTGTATTTCCAAAAGCCCTGGCACTTACTTCTTCCTCAAGCGCAATACGACGCTCTTCCATAAGATACCAGCATCCTCCTGCCGCTATCGTAAAGACTACAATCATGATCAAGATTCTCCGATACCAGTATTTTACCATCTACGATCCCTCCGCACGCAAAAAAAGATAGATATCCTCTCTCAGATATCTATCTTAGTATGTAACAATTTTTCATTTTTCAATCATTTAATTTCTGACGCAAGGAGGCGCATTTCCCGGGCATTCTCACGCACCGCATCTGTAATCTTCGCACCACCTAAGATCCGCGCGATCTCTTCCACCGCTTCTTCTTCAGACAGTCTTCGGATCCCGGTCACTGTATCACTCCGCCCTACCGTCTTTTCAATGAGAAAATGTACGTCTGCCATCGCTGCGATCTGCGCCAGGTGCGTAATGCAGATCACCTGATGCTTTCGTCCGATAAGCGCCATCTTCTCTGATACTTTCTGGGCAGTCCTGCCGCTGATCCCCACATCGATCTCGTCAAATATCAGAGTCTCGATCTGGTCTCTGTCTGCCATCACTGTCTTAATGGCAAGCATGATCCTTGACAGTTCGCCGCCGGAAGCCACATGGACAAGAGGACGTACCGGCTGTCCCGGATTTAAGGAAATACAAAATTCCACGTCATCCATGCCTTGTGCACTGTAAGCGTCACATTTTTCAAAAGCGATCTCAAACTTCACATCTGCAAAATTTAAATCTTTCAGCCCATCCTCTACTTTACGCTCCAAAAGTTTTCCCTGCTTTTTTCGGATCGCACTTAATGCTTTTGTATGTTTCAGAAGTTCACTCTCTGCCCCGGCAAGATCTGCTTTCAACTTCTCGATATACTGCTCATGGTCTTCAAGTCTTGCAAGTTTTTCCCTTTGTTCTTCCGCGTAAATGAGTATCTTCTCGATACTGTTTCCATACTTTATCTTGAGACGATTCAGTTCATTGAGGCGTGTCTCCACCTCATAGAATTGTTCTTCTGAAAATTCATACATCTCCATGTAATCCGATAACTCCCGGTTGAAGTCATTTAACAGACTGTCGATCTCGGATAACTGCGTGTAAAGGTCTTCCACTTTCTCATCATATCCGGTTACGTCGGACAGCATACGAATAGCCCTGCTTAGATTCTCGCTGGCGTTTTCCTCTCCTTCACTTGTATAAGAATAAGCAGAAGAAAGACTAAGTGAGATCTTCTGGCTGTTCTCCATCCGCTTAAAAAGTGTCTCCAATTCCTCATCTTCGCCCACTTTCAGTTCTGCTTTTTCAATCTCGTCTATCTCAAACTGCAAAAAAGACATCTCTTTTGCCCGCTGAGATTCGTCCATATCGGACTCTTCTAACTCTTTCTCAAGCAGACGATAACGCTTATAGGCAGATGCTACCTGCTCTTTTTCTGCTTCCAGTTCCTCTCCTGCAAAAGCGTCCACGAATCCAAGGTGGTTTTTCTTGTATAACAATGACTGATGTTCATGTTGTCCATGGATATCGATCAGTACAGACGCCGCTTCTTTTAGGACTGCCATCGTCACAGTCTCCCCGTTGATCCGGCTCACACTTCTCCCTTCCATAAGGCGACGGCTTAAAACAACCATCCCTTCCTCCGGAAATATATCCAACTCGGAGAGCGCCCGGATCTGTGCCTCGTTCTTTACAAGAAACGTCAGTTCCACATATCCATGATCTGCACCTTTTCTTATGATATCCTTCGTATATCTCCCGCCAAGAGCAAGGTTCACAGAACCTAATATGATAGACTTTCCTGCCCCTGTCTCTCCGGTCAAGATATTAAGCCCCTCTGCAAATTCTACCTCGATCTCGTCAATCAGCGCCATATTTTTTACATGCAAACTTTGTAACATCGACTCCTCCTACAAGACAATCTTGCTGATCTTATCCATCACTTCTATCGTATCTTCCACACTGCGGATCGCACATAGGATCGTATCATCACCTGCCACACTTCCTACAACCTCATGCCATTTCATCGCGTCAATCGCCGCGCACACTGCGCTCGCCATACCTGCCACCGTTCGGATCACAAGGATATTCTGCGCCATATCCATAGAGAGGTACCCGTCTCTCAGCACACGGATATACTTTTCATTCATACCATCCTGCCCGTTCTGATGCAGGGCATATCTTTGACCGCCGCCTTCTGCCGGAATCTTGGTCAGTTTCAGATCTCGAATGTCCCTTGACACAGTTGCCTGTGTCACCTGGAATCCTTCCTTGTTCAATCTCGCCGCAAGTTCTTCTTGTGTTTCAATCCGATATTTATTGATAAGCTCTATGATTTTCGCATGTCTGTTTACTTTCATCTTACTAATTCCCTTTCATCTTTCTGCGAAGCGTCTCTAAAAAACTCACTTTACTCAGTTTGATAATACTGGCTGACGCTTCCGCTTTCCGCACGATCACACGGTCACCAGTCTGCATGGTCACCGTATCCGCACCATCAAAAGCAATACATGCTTTCTCTACTCTGTTATGCTTTCCTTCCCCTATCTCGATCACGATCTCATCTTCTGCCGATAATACGATACTGCTTGTATTCAGGGCATGGGAACAGATTGGCGTAATGACGATCATAGACGCTGTCGGTTCTACGATCGGTCCACCTGCAGACAGATTATATGCCGTAGAACCTGTCGGTGTAGAGACGATGATCCCGTCTGCTTCATAAGAATTTAAGAGTTCCCCGTCAACATATAGATTAAAGTGTATCAGTCTTAATGCGTCATTTCTTGCCACAACAATATCATTCAAAGAGACTTCCGCTTCCGCTTCCAGGATCCCTTCCAGCATCATGCGGTCTTCCACCTCATATTCGCCTCGAAGCAGCCTCTCAAGAGCCTCCTCGATATAATTCACTTCCACCTCTGCCAGATAGCCAAGCGTCCCCATATTAATGCCGAGAATCGGAATATTACGCCCATAAAGCGCTCTGGCTGCCTCGATAAGACTTCCGTCCCCGCCAATGACGATGGCACAGTCAAACTCCTCTGGTATGGCGTCTCTGATAATATTCTTTTTCTCATCTTTCTGACATCGGATACAGGTTTTCCCCGCTGCTTCCAACAGACGGATCACCTCATTCGTCACCTTCTGTTCCTGATCCTTACCGTCATTTGTCACAATAAAAAAACGTTCCATCTTTCTTTACTATCCCTTCGCAAGTGTTCCAAACGCTTCGTCTGCAATGGCTGTTATGTCCACGCATGCACTGACTTCTCCAATACCCTCACATCTCTTCAGATGTATCAGATATTCAATATTTCCTTCCGGTCCTTTGATCGGCGAGAATGTAAGATTCAACACATCAAACCCATGCCCCACGGCATAGTCCACGATCATCTCCACAACTTCCAGATGGGTGCTTTTCTCTCGTACGACACCCTTCTTTCCTACCTTCTCTCTGCCTGCCTCGAACTGAGGCTTAATAAGCGCCACGATCTCTCCGTCCCCGGTAAGATAATCCCGGATTGGCATCAGCACCTTTGTAAGAGAGATAAATGATACGTCGATCGAAGAGAAATCCACAGGTTCTCCTATATCCTCCGGCGTCACATAACGGATATTTGTCTTTTCCATACAGACTACCCGCTCATCCTGCCTGAGTTTCCAGTCAAGCTGTCCCCGTCCTACGTCTATGGCAAATACCTTGACCGCACCATTCTGAAGCATACAGTCCGTAAAGCCTCCCGTAGAAGAGCCTACATCCGTACAGACCTTCCCCTCTACTGTCACATCAAAATTCTGAAGCGCTTTCTCAAGTTTCAGACCTCCACGGCTTACATAGGGAAGCGTATTTCCCCTTACTTCTATCTTCGATTCTTCTGGAAATGTCGTGCCCGGTTTATCTTCTTTCTGATCGTCCACATACACATTTCCAGACATAATGATCGCTTTTGCTTTCTCTCTGGATGCTGCCAGATTCCGTTTTACCAGCAGCACGTCCAAACGTTCTTTCATAGATCTATAACTCCTTCACTGCCTCTAAGATTCTTGCTGTCATACTCTCACTGTCAATTCCATTCACTTTCCTGAGCACATCGATACTGCCATGCTCGATATAAGCGTCAGGAAGAGCCAGCGGGAACACTCTTACAGGCAGGTTCTCCTTTGCCACATAAGAAAGCACATGCTCCCCGAATCCGCCTGCTTTTACATTCTCTTCTATCGTTACAAGGAGGCGGTGGTTCTCACTTAATTTACGAATCATATCCTCATCAATCGGTTTCACAAATCTTGCATTTACAAGACTACAGGAATATCCGGCACACTTCAGATTCTCTCTTACTTTCACTGCCTCTTCAAACAGATGGCCCACACTTAAGATGGCAATCTCACTTTCTTCATGGATCATCTCGCTCTTCCCATATTCTATCGGCATACGATACTCCTCATAGCCGCTATATACAGTTCCTCTCGGATAACGCAGAGCAATCGGCCCGTCATACCTTACCGCATAACGTACCATGTCCGCCATCTCCCACCTGTTCTTCGGAGAGATCACTGTCATATTAGGGATCGCGCTCAAATAAGACAGGTCAAAGATCCCCTGATGAGTCTCTCCATCACTTCCTACCAGTCCCGCTCTGTCTACCGCAAATACCACCGGCAGATTCTGCAGAGCCACATCATGAACAATCTGGTCATATCCTCTCTGTAAGAAAGAAGAATACACGGCAAATACCGGCTTCATACCACCTTCTGCCAGACCTGCCGCAAAGGTCACGGCATGTCCTTCCGCAATCCCCACATCAAAGAACCGCCCCGGAAAACGCCTGGCAAACTGTGCAAGCCCCGTTCCGTCCACCATTGCCGCCGTAATTGCCGCCACATCAGGATTCGCTGCCGCCTCGGCACAGATCACCTTTCCAAATACATCTGTATAACTGTCTGCACTCTTTTTCGCAGTCGTCTCTCCACTCTTCACATCAAAAGGTCCGATGCCATGGAATTTATCCGGCGCTTCCTCTGCCGGAGCGTATCCTTTTCCTTTCTGTGTCATCACATGAAGAAGGACAGGACCATCCACACGTTTCGCCTCCCGGAACGCCTTGCAGAGCATGGGGATATTGTGTCCCGGGATCGGTCCAAGATACGTGATCCCCATATCTTCAAACAGCATTCCCGGTACGAGCAGCTGCTTAATACTGCTTTTCGTCTTTCGGATCTGCTCGATCGCAGCGGTTCCTACGACCGGGATTTTCTCAAGGACACTGGTAACACCTTTCTTCAACCCGGTATAGATATCCGCTGTCCGAAGATTCGATAAATATTTTGACATGCCCCCTACATTTTCTGATATGGACATGTGATTGTCATTTAACACGATAATATAATTGGACTTTAACTGAGCGGCATTATTCAGCGCCTCATAAGCCATACCACCGGTAAGGGAACCATCACCGATAACAGCAATGACATGATGGTCCTCCCCTTTAATATCTCTGGCTTTCACCAGGCCAAGGCCTGCAGAGATAGAGGTTGAACTATGTCCTGTATCAAATGCATCGCACAGACTTTCTTTCCTTTTGGGAAATCCACTCATGCCTCCATAACTTCTCAAGTTCTCAAAACCATCTTTTCTGCCCGTCAGGATCTTATGCGTATAAGACTGATGTCCTACGTCCCAGATAATCTTATCTTCCGGCAATTCAAAACTTAAATGCAACGCCATCGTAAGTTCCACCACACCAAGATTGGACGCAAGATGTCCGCCGGTCTTACTTACTTTCTCCACAAGAAATTCGCGAATCTCCTGCGCCAGTGCCGGAAGTTCCTCCGAACTTATATTTTTAATATCATTTTCTTTTTGTATACGTTCCAACATATTATGAATCCCTCTTATCTGTCCCTGTGTATAAGCTGCACAAGCAATGTCTCCAGATATTCATTCTCTCCCGGAAGACTCTTAAGCAGAGCAATCGCCTCTTTTGATCTTGCCTCCACGATCTCCTTCGCTTTTTCCAGTCCAAACATCGTCAGATATGTCGTCTTCTTATTTTTTTCGTCACTGTGTATTGGTTTTCCGAGCACTTCCGTAGTGCTTGTCACGTCTAAGATATCATCCTGGATCTGGAATGCGATCCCGACATTCTTCGCGATTTTTTCTACAATCTTTACTTCCTCCTCGGAAGCGCCGCCAAGGATCGCTCCGATCATCATGGCAGATTCGATAAGTGCAGAAGTCTTAAGTTCATAGATCGTATCCAATATTTCCTTTGACACCGCATGTCCGGTTTCCTTCACATCAATGACCTGACCACCGATCATGCCATAGATGCCGGCCTTCTCTCCCAGCACGCCCAATGCCCGCCCGATAAGCAGACTATCTTCCGGCTCCTTCACAAACGCTTTAAATGCTGTCTCAAACGCATAGTTAAGAAGCGCATCTCCTGCCAGGATCCCCATATCCTCTCCGTACACTACATGGGTTGTCTTCCTTCCTCTCCTGTAGTCATCATTATCCATAGCCGGAAGGTCGTCATGTACAAGCGAATATGTATGGACCATCTCAATCGCCGCCATAAATGGTTTCAGCGCCTTTGACTCTCCGCCAAACAAGCGGTAGGTCTCCTGCATCAGCATCGGTCTGATCCTCTTACCCCCTGCAAGAAGACTATAGGCCATCGCCTCCATGATCAGTTTCTGATATCCCTTCTGCCTCGGAAGATATTCCTGCAGGATATCCTCAATCTCCTTTACCCGCTCTTCCTGTAATGTTTTAAAATCATTATTCGAAATCATGAACCTTTCCCTCACTGTCTAACATCAGCATCTTCTTCTCTATCTTATCCAGCCTGTCACTGCAGGACTTTAACATATCCATTCCGGCATGGTACAGACGGAAGGATTCCTCAAGAGAAATGTCTGTTTTTTCCATTGTCATAATCACTTCATCAAGACTTCCGAACATCTCTTCCAGTGTCTGTTCTTCCTGTTCTTCTGTCTGAACTGTCTCTTTCTCAGCCACGATGCACCTCCTTTATTTCCTCTGCCCTTGCACAGATCATGCCATCTGTCACGTGAATGCGAAGTTCATCTCCTGTCTTTACCTGCGAACTTCTCTTTAACGCCTGCCCGTCTCTGTCTTCCACATACGCATACCCCCGGCTTAACTTCTTAAGAGGAGACAGGCCATTCATTTTCTCAATATACAGGAGCAGCCGGTTCCTGTCTCTTGTAAACCTTGTATCCATCAGTTCCCGAAGATGATCTTCCAGTTCCATGAGCCTCATACGGTCTTCCCGCAACTTATTCTTCGGGTGCAAGGCTCCAAGTTTTGTCTCATACCCGGCGATACGCATACGGGTAATTTCCATCTTCTGATCTAAAAGCCTGCAAAGCCTCAGCCTGTATTCCTGAAGGCCTCTTTCCAACTGCATGGCATCAAAGACTGCCAGTTCCGCAGCTGCAGACGGTGTCGGCGCCCGAAGATCTGCCACATAATCTGCGATCGTGGTGTCCGTCTCATGTCCTACTGCTGAGATCACAGGCACAGAACAATGAAAAATCGCCCGCGCCACTTCCTCTTCATTAAATGCCCACAAGTCTTCTATGGAACCACCGCCGCGCCCTACGATCATAACGTCCACGCCATAAGCCTCCAGCGCCTCGATCCCCTGTACAATACTCTCTTTCGCTCCCTCTCCCTGCACCTGTGCCGGATAGAGGATCATCTGAACGTAAGGATTCCTGCGCTTCGCAATATTCATAATGTCACGAATAGCAGCACCTGTCGGCGCTGTCACTATTCCTATCCGTCTCGCATAAGACGGAATCATCTTCTTATATTCCGGGGCGAACATGCCCATTTCTTCCAGTTCTTTCTTAAGCGCCTGAAAACGCTCATAAAGCACACCCTCTCCATCAAGACGAATCTCTTTTGCATAGAGCTGGTATGAACCGGTTCTCTCATATACATTCACGCTGCCAAGGACAACGACCTGATGTCCTTCTCTCATACGAAAAGAGAGCCCGCTCCGCTGCCCGGCAAACATAACGCAGGCAATCGTTCCAGACTCGTCCTTTAACGAAAAATATATATGTCCCGAAGTATGATACTTACAATTAGATACCTCACCCTTGACATAGATACGGTTCAGCATATAGTCCTGGGAAAACATATTCTTAATGTAAGCATTTACCTGACCTACCGTATAAACATTCCCTGTCACTTATGCCACCTCTGTTAATTCTGTGTAAGTTTCGCAAGCACTCCGTTTACAAAGGAAGGTCCGTCATCTCCGCTGTACTTTTTGGCAAGTTCCACTGCCTCATTAATGGCAACGCTTTCCGGGATCTCCTCATCCCAGCGCATCTCATACACGGCAAGCCTCAGGATACTTAAGTCCACCTTATTCATGCGTAACGTCTTCCAGCCCTTTGTATTGTCATTCAGAAGTTTATCAATCTCCTCTGTCTTCAAAATGACCTTAAGCGCCTTTTCACGGATATATTCCACGTCCTTCTCCGAAGGCTCCGGTTCTTCCATCTGTTCAAAATACAACTGCATCTGCTCCGGCATCTCGCTGTCACTGTTAAATTCATAACTAAATATCATTTTAAATATATGTTCACGTTGTTCTGTTCTTTTCACTTATCTTCCTCCGGCACATCGACTCCGGCAACACGGATATTTACGTCTGCAACTTCAAGACCTGTCATATTCTCGATCGCAGTCTTAACTTTTTCCTGTACCTTCTCTGTAACATCTTTGATATTGTATCCAAATTTCATATTCATTGTCAGAGAAACAGTTACGATACCTTCCAGGACATCAACTTTTACTTCCCTGGACAATGCTTTCTTTCCAAGTCTGTTGATCAGTTCTCTTGTAGCATTCCCTGCGATAGAAGACACTCCTTCTATCTCCATTGCTGCAAGCCCTGCGATCATGGCAACTACTTCATCGGCAATCTTAACTTCTCCAAGATTCTGCTCTGTGTTTATTGTATAGATATTCTTCTCTTCTTTTCCCATATCTTAAAACCCTCCTGTATGGTTTTACACTATTCTCAGACAATTATACACCTACTTGGCAAATTCCGCAAGAACGAGTCCGTCGTTTCGTTCCTGTGTCATACGAATACTCCACTCATTGACAAAGAGAAGAAGCGGACGGCCTTTCAGATCCACAACCTTCTTCATATCGGAAGTTCCGGATAATTTCCTCACATCAACATCCGTATTCTCAATCCAGCGGATATATTCATACGGAAGAGCATCCATACGGATCTCCACATTATATTCATTTTCCAGACGGTATTTTAATACATCAAACTGGAGCACTCCTACTACCCCGACGATGATCTCCTCCATACCGCTGTTAAGTTCCTGGAATATCTGGATCGCACCTTCCTGCGCGATCTGATTGATTCCTTTGATAAACTGTTTCCTCTTCATGGTATCTACCTGACGCACTCTCGCGAAATGCTCCGGTGCAAAGGTCGGGATCCCTTCGTAACTAAATTTCTCACCGGCATTGGTCAGCGTATCTCCGATCGAGAAAATCCCCGGATCGAAAACTCCGATGATATCGCCTCCATAAGCCTCCTGTACCAGATGACGCTCGCTCGCCATCATCTGCTGCGGCTGAGATAATCTTACCTTCTTGCCTCCCTGTATATGGTACACATCCATGCCTGCCTCGAAAGTTCCTGAACAGATACGCATAAACGCGATCCGATCGCGGTGTGCTTTATTCATATTTGCCTGGATCTTAAATACAAAGGCTGAGAATGATTCCTCTTCCATGGGGTCGATCATTCCCTTATCTGACATTCTCGGAAGCGGCGATGAGGTCATGGCAAGGAAATGTTGAAGAAATGTCTCCACGCCAAAGTTCGTAAGGGCAGAACCGAAAAATACCGGAGACAATTCTCCCTTACTTACCAGTTCCTGGTCAAACTGTGCGCCCGCACCATCCTGAAGTTCAATCTCTTCTTCTAATTTTTCCCGTTGTTCCCGGCTGATAAGTTCTTCTAATTCCGGCGCATTGATCGGGACTTTTCTCACTTCTCCCTGGATCGTTCCTTTTCTCGTATCAGAGAAAAGTTCCACTTCCTTCTTCTCTCTGTCGTACACGCCTTTAAATTCCTTACCAGAACCGATCGGCCAGTTGACCGGGCAAGTGGCAATCCCAAGTTCATTTTCAATATCGTCCAGAAGTTCAAATGTATCCATCGCTTCTCTGTCCATCTTATTGATAAATGTAAAGATCGGAATATGACGCATCGTACATACTTTAAAAAGTTTTCTCGTCTGCGCCTCCACGCCTTTGGACGCATCAATGACCATCACTGCAGAATCCGCCGCCATAAGCGTACGATAAGTATCCTCCGAGAAGTCCTGATGTCCCGGCGTATCTAAGATATTAATACAGTATCCGCCATAATTAAACTGCAGCACAGAAGACGTGACCGAGATACCTCTCTCCTTCTCGATCTCCATCCAGTCTGACACCGCATGTCTCGCCGTTGCTTTTCCCTTCACACTTCCCGCCTGATTAATGGCTCCTCCATATAACAGAAACTTCTCAGTCAGCGTTGTCTTACCTGCATCCGGGTGGGAAATGATCGCAAATGTTCTTCTTTTTTCAATCTGTTTCTTAACTTCACCTGTAATCTGTGACATCTTCGTTCACACTCCTAAAGTTAGTATAGCCCTTTAACACACTGTTAATCAGTATAGCATAAGTAGGACGTTTGCTCAATAAGAAGTTAGTTCATTAAAAATTATTTAGAAACTCACAAGAAAGCCCGCAGATCTATCATTACAACGCAAGACCGTTCCACTTTACCTCATCTCTTTGGATCATTGTAACAGCTTCTGATATGCTCGTTCATTGGAACTCACATATAGAAACCTGACAATGATCTC
>CAYOSJ010000037.1:0-20224 GCA_964406595.1 uncultured Dorea sp.
TTTGTAAGTTTCAGAAATTCCCCTTCCTCTAAGAGTAATCCCTTACCCTTCATATCCTCGATCACTGTTCCATAGACCTCTTCTATCCTCCTGCAAAAAGTTTTCTCAAATTCTGCTTTCGATACGCCTTCCATTTTCCGAAGCCCCAGGAACATATACTCAGACATCTGATCTTCTACACTTAAGATCTCCCTGTCTTCTACAGCCGGTTCAGCGCTATCGTTTAAGAACGCTTCTATATCTGCCGTCTGGTTCCATCTTTGATCATCCATAAGCGACGCTGCGCCAATCCCGATCCCCAGATATTCCGTCCGGTTCCAATACCCCAGATTATGGCGGCACTCCCAGCCTTCTCTGGCATAATTAGAGATTTCATAACGGTGATATCCATACGCTTCCAATATCCTCTGTGTATTCTCATACATCATGCGTTCTGTATCTTCATCCGGCAGTTCCAGAAGACAGTTTTCCTCCGCCTCTTCGGATTCTCTGTATCGCTCATAAAAGGGCGTCCCTTCCTCAATGATCAGACTATATGCAGAGATATGCTCCGGCTTAAGTTCTGCCGTCTTACGGAGTGTCTCTTCCCAGCTTTCTTCTGTCTGGCAGGGAATTGCCATGATCAGGTCGATATTGATATTCTGAAACCCCTCTGCCCGCGCCAGCTGATAAGTCGCAAGAAATTCTTCATACGTATGGATACGCCCAAGCACCTTTAATTCCATATTATTGGCAGATTGCAGACCGATGCTCAGGCGATTGACTCCAAGCTGCTTATAGGCTGCAAGTTTTTCTCTTGTCACCGTACCCGGATTCATCTCTACCGTAATCTCCGCATCATGTTCTATCTGAAAGGTTTCTCTGACTGCTGCGAATATCTTCACCATCTGCTCCGCTTCCAATATAGAGGGAGTCCCGCCTCCCACAAAGATACTGGTCACGCGATAAGCCTTTGCCAGGTCCGCATACTTACGGATCTTATGACAAAGGCTCTCTACATATTCTGCACGCTCCGCCTCAGCAGACGGAGCAGACAGAAAATCACAATATTTACATTTGCTGATACAAAACGGGATATGAATATACAATTCTAAGGGTTTCATTATCTATCGTCCAATTTCAATACACTCATGAATGCTTTCTGAGGGATCTCTACGTTTCCAACCTGGCGCATACGTTTCTTCCCTTCTTTTTGTTTCTCAAGAAGCTTTTTCTTACGGGTGATATCACCGCCATAACATTTGGCAAGCACATCTTTACGCATGGCTTTGACAGTCTCCCGTGCTATGATCTTACTTCCGATCGCCGCCTGGATCGGGATCTCGAAGAGCTGTCTTGGGATCTCTTCCTTTAACTTCTCGCACATCTTGCGCCCACGCTCATAGGCAGTTCCTGCGTGCACGATAAATGACAGTGCGTCTACCTCTTCTTTATTGATCAGAATATCCAGTTTTACAAGTTCAGACTGCTCATAGCCTGCCATCTCATAATCAAAAGAAGCATACCCCCTGGAACGGGATTTCAATGCATCGAAGAAATCATAGATGATCTCATTGAGCGGCAGCCGGTAATGAAGCACCGCACGGGTTTCTTCGATATACTCCATTCCCTCGTATACACCTCTGCGCTCCTGGCACAGATCCATGATCGCTCCGATAAATTCCGAAGTCACCATAATCTCCGCTTTTACGATTGGTTCTTCCATATACTCTATCTCAGACGGGTCCGGCAGATTGGAGGGATTGGTAAGTTCAATCACCTCTCCGCTTGTCTTATACACTTTATAGATAACGCCCGGCGCCGTCGTCACAAGATCAAGATTATATTCTCTCTCCAGACGCTCCTGGATGATCTCCAGATGAAGAAGTCCCAGGAATCCGCAGCGGAATCCAAATCCCAGGGCGATCGACGTCTCCGGCTCAAACTGAAGGGAAGCATCATTTAACTGTAATTTCTCCAGCGCATCCCGAAGATCCGGATATTTTGCCCCATCTGCGGGATACATGCCACAGTATACCATCGGATTCACTTTTTTATAGCCCGGAAGCGGTTTGTCACAGGGAACGGACGCATTCGTGATCGTATCACCCACACGGGTATCTTTTACATTCTTAAGACTTGCCGTAATATATCCGACCATGCCGGCAGACAATTCCTCACAGGGAATAAACTGTCCTGCCCCAAAATATCCCACCTCCACAACTTCCGCTTTCGCCCCGGTTGCCATCATAAGTATCGGAGTCCCTTTCTTCACCGTTCCTTCCTTGATACGGCAAAATACAATGACCCCGCGGTAAGAATCATACAGTGAGTCAAAGATCAACGCCTGTAATGGCGCGGACGCATCTCCACCCGGCGCCGGGACCTTTTTCACTACCTGCTCCAGTACATCTTCAATATTCAGCCCTGTCTTCGCAGATATGAGAGGCGCATCTGCCGCCTCGATCCCGATAATGTCTTCTATCTCCTCGATCACGCGCTCGGGATCCGCACTTGGGAGATCGATCTTGTTGATCACCGGCATCACATCCAGGTCATGATCCAATGCCAGATATACATTTGCCAAAGTCTGCGCCTCTACTCCCTGCGCCGCGTCCACAACAAGAATCGCTCCATCACATGCCGCAAGACTTCGTGACACCTCATAGTTAAAATCCACATGTCCCGGCGTGTCGATCAGATTAAAGATATACTCCTCACCGTCTTTTGCCTTATATACGATGCGTACCGCCTGCGCTTTGATCGTAATGCCACGTTCTCTCTCCAGGTCCATATTATCCAGCACCTGAGACTGCATCTCACGGCTGGTAAGAAGTCCCGTCTTCTCGATGATACGGTCTGCCAGCGTAGACTTCCCATGGTCTATATGTGCAATGATACAAAAATTTCTGATTTTCTTCTGGTCTATTCCTGCCACTGATATACTCTCCTTAACTTTGTTATGTTTGTCTTATTTCTTTGCCGCGCTATATTTCACAATAAAGAGTTCCACACTCATTGTACCATTTAAACGTCCTGTTTTCACTAATTCTTCTGTATGTGCCGCCTCCTCCATGATGCTTCTAAGTTCTGCTTCTGAAAAATTCTGACTCTGCGCCAGATATTTTCCTACCGTAAACGGCGGAATCCCTGCCTCTTTCGCAATTTCTCCTTTTCCATATCCCCTCTTGTGCATATCCTTCACCTGAAGAAGGATCTTAAACTGCCGGGACAGAAGATACAAAATACGCATGGGCTCTTCTTTTAACGCCAGCAGGTCATCATAATAATCCAATGCTTTCTTCTGCTTCTTTGCCGCAACTGCCTCCACCATGTCGAATATCTGATTGGTGATCTGCTCCGTACAGACCGCCTCCACATCTTCGACAGTGACTTCCTTTCTGCCAAGCGTATAAGCATACAGTTTCTCCAGCTCATTTTTGAGCCGTTCCATATCATCTCCCACACGGGCGATCAGATACCGTGCCGTGGACTCTTTGATCTGCTTCCCTTCCTGTTTCATACTTCCGGCGACCCAGTAAAGAAGCGTTTTCTCGTCCTGCCTGACAAACTCTGCCACCCGTCCTTTATCTCTGACTGCCTTGTAAAGTTTTCCCCGCTTATCCACTTCCCTTTCCACAAACAGAAAACAGGCAGTCTCTGCCATCTCCCGCACATAGTCTGCCAACTCCGGGGACGCATTCTTAAAAAACCCGGAATCTTCCACGACGATCAGCCGCCGTTCTGCAAAAAAAGGCATTGTCTCCGCAAGATCTATAAGTTCTGTCGGACGAATTCCTTTCCCTTCATAATGTGCATAATTTACCGTATCATCTTCAGGGATCATTGCTTTTTTTAGCCTGTCCCTGTACTGCCTCATCAGATAAGTCTCCTCCCCATAGAGAAGATAAACATTCTTCAGTTGTCCTGTCTTAATATCTTCATTTATACTTTTCATGCACTACCGAACCATATCTCTTGTAATCTCTGCAAGGGAATGTGCGCCGCACATCGCCATCGTATCTGACAGTTCTTCCATCAGCTTCTTCGTGTACACACTTACGCCTTCCCTTTCACCGCCATACACTGCTGTTACATACGGCCTGCCGACCAGGACTGCATCTGCTCCCAGCGCCAGTGCCTTAAATACATCGACACCCGAGCGGATACCGCCGTCTACAAATATCTTCATATCCTTTCCGACTGCCTCCACGATCTCTTCCAACACTTCTGCCGTCGGAGGACACTGATCAAGAACACGGCCGCCATGGTTAGATACGACGATCCCTGCTGCTCCTGCTTCTTTTGCCTTTCGCGCTCCCTTTACCGTCATAATCCCTTTTAAGATAAATGGGACTCCCGCTTTTGCAATGATCTCTTTTAACTCTTCCACCGACTTACTCCCTGCCGGCGGAGTCAGTCCTTTCAGAAACGGCAGTCCTGCCGCGTCAATATCCATCGCACATGCAAATGCGCCGGACGCAGCCACCAGCTTAAATTTCTCTTCCAACGTATGAATATCCCACGGTTTCACTGTCGGGATTCCCCTGCCGCCTGCTTCTTTCACCGCTTTTGTCGCGCTTTCCATAACTGCCGGATTCGTTCCGTCTCCTGTAAATGCTGCGATTCCTGTTCCTGCCGCTGCCGGCACAAGAATATCATTATATTCAAGATCGTCGTATTTATCTCCATAATGAAGTTTCAGCGCTCCGATCGGAGCCACAAAAACAGGCGCTGCAAATGTCTGCCCAAACAACTCAAACGACAGATCCACCGGGCGATTCTCACAGATCGTATCCATATTGACATAGAACTTCTGCCACGCGTCATAATTCCTTATCGCCACTGTCCCGCTTCCCTTTGCTCCCGGTCCCGGCATCTTTCCTCCACATGCTTTTCCATTACATACCGGGCACGCCTTACAGACGTCGCCTACGCATGTCCGCGCATTCTGTAATATCTCTTCGTAAGTCATAATTCTCCCTCTTTTTTCTACACTTTAATAAGATCTCTTTGAACCTTTATAAACAGTTTCAATTTCCTTTTTTGTAAGATATTTCTTATCGCTGTCCATAACTGATTCCGCCAGCCCTTCCAGAACATCCTTATCCTCATGGATAATGTCGATTGCTTTCTGCAGTTGCTCTGATAAAATCTGATTGATCAGATTCTTTGCTTTCTCATTATAGAACAATTCTTCTTTTGAAATAACGGCAAGTCCAACTTCCTTCTCATACATCCCCCATTCACATACCATCTGTGTCGCGTATAATGTTGCCTGCTTCAGATCACTGGACGCCCCGGGTGTAATGCCATACCCATATACCATCTCCGCTGCTCTTCCCCCAAGAATCTCACAGATATATCCCAGCCATGCTTCCTTTGCTCCTATTTCATCGGAATCCTCCGAACGCACATATCCATTGTATCCGCCTCTTGCCACAATACTCATGCAACCGGGAGTTCTATGGTAATACAGAGAGATCAAGACATGTCCCGCTTCATGATATGCCGTATGTCTCATTCCTTCTAACGATCTTCCTTCTTTGACTTCTCCATGCTCTAAGTTTTCAATCGTTTCATCCAGCAGGACGTCATCTATTACTTTCCCTGAACGGATGGCTTCCCGCAGCGCTGTCTCTATCACATTTTCAATATAAGCAAAACTCTGCCTGGACAGCCTCAAAACAACACTGTCCATTTCCTCAGCCGAAATATCAAACATCTGCTGCCGTTTACTGATCAACCGTTCCAGCATCTGCCTTCTTCCCTTTTCATCCGGAAGATCAACAAATAAAATTCTGTCAAAACGCCTGGAAAGCGCGGCGTCTATCTGGTCCCCCATATTGGTTGCCGCCAGGACAAATACCGGTTTGTCATTGATCTTCTTAAAACCATCCATCTCTGTTAACAGAGCATTCAACGTCGCGCTGGACCATGTCTGCTGACGGTCCCTGCCGATCGCATCCAATTCATCTATGAACAGCACTGCCGGCGCATATTTTCTTGCAGTACGAAAGACGCGGTGTATCTCGCCCGCTCCTTTATTTGCCAGTACATCCGCACCAATCTCCAGAAAACTTACGCCTGATTCTGTAGCCACTACCTTTGCAAGTGAAGTCTTGCCGGTTCCGGGCGGCCCGGACAGCAATGCTCCTTTGGGTGCCCTGCCGCCCTTCCGGAGATATTCCTTTGGATTTTTCAGAAAATCAATAAAGGACTGCATCTCCTTTTTCACGTTATCTGCAACGATAATATCATCCCAGTGCTTATCCGGCCGCATATCTGCCGACAGCAGGAGTTCCTTATCCTCTGCTTCAACAACTGATTCCAGTTTGAAATTATAAAAAATAATTTTGCCGAATCCTTTCTCTTCATCCTGCTCATTCCTTGTTTCAAAGGTAAGCCTCTGACGCCGCAAAGAGAGAGTTTCCATTACTTTCTGGCAGCAGATATCCGCATAAGCCTCCAACAGCCCGGTCTTTATCTCTTTTTGATCGATAAATCCTTTCGCCCCCCGGCTGTAAAGTTTTCTTTTTTCACTCTGCTCATAAGAATATCTTGCGTCTTCACATAAAATATACACAGGAAGTTCTTCATATTCTTTTCTGATATCGGAGAATATCCTGCCTCCCTCAGTCCACGCATCTGCAATACTCAGACTATTTTCTCCTTCTTTCATTCCGTATGCATAATCAACGACTGCTAAGATCACATTCTCCCTGCGGATCATCTGAATGAATCTCTCCGGATCAGCTGTAACCTTTATCTGAACATTATTTTCCGTCAGTCCGGCATCATAAATCTCTTCTGTCTGTCCAAAAACGGCTATCGTACAGTCCTTTTCTCCATAATAAAATTGCCGGATTTCATCAGATGCCGCCAAAAGGTCATGTTCCCATATAATTTTTCTGATACTGCTGTCTGGATCTAACCCTTTTTTATCTTTTACAGATTCCAGATAATTTGCAAATTTCTCGTCCGTAAACTTCCCGGCAAACCCGGTAGCATTTCTCGCGTCCATACTGCTTCCCATCGAATACAGCATAGTGGCCGCCAGCTTATCTTTCTCTCCCACCATATCATAACGGTCTTTTTCTTTATATAATCTTAACTGCTTCTCCAGATCCATCTTTATAATTTTAAGAAGAGAGTCTGCCCCTAGGTGATTAAACATAATAATTGTATGGGAAGACATCCTTGAGACGATCTCGGGTGGAAAGAACGGCACATTGGAATCTGGAACCTTGTCTTTCTTCAGCGCATCTATGACGACAGAATCCGGCAGCAATGTCAGATTTTCATTTTCGGCATCCTGATATAATTGTTTTCCCGCATTGGTAGTCAAAATCACGATCGTATTCCGAAAATCTATGTTTTTGTCATAATACTTGTCATAACATTTTCCCTCGTCCAGAATCTGGAGAAAAAGCAGGATTACTTCTCTGCAGGCTTTTTCAACTTCATCGAACAGCAGCACGCATCTGGGGTTCTTATATACAAAGTTTGTCAGTACACCGGGTTTTGAGTCTTTATACAAAGAAGAAGAGCCTAAAAGTTCTGCCACTGTACCTGCCTCTGCATAACCAGACATATCAAAGCGCTTATACGGAACGCCCGATGACTCTGCGATAATTTCTGCAATATAGGTCTTGCCAACACCGGAAGGACCGGCAAACAGATATGCCTGTCTGGGACCTTTCTTTTTATCTTCTGTACCTGCCCTGCTTTCCGCATGGAAATAAGAACGCGCAAATTTGTCGATCACATCATTTTGCCCAATAACCTTTTCTCTTAATTTCATGCTGATCGCGCTGGTCTTCATTGCCGTATATTCTATAGACGTATCCGCTTCCTCAACTTCTTTCGCCCGGGATTCACTCTCCAGATCCGGATTGCGGAAAGGTCCCGATATCTCCAGAAGTTCCTGACGGTATACCGGATTCTCTACAAGTTCCTTATAAAGACCCATAACCGTATGTCCGCCTTCCTTAAGGAAGCGTTTCACTGCCATGTAGGATTCCGATTGAAAATTTAAAAGATTATCCGACTGCTCACTTTTTTGGGCTTTTATTATATTCCGCTTCAGGATCTCCGGCAGATCGACAGCCTCCATCTTATATTCCTCAAGCCTCTTTCTTAAAAGAATATAATCCTCTGTCTCATGCCATAGATCCTGAATGTTGTCCATTTCAAATCTCGGCAGTGATTCCTGCTTATCCTTATATTCCCTTTGATAAAAATATAGTATCTTGTCATCATCTAAGATCAGATAAAGTAACGCCGTATAAAGCGAAGTACAGGAATACCGGCCGGTATAATAGTTTCCATTTACACTTGTTGAGACTTCTGAAGTTATATGCTTCAGCAAAGCCTCAACCCAGAGAGAATTTTTATGGGAATCATATTTCAGACCTGCTTTTTCCAAAACTTCCTGTACCCGGTCAGATCCCTGCTCTTTTTTCAGCGCCGCCTTCTCATCATATTTTTCCGGCAGATCTTTATCCCCTTCCCTGGCTTCATTCAAATATGCATTTGCCAGTTTCCATACATAAGAACGGCTCATTTCTACTGTCTCATCTTCATCCTCTTTTTCTGTCCTGTAGGTAAAGGCGCGAAATTCCGCACGGCTATATCCCTTTACCTGTTGATTGGCTTCTTCCCAATCTTCATAAATACCCGGAACACGCCCTTTTCTTACGGCATAGATATTTTTCTTCACTGTCCTCTCCCTCCCCGGTCATTTCAAAAGTATCTTCATCTGAACTATAGTATATCTTAGCATAGAACAAGACTCCCTGCAAGATTCCATAACTCTGGAATGATGTGCGCTTCTTGACACTGAAAAATACCAATGTTAGAATATCTGTGGCAAATCAAGAAATGCAAACCACAAGGGCAGGAGATAAATGATGGAAAAAAGGACTTATCATAAAATAATCGGAAGTGATGAAACGGGAAAAGGGGAAATATTTAAATATCTGGTCGTCACCGCCGCTTATACAGGCGGAGCAGACGATATAGAGAAATATGACCAGTCAGGAGTGGATGATTCTAAGAAAATCCCCAAAAAGATCCCAAAGATCGGCAAAGAACTCACCGGCATTAACGATTGGGAGGATTTATTGAAACACCTTAATGAAAAGGGACTTTTTGTTACGGATCGTTCTGTCACAAAGATCATTACAAATAAAGAATACAATGAAAGATGGGGCAAGGAAAAGGGAAAAGAAAATGCCAACGATATCATAAAAGAAGCACATTTAGAAGTAATAAGCGAACTTTATAAAAGATATCCCGGCAGCGAAATTGTAGTGGATAATTTTTATGGTAAAAGCCATAGATTTATAGATAAATTTAAAATGGAACTGTCCTCCAGAATTTCTCCGGAAATTTCCGAACACATATTTGTGGAAAATAATGCTGATTCCAACTGCAAAGCCGTTTCTTTAGCCTCCGTAATAAGCGCTTATATCTGTAATCTTTGTTACGACCACGTCCAGGAGATGCTGACTCCATACAAAAAGAATATCGAAAGAAATCTTACATTGCCAAAGGGAAGCCCCGGCATAGATAATCTTTCCATCTTTTTTTCGGAATTGAAACCGGAAAGAAAAAACGAATTTATTCATGAATATGCGAAAAAAAGTTTTAGCAATGTTCAGAAAGCATTGGGAGAGGGAAAATAAAATTGGAATTAAAACACATAATCTTCATTTTTGAGAACAGTGACAACATAAAAATAGAGGGATCCTGTATCGGCAATTTTTTAGTAACCGACATAGAAACATCTATCAAAAGGGTCGCCGGCAATTCCATAGCCAAGATCGACACTGCCAATACGATCCTGATCAAAATACTGAAGGAAGCCAATGTTGAACGCTATGAATTTGACCAGCGCCATATTGAAGACTACAGACAAATGACTTTTGACAGGCTCCAAAACTATGGCGATATTACAAGTATCCAATTTGAATTAACAGAGCACGAAACAGATGAAAAAGTAAGTCCCCGTACAGAGTCCTATCATTATTATGTGAACTGGACCGGCAACAGCAGATATGAAAACAGTGCGCAAAAGTGCTATTTAAACAAAGACGGAGATCTCTTTATCCTTATCGCGGAAGGGAAACATTTTGGAGATTTTTCCCTTCCGGCATGACCCTGCATCCAAAGGGTTCTGTTGTGATATCATATATCAGGCGTCAGATGATAAACATTTATCCTGATCCTGAATGCCTGAATACATTTGTTTTAATTTCTGGATCCTGTCTTCCAGATCGATCCCCTCTTTATTTTGCAGGATTTCTATACGCTGAACTTCCTGCCCATTATCCTTTCGGCGCACAACGTATGCATCATTCAAACATGAAATATCCACATTTTCAAGAATAATACGTTGTCCGTAAGATTCTTTAGACAAATGCCTGTCGTCAATGGTCTTAAGAAACGGTTGATAAGTTTTTTCTGACCAGTTTCTCCGCGTCAAAAGCACAGACATCTCATAAGGCTTGTTATCATAATTTTCCCAGGTATACCTTCCATAACTCCCAGGTCTGAAATGAGGATATTTTATATAGTAATACCGCATCGGGAACTCTGATCTGCGCTCGCACGATTCGATATAATCGTTAATCAACTTGTCAAGAAAATCTTTTGTAAACGTATTGGTCTTATCAAGCAACTCACAAAGGATACGCTTCGTTTCCTCGAAGGATCCATCCTCGATATTACTTCTTCTCTTATGAAACAGTCTTCTCCAACTGTCTTCCATCTTTTCTGAGCCAGATCCCATCTGATAGATTCGATATTTCCTCCATTTTCCCTCAGGCTGCGCATAGAATCCAATCGTCATCAATGCACGGTCAACAAGATCCCTGTCACACGCAAACAAGGATCCAAACCGGGCATAAAGATCCGTGTTATCTAATCCGACGATCGATATCTGTCCCCGTAAAAGTTCATGATCCTCCAATGCAAACAACAGCTCTGCTTTGTCTTGATTGTTTTTAAGCCACGCTTCTTTTTCAATTTCCTCATTTAATTGAACAGCATTTAATGCCTTATCTATCGATGTATCGATCAAACCAGAACAGATGATCTTCTCGACTTGCTGCAAAATAGCAGGCAGCCTGTTGTCATCGGTTCTTTCACTGATCTCGTTGCCAGAATTTTGAACAAGATTATTCACGATTCGTAAGCGGCGGGCAAAGTCCTCCTCTGCGATCGTTTTTTTATTCTGCAGATATGTTACAACGGCAAACAAGAGTACGCTGCGGTTCAATGGAAAACTTCTATTCCCGTTGCCTCGAACATTCGCATAATTTTCCAGACAATCCTTAAAAAGATTCCCCTGATCGATCATGATCTTGCCCTGTTCGTGTGTTTCCGAAATGAATCTATCCATAACCGTATCGGGAGTATCTTCACCCAGGTCACACCAACAATCAAACATCGAAACAAATTTTTCAATGTTAGGATCAACATTCTTTGAACTCTCTGAGAAATATTCACTTAACAGATCAAATTCGTCGTTGCTTTTATTGAATGTAGTACCCCCGGATTGATAACAGATCACATCACATATAAATCTAAAGTAACTTAAAAACCCATCATCTATTATGTTATCAGCGCTACGATATCGCCACAACATCCTTGCCCAGGCATCCATCTTTCTCATTACCGATTCAGCCTTTTCTTCATTGATCGCACGCAGGTTACTTTCTAATTCTGCCTTAAAATGTTCAAACCGGGTAAGCGGCTTGCCACGCGAATTCATTTTTATATACAATTCGTCTGTAAGTCCCATATCCCTGATCAAAAGGAAGTAGAAAGAGATCGTCCCTCCTTTGAGCCTTTTCCATATATCAGGAACTTCAGCAAAATGCTCGTGAATTGCATCAAGCATGACGAGCATGGAGCTTATGGTCGGATCTTTTTGCCAGTCTAACGGAAACCAGGGCTGGTCGATAATCTCTTCCTTTAATGATCTTTCAAATGAAGGCTTATACTCATTAACTAAATACTGACAGAAGTCCCTTGAACTGGGTCGTGTCTCGTAAGTAAATCTGTTTAAAAATTCACATTCTTCGGAAGCGACTCCCTCCTTCCTTGCAGCATACACATGCAATAAAAATAAAGTTGTAAGCCTTTGCTGCCCATCTAACGGAGTCATCCTGCCATTTGCATCAATATCCCCATATACAAAATCTAAAGCGATATCTTTCCCACGGATCGCCTCTTCTAAAGCAGTCAGAAAACGATCGCGCACTCTGCAGACATCTGCTTCATTACGGCCCTGTGCATAGTCACGCTGAATTTTAGGAATGACAATCTCACGCAATTTAACCTTTTCACCCTCAATCGTAAACTCTGCTGAAAAGATATCAATAAAAGTCTGCGCTTTTGCGTTCTGTAATTCTGTGCTCATTGTTACTCATTCCCTTTCGCCTTAATATTCTTCATCTCATCATCCGTATAAATCTTTTCCTGTAAATACTTACCCAATACCCTGTTTATATTTTCTATGTATTCCATACGATCTTCCCTGCCCCAAAAATGAAGTTGATTCTTCTCTGACGTAGTGTAGTATTTTAAGAACACCATCTTTGTACAGAAAGGAATATACTGCCCTGCCTTGTCCATTCTTATGATCTCATTTCTTTTCACATCAAACGTGGCATTGCTAAGTACCGCATTGTCCGCGGTATTTAAAAGCGTAAGATTTGCAATGGAATGCATAGACATTTCTCCCTTTTCTGACAATACTTCCAGGATCTTTTGATAAATATCTTCAAACTCTTCACCGGTAAGTTTTGCACGACCGATGGCGTCTTCCATTTCTTTTATCAACTCCGTTTTATCTTTAGCAACTGTTTTTACAGAATCCTTATGCATTTCAAGCCATAATTTCCATTGTTCTTTCGTTTTCAGACCTTCTGAATGCTGTGCATGGATATGCTCAAGACTCCAGACCACCTTGCCTGACGTGAAGGATTTGTATTGATGGAACGGAAAACGCTGCGTTTTTCCATCCATCTGATATACCGATTCCACATTAAATAACAACAGAAGACGAGTGATCTTCTTTCTATGCTGATCATTATGATAATCCAGATCAGCATAGTTTGCGTCGATTTTAATGCTCTCACGGATCAACTCGTCTAATTCATCCTTAAACTCCTTTTTCGTCTTTCCTTCTGATAATCTGAAAATATCCTGCAAGGTTCCACCTTCATATTCAGATGCGATCAGATACCCTATCTTATGATAAAAATCGTGGTCTTCGTACCAGTCTTTGAGCAATAAAAATTTGTGTTGGATTTTCTGCCAGACCTCACTAAGTTTCTTTTCTTTTAATTGAAAAAATGTATAATACTTTTCTCTGCAATCCCCGGGCGTACCCACAATCAGATCAAGTACAAGATCAATCCTTGTCTTATATCTTTCACTTCCGCTATTCGTAAGGAATCTCCAAAAATTCTCGTCATGAAGTTCTTTTTCGATCATATCCCACTGTGTAGATATCTCATTCTGCCTGGCTTCATGCAATTTTTGTTCTAACTGTGCATCTTTACCACTACCTTCTAAATTGGTTTCGGTTAAAAACATAGCCTTGACAAGTTCGGCATTGGTAAGAGGGATCTTCCCAATATTTAATCGAGTGAACAGACCAATGGCATCCTCGCTGTCGCCAGGAATCTCATACCAGATTATTTTTACATATTCAGACAAAGACCTATAAATCTCCCCGGCTGTTTTTACACCATTCTCTTTCCCGCGAAACCACTCATCAATCGTTTTATATGCCTGATATATATGAAAATAATCGCTATCTGTTTCCGAAAGTTCCTCTTTAATATCAAGCAGGTATTCTCCAAGTCCGACTGTTATATCATAAGATATGGAATATTTGATATCTATTTTGATACCAATGCATTGCTTATACTCTTTCTTGATATATTGCAGCAGGATAAAAAGTGTCGTCAGCCTCTGCTGCCCGTCAATAAGTTCATATTTATCTTCATTCTTTTTTACAACAACAGGCTGCAGACAATAACTTCGCGAACCATTTGCCTCCATATCATCTAGCAGCATTTTTACTTCATCAACGCCCCAACGGTACCCTCGTTGATAGGAAGGAACCGTAAATTCTCCCTCAATGCTGCCGACCGGTATCGTATCAAGTTTTATTTCAGGATTGTGTGTATACACCTTTCTCTTTTCTCCTTTACGATAGATTTCTTATATTATGACACTGCCTTCTAAACACCGGGAACATTCTCCCCGTTGTCCGAGGAATAAAACTCTTCTCCGGTATCCAGACAGATCGCAGCCAGCCGTCCGTCAGGTCGGAAACATCCACAGTCAATGGCAATATGATGATTCTCCTTAAATATGTATCCAGGGGCGGGATTTTCAACGATCTCCTGCGTCGGCGTATGCCCGGTCACCACATATACATCCTCAAAATACTGCATATCGTATCTTGCCCTGTCCCATACGAGTTCTTTTAATGAATAATCCTCAATCGTTTTTTCAGGGCGATAACCGCCAAGTCCAGCGTGAACCAAAAGGAAGTCTTTTCCATGAACCGTCAGTTCCTCGTAAAGCAGGAAGTCCTTTATGAAGTCTATCACTTCCAACTGCATTTCGCGGCTCAACGCATGAAATTCATCTATCGTGGTCTTACTTCCATTCCATTGCCAGGTCAGGAGATTATCCAACATTTTTTCATCTAATTCCCCGATGGACCTGTCTGTTATCTCTTCCATAAGAAATTCCAGACACTCCAGAGCCATAAGTTCATGGTTGCCCACGATACAGATGACATTCGGCATCTCCATGAGTTTCAGCAATGTCCTGACAGGATGTGGTCCCCGGTCAAGAATATCACCCAGAATATACAAGGTATCCTCTTTCTTAAGTTCCATCTTATCAAGCAATTCCATGAACAGTTCATACTCTCCATGTATATCGGACATAACGTATACCGCCATCACCATCACCTCAATCTCATTATCTAACGCCTCTTGCTTCTATCATTATAACATATACGATTCTATTGTAAAAACATAAATGTACCACCTTTAACCTCCATGATAAGTGCTCCATTTTCCTGTGTGGAACAGATCTTACTTCCGGCATCTGCAAGCCTCTCTATCGTTTCCTGGTGGGGATGTCCATACCGGTTTTCCCGCCCTGCTGAAATAAGCGCATACACAGGACTGACCTGCCGGAGAAATTCCTCAGAAGATGAATTTTTCGAGCCATGGTGAGCGACTTTCAGGATTTCCCATGAACAGTCCCTGTACTGTTCTTCTAATTTCTCTGTCAGCTGCTCTTCTCCTTCCCCCTCCACATCTCCGGTAAGAAGCATATCGAACTCTTCATATTGAACAGCCAGTACCATAGAAGATGCATTCCCTGACTCTGTCCCCATGTTCCCCGGCTGTATGCATGTGATCGCCATATCTCCCTCTTTGATACTCTGCCCCGGCTTTATCACAACTACACGGATTCCATACCCCTTTGCTTTCTCTGCTAATCCTGTCAACTCCTCATCCCACACCTCCGGTACCGGAAGCACCAGTGTTCCGATCTTTACACCCATATCCTGTCTCTCGATCAGTTCTTCTACACCGTTGATATGATCACTGTCCCCATGGGATATCAGCACATAGTCGAGTGCCCCGACCCCCTGCGATTTCAGGAACGGTTCTATCCTGTACCGCCCTACTTTATTCACATCACTGCTGCCTCCGTCCACCAGATACGTGCCTCCTTTTGGGCCTCTCATAAAAATGCCATCGCCCTGTCCTACATCTAACGCCACTGTGGTCAGTGTTCCCCGTTCTCCCCAGTGATTTGTAAGAATCATAATGCCTGCGATCCCTAGTATAAGTGCAACTTCGATCCGTCTTCCCCTTTTTCTCAAACATAACAGAACGATGGACAATATCCCATAATATACAAGAATCTGCCAGATCTCAGGTCTTCCTGCCACAAACCGCGCTCCCGGAAGATACAGCGCCAACTGGCAGCTGGTCTTATATAACCGAAGGATCCCACCGCATATCCAAAAGCAGATACCGGCTAATGGCGAAAAACAGAGGGAAAACAAACTCCCTGCAATCCCCAGGAACAAAAGCACAGACATCAGCGGAATCACAAAGAGGTTCAGGAGAAAAGAATAAAATGGAAATTCAAAGAAATAATAAAGCAAGATCGGGAGAAGCATCAGATTCATGCCGATACCAGCCATAAGCCCCTGGCTGAGCCCCTGCCACCGCTTACTGTTACTGCCTCTCTGCACGACAGGCGCCATGACAAGGATTGCCAGCACTGCGCCAAAAGACAACCAGAACCCGCCGTCATACAGACTGAGCGGTCTCCACAATAACACCACGACCGCCGCCACCGAAAGCGCCGTCGGCGCATCGTAATGCCGACCTGCCATATCCGCGCCTGCCCGGAACAAAAACATGATAAGCGCCCGCACCGCAGACACGGTAAGCCCGATCATCAGGATATACAGCATCAGAAATAAGATGCCGAAGATGCCCCCTATCGGATAGGAGCCCGTGAACTTACGCAGAAACTTATAGATTCCAATTCCAATAAAAGAAAGATGGATCCCCGAGATCGCCAACACATGGCCAATCCCGTTTTTCTGATACAGTTCTTTTAAATCCGTGTCCATGCTTCCCTTTTCCCCAAGAATCATGGCTGCCAGCACATTTCCATTCTTTTCTCCCATATACCGGACAAGCGCTTCTTTCCACCGGGTTTGGAACCGATAAAGCCCCTCCCGGAATCTGTCCACAGAAACATCTGTGATCTCCAACTTGTCCGTCCATACGGAAACGTGGATATCCTGCTTCTGATAATATAATTTCTGATTAAAATTCCCCGGATTGTACGCCGGCTCAAAAAAGGCTGCTTTGCCATATCCCCGGATCTTCTCCCCGATATGGATATCTATTTTCTTTTCATCATATACGATCATTTTGGATTCGTGTAACGATTGTCCCTGATATTCGACTGAATTGTCCTTAAGATATAAGATTTGATATTTGTCTTTGATCTCTCTTTGATATAACCGACCTGTAAATGTTATGGCTTCTCCTTCTTCTACATAAGTTTCCACAGGCGAAGGACGAAGTTCATGAATGACCTTTTCCTTCCCTGTGAAAATACCGATACACATCAGCACAAAGAGAAACAGACAGATACTGCATAATGGTCTGTTCTTCAATTTTATTTCTCCCTGGTAAGATCCGCGTTCTTAGATAGCGGTTTACTTAAGTCAATACTTTCCTGATAAACGATATCCGTCTCTCCGTTTACCAGTATCTGCACCTTCCCCGTTGCTCCCCCTTCTATAATGGAATTCACCAGTGCATACACCGTGACCTTTGGATTCACCTGTTCTGCCACTTTAAGAAATCCCTCGTCAAAATTCACATAGCACACATTATCTCTCACCGAGACGCCAAGAAGTTTTGTCCCGTCAGGGATCACCTTCCTGCTTCCGGTCTCAGACGGGCCACTCATCAATTTTTCCACGATCAGTTTCTCAATAGACATATTGCTGTTATAGCGAACGCTTATCTCCTCCGGCACAAGATAATCCCCTGTACTGCCGGCAAAATACAGCGTCACATCGGCAGTCTGATAAGAATGGAGGGAAGAACCTGTATTCTCTACAAAATCTTCTGCCCGCATATACCCGATCTCTCTGCCGTCGTCACCTGTAAGGGGTGCATCTCCTACATAGAACTGCACATAATCCACTCCTTCGATCTGCACCAGTGACCGTACGACCGCCGAGCGCAGGATCACTTCCGAAGCAGTCACGATCCCATGGTATGACTCTCCAAAATAAAGCGTGACCTCCGTATCATCCAGTTCCCACCTTTCAACATCGATGCCATCCAGAAATACACTTTGATAATCCTCCGGCTCTTCCGGCTTGCGTAAAAGTGTAAGTACCTCTTCGATACGCTCTTCCACGCTTTTCCCTTCCGGCTCATAAGACTTCCTTACAAGCTGAGATTCTCTGACTGAAAAATAATAGACATAAGGTTCCTTCAGTTTCTCTTCTTTGCCACATCCTGCAAGAACACCAAATGCAAGCGCAAAGCATACAAACAGACTGATCATTCTTTTCATCTTTGCACCTCCCTATGATGCATACAGAAGAGGAATACGGACGGTAAATGTCGTGCCCTCCCCCGGCTGACTGAATACTTTGACAGATCCTCTGTGCATAACGATCGCACTTCTCGCAATCGAAAGTCCA
This sequence comes from uncultured Dorea sp., assembly GCA_964406595.1. Lineage (GTDB taxonomy): Bacteria > Bacillota > Clostridia > Lachnospirales > Lachnospiraceae > CAPEBR01. Next base: position 18,284 of record CAYOSJ010000037.1, read on the forward strand.
AGTCCCGTTCCTCCGATCTCTCTGGAATGAGACTTATCTACCCGGTAAAACCGTTCAAAAATATGATCGATATCCTCCGGCTTGATTCCCACGCCGGAATCTGCCACCTCAATGTTGAATGTCTTATGGTCTGCATTCAAAGACACATGTACCCAGCCATTATCGTGGTTGTATTTTACCGCATTTTCCACAAGATTCGTAAGGGCAAGAGAGAATTTTACTTCGTCTACCTCTGCAGTCACCGGACGGAAACTTTCAAATACAAGTTCTATATTACGCTGCGCCGCGATCGGTCGGATCCGCTTCAGCACCTGTTCCACAAGCGCATTGATATTCTCCAACTTAATATTCATGGTATTGGCAGTCTTATCCATCTTCACCAGAGAAAGGAGATCGTTGATGATCTTATCCTCACGCTCAATTTCCTCGGACAAATCGCCCATGAACTCCTGATACAGTTCCACCGGGACCTCTTCCTGCGCCAGAAGAGAATCTGCCAGCACCTTCATAGATGTAAGCGGCGTCTTCAGTTCATGAGAAACATTTGACACAAATTCCTGTCTGGAATTGTCCAAAACTTTCAGTCTTCCAAGCATTTTGTTAAATGCCTCCGACAGCTGCATCGTCTCCAGATATGTATTCTCATGAAGATAGTTGTCCTCATATCCTTCTGTAAACGCTTCGATCGAATGCGTGATTCCGGCAAATGGCCTGACGGCACGGTCTGCAACGAAAAATGCCAGTACGATCAGCACCAAAAACGTTATAAACTCTACTGCCTTTGCACTATCTGACAAAATCTCATAACTATCTACAATACTGTCTGTAGATACACTCACCAGCATGACTCCCGTAATCTCTTCCGTCGTGCTGTCTATGATCGGCTCTGTCACCTCGATATAACGGTTATCTGCATCATAAGATGTCGTTCCTTCTCCCTCGGAACAACGAATCACATTTCCTGACACAATAGTTTTTCCTGTATCTATATCATAAGTATCTTCAACAATGTGGAATTCACGATCGATCAGCATCACCCGTCCGTTGTAGATATTAGATAACTGGACAAGTTCTGTCTTGATAACTTCAGATGAATCACCCTGATAAGCGCTTACATCACCTATCCGGTTACATAGAATGGTACATTGATTCTGGATATCGGCAGTCCGTACATCTACTGCCCGTTTCTCATAACTTTTCAGAATCACCGTTTCCATGACCACGGTCGGAATGATCCCAAGCAGAATCAAAACAACCATCATACGAAGACGGAGACTCTTAAATATACTCTTCTTAAAATATTGTCTAACCCCTGAAATAATAACCCACTCCCCATTTTGTATGTACATACCTCGGATCGCTTGGATTCTTCTCGATCTTCTCCCGAAGTCTTCGGATATGTACATCTACTGTTCTGGCGTCTCCCGGATATTCATATCCCCATACGATATTCAGGAGATTCTCACGGCTGTATACTTTATTTGGATTGGTTGCAAGAAGTTCTACCAGATCAAACTCCTTTGCCGTAAGATTCACTTCTTTATCCCCAATGACGACTCTCCTGCTCTCGCAGTCGATCTTCATATCCCCTTTGACGATCATCTTTCCGGAACTTCTTACGTTCCCATGGTTATCTGTACGACGCATAATCGCCTTGATCCTTGCCTTTACCTCAAGGATATTGAAAGGTTTGGTAATATAATCATCAGCGCCATATTCCAGTCCAAGGATCTTATCCATATCCTCGCCTTTTGCCGTAAGCATAATGACCGGAACATCAGAAAATCCCCGGATCTGCTGGCATACTTCAAATCCATCAACCTTCGGAAGCATCACGTCCAGAAGAATCAGGTCATACGCATTCTCCGAGGCAAGACGAAGTGCTTCCTCACCGTCATAAGCCGCATCTACCTCCATGCCATCTTGCTCCAGGCTGAAACG
>CAYOSJ010000038.1:0-20076 GCA_964406595.1 uncultured Dorea sp.
CTTATTACCACAATGTCGTAAAAGGAAAGAGCCCGAAGAATGCTCCGACTTACCTTCCGGAAGAAGATACCAAAGACACATCTTCTGAAAAATGGGTATGCAGCATCTGCGGTTATGTATATGACGGCGAAGTTCCGTTCGAGGAACTCCCGGATACTTATATATGTCCAGTATGCAAACAGCCAAAAAGCAAATTTGTAAATAAATAAGTTCGAGGTAAGATATGTTAAAACTAGGTTCCCATGTAAGTATGAGTGGTAAGGATATGCTCCTTGGCTCTGCAAAGGAAGCGTACTCTTATGGCTCCAACACATTTATGTTCTATACGGGCGCTCCCCAGAATACGAAGAGAAAGGACATCCGTGAACTGAACATAGAAGCCGCCTGGAGTTATATGAACGACCACGGGATCGATGACATCGTTGTCCACGCACCTTATATCATCAATCTTGGAAATACCGTAAACCCGGAAACATTTAAACTGGCAGTCGAATTTCTTCAGTTAGAAGTCGAACGAAGCCAGGCATGTAAGAGCCATACACTCATCCTCCACCCTGGCGCCCATGTAGGCGCAGGCGCAGATGCTGGTATTGCTCAGGTCATCAAAGGGTTAAATGAAGTCCTTACGAAAGATATGAAGATAAATATCGCGCTGGAAACAATGGCAGGAAAAGGCTCCGAGATTGGACGGACTTTTGAGGAACTGGCGCGTATCTACGATGGTGTTGTCTATAATGACAGACTTCGCGTCTGTTTTGATACCTGCCATACCCACGACAGCGGCTATGATATCATCCATGATTTTGATGGAGTGATGGAGCATTTTGATCAGGTACTTGGCAAAGACCAGATCGCAGTCTTCCACATCAACGACAGCAAGAATGCTGCCGGTGCTTCCAAAGACCGCCATGCCAACCTGGGCTTTGGCGAGATCGGCTTTGACGCTCTCTCCTATATCGTGCACCACAAAGACTTTGAACAGGTGCCAAAGATACTGGAGACTCCTTACATCCCTTCCCGCATACACAAGAAAAGATCGTATGCGCCTTATAAGTATGAGATCGAATTGCTGCGCGCAGGAACCTTCAATAAAGAAATGCAGGAAAAAATCCTGAAAGCAAATGAATAATCCCTGTTTGAGACAGGCACAGGATCTTCACAGATCTCTGTGCCTGTTATTTTTCTCTTGACAAACACTTTCCAATGCATTATTGTATTAATCAGATAATACAATAATCAAATACATTTTCAGAAAGGAAGATGCGACTATGGCTTGGAACTTAGATAATGACCGCCCGATCTACCTTCAATTAATGGAACGGATACGGCTGGACATTGTCGCAGGATTGTATCATCCCGGTGACAAACTGCCTTCTGTACGAGATCTGGCGCTTGAAGCGGCAGTCAATCCCAATACGATGCAGAAAGCCCTGTCCGAACTTGAGCGGGACGGACTCGTATATTCACAGAGAACCAGCGGCCGATTTATCACGGAGGATACTACTATGCTAAAATGTTTAAAGACAGAACTTGCGACTGAACAGATCAGACAATTTTTTGAAAAAATGAAACAACTGGGCTTCGAAAACAATGAAATCCTTGCACTCATTGAAAAAGAATTAAAGAAGGAGGTATAATATGAATCCGATATTAGAATGTAAAGGTCTTTCTAAAAAATATACAAATACCTTCTACGCACTCGACAATCTGAACCTGCTTCTTGAACGCGGACAGATCGTAGGTCTTCTTGGACCAAATGGAAGTGGGAAGACAACTTTGATCAAATTGATCAACGACGCGCTTATCCCAACGTCCGGGACAGTTCTCATAGACGGTAAGACCCCCGGCGTAGAGACAAAGAAACTTGTCTCCTATCTTCCGGACTGCGCTTATTTTGAACCAACCATGAAGATCAAAGATATTCTGGCTTATTTTGCTGACTTTTATGATAATTTTGTCATGGAACGCGCCCTTCACATGCTGGAAGATCTTGACATTGACACAAACTCACGTTTCAAGAATCTCTCCAAAGGCACAAAGGAAAAAGTACAGTTGATTCTTGTTATGAGCCGCGACGCCGACCTCTACATTCTCGACGAACCGATCGGCGGCGTAGATCCGGCGGCAAGGGATTACATTTTACAGACGATTCTGACAAACTACAGCGAAAACGCCACTGTGCTTCTCTCTACCCATCTGATCCAGGATATCGAAAACATCCTGGACCGTGTCCTCTTTCTCCGCCAGGGAAAGATCGCTTTAAATGCTACGGTAGATGAGATTCGCATGCAGCAGGGAAAATCCGTAGACGCACTGTTTCGGGAGGTATTCAAATGTTAGGAAAATTAATCAAATACGACTTAAAATACATGAACCGCTATCTGATCATCATTCACGGTTTTCTCTTACTGGTATCTGCCGCTATGCGTCTGCTTCTGACAGATCCGCTTCTTTCAGCAGATACCGACTGGGAAGATCCGAAGTTCATATTGCCGCTTACTTTATTTATCATCCTGTATATTATGATCATTGTTGCCGGAAGTTTTGCAACTTCCATTGTGGTCGTCGTGCGTTTTTATAAAAACCTGTTTTCCGAACAGGGCTATCTTACCCGCACACTGCCGGTCACAAGCGGACAGCACCTGCTTGCCAAGACGATCTCCGGCTCCATCTGGTCAATGATAAATGTCATCGTTACCATGCTCTCTATGCTGATCGTGCTCGGGACGCCATTTATCATAGAAAATCTAAAAGCAGATTCCTTCTCCATCCGCGAGGAGTTTGGACTGATCGGACCTTATGCCAGTATATCATGGAAAACGATTATCCTCTTTTTCATCGGAATGATGCTGATCAGTTCCGTGTCAAATATTGTTACCTATTACGCCTCTGTCGCATTCGGACAACTGATCCCAAATCACAGAGTGCTGGGCGCGATCGCCGCGTATTTTGTCATTTCCACGGTGATTTCCATCCTGTCGCTCATCGCCCTTGCTTTGTCCGGGCTACTAGGCGCTTCCATCAACCCATCCGCAGATTTCGTGGGTATCGAATATCTCTTCAGCAGTTTGAAGATGTCTGTTATACTGGCACTTATATGCGGAATCATCTTATATATGGCAACATACTGGATCATGAAAAAGAAAGTGAATCTGGATTAATAAGAACAGGGCGAAGATATTTAAAAACTATCTTCGCCCTGTATCTACATCTTCTACATTTGCATTTCTTATGATTATATCGTCCATAACCATTTTCCTCGTATGCTTTATGGAATCTCTCTCCAGAATTCCCGCATCTTCTCCGCCACAGTTTCCACATTGCAATTTTTAAACTCTTCCCATTCCCTCGGAAATGTTTCACGGTACCTGCGGTCATAGAACCTCTCGTCCAAAAGAAGGATCACCCCATAGTCCTCGTCCGTGCGAATGACCCGTCCTGCCGACTGAAGAACCTTATTCATACCGGGATAGAGATAAGCATAGTCAAATCCCTGATATCCTTTGGCATCAAAATATTGTTTCAGAAGTTCCCGTTCTCTGCATACCTGCGGAAGCCCGGTTCCTACGATAACCGCGCCGATCAGTTTATCTTCTGCAAGGTCGATCCCTTCTGAAAATATCCCGCCCATCACGCAGAATCCCATAAGGCTGCACGCCCTCATCTCTTCAAAATTTTCCAGAAATATTTCCCGCGCTTCTTCGGACATATACGGAGACTGAATGACATATTCGATCTGTTCTCCTGCCATCTCTACAAACTCTTCATACACGGCTTCCATAAACTGATAGGACGGAAAAAAAGCAATGTAATTTCCGGTCTTCGCCTCTGCCACCTCTACGAGATACCTTGCATAGCGGAGATACATCTCTTCGCCCCTTCTTGTATACTTCGTGCTGACATCATTTCCCATGAGAAGAAGACGTTTCTTCGTATCAAATGGCGAACGGGCATAGATGGCATAATTGTCTTCTTCCGTGCTTAAAAGTTTCTTGTAATAACGGATAGGAAGCAGCGTGGCAGAAAAGAATATCGCGCTGTTTCCCTTGTCTAAAAATCCCTGCAGATTATTTGCCGGATTTACACAGAAAAGATGCACTTTAAACTGCCCGCCCCGTTCCAGTTCCGAATATAACATATAATTCTCATCTACCCGGTCATAGGTATTGACGAATCTTCGGACAGAAAAATAAAACTCCAGCACTTCTTTCCTTAATTCCTCTTTTTTACACTCTTCTAAGAAACGCTCCAGTTCTGCCATAACATTCAATAGTTTCAGATATATATGGGACACACTATTTAGAACCTGATAATCTTCACACTCCCGTTTCAGCGCCAATAGCTGCCTGTTACATTCCTCCAGCCTGGCTGCAAGCCGTCCGTCTTCCTGCTTCACCAGCCTTTTGATCTTGAGCACATCTTCTTTACACAGATCTGCGCTGTACATCTCCCTTCCACGCTCCACCAGATTATGCGCCTCATCAATCAGGAAAAGATACTCCCCTTTCATGCCCTCCCCGAAAAACCTCCGAAGATGTGCATTTGGATCAAACACATAATTATAGTCGCAGATAACCGCATCTACCCACGTAGACACATCCAGACTCATTTCATGCGGACAGACCTTCCATTTCCTTGCCTGCTCCTCCAGTATCTCCCGATTCATTTCGTCTGATGTCGTGAGAAGTTCGTACACCGCATCATTTACCCGGTCATAATGACCTTTGGCGTAAGGACAATCCACAGGATTACAGTTCGTCTCTTCACAGAAACAGATCTTCTCCTTCGCCGTCAGCACGATCACTTTCATACGGAGCGCCTGTTCCTTTAACGTATCAAATGCCTGCCAGGCCACAGTTCTTGTGATTGTCTTGGCGGTCAGATAAAAGATCTTCTCCCCCAGTCCTTCGCCTACCGCTTTCACCGCTGGAAATAAAGTCGCGATTGTCTTGCCTACGCCTGTCGGCGCCTGAATAAAGAGTTTCTTCTTCCGAAGCATCGTCCGGTAGACAGATACGACCAGATCTCTCTGTCCTTCCCTGTATGCAAAGGGAAATTCCACTTCCTTAATAGAAGCGTCCCGCTTTTTCTTCCATTGGATCTGATAACGCGCCCACTTCTCATATTTTCCTGCCAGTTCAAAGAACCATTCTTTTAGTTCCTCATAGGTATACACTCTCTGAAAACGCCTGATCTCCTCTGTTTCCATATTGCAGTACGTCATCTGCACGCCGATCTGTGCAAGTCCTTTTTCCGAAGCATAGATATAGGCATAGCACATCGCCTGCGCAAGATGTACCGGGATTGGCTCCTGTAAATGCTCCAGTTCTTTGAACACGCCTTTGATCTCATCAATGACAACTCCTTTTTCCGTGTCGATGATCCCGTCCGCTCTTCCTTCCAAAAGCAGCGTAAATCCTTTACAGGGAATCTCATATCTTAACGGAACCTCCGCATGGTAATCCGCACCCATACGCCTCTGGATCTTGCGGTGGATCCGGCTTCCCATCTGCATGGCATCTTTATCTGCTTCCGCTATTCGATTGTCGATATCACCCCCACGCAGGATAAACTCCACAAGATTCCGCACAGAGATCCTGATTACCGGCTGCTCCATTTATTTTCCTCGACTCTCCTTCCATTTCCTGTTTTCATTATAGGGAACACAGAAGGTTTTGTCCATAAATCAACAAGAAAACTCTGTCATTTCTCCCCGATACCGCAATGGCAGATGCTGAAGCTGGCAATTTGGATTTTTCCTCTCTTTTATAGATATGGTCTTACAGAAACTTTTCCACATTCTCGCATATTCCACCTCTTTATCCGACACATTTTCCGTCATGGACAGATCGATCCCCTCGTCCCACACAAGTACCCATTTCTTCCGTGCTTCATGGACAACAAACATCTGGTGCGTCTTATCATAAATCATGAAGTTCTCAAGAGGCAGCCTGTCTGCAAAATGAGGTGCAATGCTGGTCAATATCTGATTCTTCGGTTCTATCTCCGAATACAGCACTCCATTTACCAGTTCTTTGAACCGCAAAAACCCTTTATAACTATGGGCTTCCCCACCCACTGCACGGCTCAGTTCGAATACCTTCTCCACTTTCGGATGACTTAAATGTTCCATGATCTTATGGCTGTCAGGCAGCCCCTTTGCCGCCAACATCGTCCCAAGGATCGCGTCTCCTTTTTCCTTGTCCCCGGACAGCGCCGCATGGTAGATATCCCAGTATGCCTGCTGCCCCAGATGTTTCTGTATCAATGCTTCCACCGCGCGGGCTTTCTGTTCTGACTCCTCGCTCTCTACATACTCGCAGAATAATTCCTGCTCCAGGGTACTTTTAAGCGCAATCCCACATTCCTCTGCAAGCCACCCTTCCTTCCACGCGTCATATACTGCCGAAAAAATCCCGGTCACTGTATCATTACACACATAGATCGTTCTCATAGAAATTCTCCCTGAATCTTACATCATCAAAAAGAGACAACTGCCGATACCCCATATTTCGTATCTCCTCCGGAAGTTTCTCCTTCACATTTAAAAGATTTCTCGTAATATAATCTTCCTCGATCTTCGTCGGGTACATCATCTTTCCATTACAGGTGATAAAATACATGGCACGCTTCAGCACCACACCCATTTTCTTAAGATCCGGAAAATCCAGCACTCCAAGCCGTCTCGCTTTCACGATGCGGGCAGCCGACTTGTACCCGATCCCCGGCACACGGAGGAGCATCTTATAATCCGCCCGGTTGATCTCCACCGGAAATTGTTCCAGATGCTTCAGCGCCCAATTACACTTCGGATCAAACAAGACGTTAAAATTCGGATCCTTTTCCGACAACAATTCTTCTGCCTGAAAATGGTAATACCGAAGCAGCCAGTCCGCCTGATAAAGCCTGTGTTCACGCAGAAGCGGCGGTCCCTCATCTGTACGCGCCGGAAGCGCCCGGTCTTCATTCACATGGACAAACGCAGAATAAAATACCCGCTTTAACTCAAATTTCCGGTACAGAGACTGTGCCACCTGCATGATCTGGTAATCCGTCTCTGGTGTGGCTCCGATGATCATCTGTGTGCTCTGACCTGCCGGGACAAATCTCGGAGCACCACGGCAGGCTACAATTTCCCGCCTGTTCTCCTCCATACGGTTCTGTACCAGGCGCATGGGCGTGAGGATATTCTTTCTTGTCTTGTGCGGAGCCAGAAGTCTCAGTCCTTCCGCTGTAGGCAGTTCCAGATTGACACTCATTCTGTCTGCCAGGAATCCCACCCGTTGTATCAACTCCTGATTCGCTCCCGGGATTGCTTTCACATGGATATAGCCTTGAAAATTACATTCCCTCCGCAATTTATACAAAGTCGAATAGATCAATTCCATCGTATAATCAGGACTCTTTAAGATACCGGAACTCAAAAACAATCCTTCAATATAATTTCTCCGGTAGAATTCCATCGTAAGATCACAAACCTCATCCGGCGTAAAAGACGCGCGGATCACATCATTACTTCTACGGTTGATACAATATTTACAATCATAAATACATTCATTGGTAAACAAGATCTTAAGAAGCGAAATACACCGCCCATCCGCCGAAAAACTATGGCAGATTCCCGACTGTTCACAATTCCCCATGCCACTTCCGTCCCCTCCTCTCGATGTTCCGCTGGAAGTACATGCCACATCATATTTTGCCGCATCCGTTAAGATATTTAGTTTATCATAAACCGACATCGTCTCCTGTATCCTCATATCATTACCCTCATATCGTTACCCTCATACCTTCACTTCACACATACCACATACTTATCATATATCTATCATATATATACCGCATGAAAAAAGAACGTTTGTTTGTATCTAATTATACAAACAAACGTTCTTTTTGTCAAGCAATTTGGGACGGGGTATTTTTAAAAATACTCCGTCCCAGATTGAAAATACCCTGTCCCAAATTGAGATTTACGCATTTTTGTAATATGGACATGCCCGTCTTAAGCACTGCTGATTCTCAGACGAATAATCACATTGTATTTTATCAGGCATTTCTAACACCACGCCAAAATGCTCTTCAAACAACTCGACTGCCACTTTCACCGCTGTAAAGGAATTTCGCTTACAACACCTTGGTCCGCCAAGTCTTCCCAGTGTATCAAGAACTTTTCCAGTTGCACAGTTAATGATCCCCCAGTTTTTTCCGCTGAGAGGCGTGGACTTTGTCAGAATACTCATACACATCCCTACGCTGACTGCCGCACCGCAACAGCCCCAAAATCCACAGGAGCCACCCGGATATTTTCCGCCCCGCTCTTTCATTTCCTGCAATGCATCTTCGATATCTATTTCTCCGCCTGCATTATGATAAGCCGTCAAAAGCACTGCCCCCACCATAATGTGATGTTCTGGTCCGTGCATATAAATATATGGATTTTCCATCAATTCCTGCAGCATCCTGACCGGATTTTTAGAATCTGTATTTCTACAATATTCCATGATCACTTCCACGCCTTTTTTTGCATGGCATTCATCACAGACATAATGATCATCCTTACATTTGGCATGACTCAATTCTTTCTTATGGCAATAGATACACTCCATTTCTTCTGCCTTATCAAGGTATACAAGCGGTTCCCCGCATACAAGACATGCACCTTCTCTTCTGGTCATTTTCATATCCTCCTTAAATTTCAATTTGGGACAGGGTAAATCAAATCTGGGACGGGGTATTTTTAAAAATACTCCGTCCCAGATTCGATTATAAATGATTCACTGCCTTTGCCAAATACTCATTGCTGATTTCGAAAAACCTCTCCTGCTCCACTGCTTCAGCAAGTTCTGCATCGACCGGCATCTTTCCTAACACCGGAACGCCAAATTCTTCTGCTACTTCGTCAATGTGGCTCTCGCCGAATACCGAGATCTTTTTCCCGCAATCCGGGCACACAAGATAACTGTAATTCTCCACGATTCCAAGTACCGGAATATTCATCTGTTTTGCCATGCTATATGCTTTCTTCACGATCATCTTCACCAGATCCTGTGGTGATGTGACGATAACAATTCCGTCTACCGGGAGGGACTGGAAGACAGTAAGCGGCACATCGCCGGTTCCCGGCGGCATATCTATGAAAAGATAATCAAGTTCTCCCCACACAACGTCTGTCCAGAACTGGGTCACCACATTTGCGATCACCGGTCCACGCCAGATGACCGGATCGGATTCGTTCTCAAGAAGGAGATTTACGGACATGATCTTTGTTCCGTCCTTCGCCTCACGGGGAATGATCCCTTCTTCGCTTCCCATCGCCTTCTCATGAAGACCATACATCTTCGGAATAGACGGACCTGTAATGTCTGCGTCCATAATTCCAACTGAAAATCCCTGTTCCCGCATCATGCGCGCCAAAGATGCGGTCACCATGGATTTACCAACGCCGCCTTTCCCGCTCACAACTGCGATCACTTTGTGAATATGTGAATACTGGTTTGCAGGCTTTCTGAAATCATGCGGCTTACTGCTACATGTATCTGCATGCGCACAGCCGGCACAATCAGAAGGCTTGCAGCCATTCTGCTCTTCTGCCATGTTGCCAAACTTCCTTTCTAACCATTCTAGTCAACCACTGCGATCAACTCAATCTCACATTTTACATTCTTTGGAAGTGTCTTTACAGCCACGCAGCTTCTTGCTGGTTTGGAAGTAAAATATTTTGCATATACTTCGTTAAATGCTGCGAAATCTCCCATATCTGCCAGGAAACAGGTTGTCTTCAGCACCTTATCAAAAGAAGATCCTGCTGCCTCTAATACAGCCGCAAAATTCTTGCACACCTGCTCTGTCTGCTCTTCGATCGTCTCTGCCTCAACTGCATCTACAGCCGGATTGATCGGAATCTGTCCTGCAGAATAAAAAATACCATCATGCACATATCCCTGTGAATATGGTCCCAATGCTTTTGGTGCTTTGTCTGTCGCTACTACTTTCATACCTTATCTCTCCTTTGCGCTCTCTAATAATTTTTTTGCAATACATACATCAAAAAGACCCATTCCTACCGATTTGAAATATGTAGTCTTTTTTGTGATCTCTTCTTCCGAAACATCTGATGCCAGGAACTGATCCATAAGAACTGTCCTGTCTTCAGTAAGTCTTCCTTCCGCGATCGGCTGGCTTAAGTCTCCGCTCTCCTCACATGCATAAGGAAGTTCAATGTATACATGATCTACCAGATCCCAGATAGCGTCCGGAATCTCGCGCATCTGCGGTGTATAAGAACCGATTGCGATGATGCATTTTCCCTCAAGAAGTTCTTTGTCATTCGGAAGTACAGGTTCTTCAGAAGGAGTTGCAGTACAAATGATATCACTGTTTTTCACCAACTCCTCCACTGTTTTACATTGTACTACCTTTGTACCAGGGTTATCAATAGTTTTTTCCAGTTTCGCCAGATATTCCGTCAGGTCACGGTCGCTGTGGTTATACACATACACCGTATGGATATCTCTCGCCGCACAGGCATATAATGCCAGATGGAATCCCTGTGCTCCCGCGCCTACGATTCCTACTGTGTGACAGTCTTTTCTTGACAAATGTCTGATGCCCACGCCACCTACAGCTCCTGTTCTGTAGGCAGTCACGCACTGACCGTCCATCACTGCTACAGGCGCACCTGTTTCATGGTCATTTAACAACACGACTCCATCAATAGACGGAAGTCCCAATTTACTGTTCTCCGGAAAAATGGACAGAATCTTCGTTCCGATAATATCTTCCGTATAGCATGGCATATACATAAGTGTCTTGTTCTCATGCTCTACGACCGGACGCGGCGGCATATAAAAATCTCCCGCTCCGAAGATACGATAAGCATCTTCAATCTGATCCATCATCCCATTTAGATCCACCAGTTCCTCAATGTCTTTCTTGCTTAAGATAATCATGGTCTTATGCTCCCTCCAATTCTTCTTTTTCTCTTGTTACGTCATTTAACCACGCATATTTACAGTATCTCCATATACAGATAGGTACTTTGATCACTTCATCACTCATCAGGATCATGTACACCACTTCCACACTCGCATGAAATACAAATGCTGCCACTGCTCCGATCAAAATTGAACAGCACCACATGGTAAGCACGTCCATATAAAGCCCAAACTTAATGTCTCCGCCAGAACGCAGGACCCCACAGATAACTGTGGAGTTAAATGCCTGCCCCACCACAAAATAGGACATGACAAAGAACATAAAGGACAGATATTTCTGTGCCTGTACAGAAAGTGTAAGAAAACCACTCACGATCGGACCGAATATGAGAATCAGAAGCCCTCCTGCCGCGCCTAAGATGAGTGACAGCCACATAAATCTCTTAGCATAAACTTTCGCATGTTCTTTCTTTCCCTGTCCCAACGTTTTTCCAAGCCAGATGGCCGTTGCATTTCCGATGCCAAAGACAACTACCTGTGCCAGCTGTCTTGCCACCTGTGCCACCGAATTTGCCGCCACCGCCGAACTGCCAAGATGCCCGATAATGGCTGTATTGCAAGAAACTCCCAGTCCCCACAGCATCTCATTGATAATGACCGGCATCGAATAACGAATGTAATCTTGCAGCAGGATCCGGTCAATATGATAAAGATACCGCACACGGATTCTTACAATTTTATTTTTAAAATGCGCATATAATAACACAGCAAGAGTCTCCGTAATGCGGGCGCACAATGTCCCAATAGCGGCTCCCACGATCTCCAGCCGCGGCGCGCCGAACAGTCCGAAGATCAGGATACCGTTGATACAGATGTTGACGATCAGCGAAATAAAGTATACAACCGTTGCCACCACAACTCGCTCAATACTCCGCATGATATTCAAGTACACCTGGGTCACCGCCATAAACAGATAAGAAACGCCTACGATACGAAGGTATTTTCCTCCTTCAACTATAACTTCCATATCTGAAGTAAAAATACGCATCAGCGATTCCGGCACAAAAAGGGCAAACGCCGCAAATACAAAAGCCACCAGAACCCCTGTCGTAAGTCCCAGTCCCAATATCTTCTCAATCGTATCCGTATCTTTCTTTCCCCAGTACTGTGCCGTCAGCACAGTACACCCTGCCGTAATCCCAAAGAATACCAGCGTCATGATAAACTGGATCTGACCTGCAAGAGACGCGCCGGAAAGTACCTTCTCTCCCACGCGCCCTAACATAAATACGTCTGTTGCCGTAACGCCTACGTTGATCAGATTCTGAAGTGCCATAGGAACTACAAGAGCAAATATATTTTTATAAAAACTTTTCCAGTCAATATTCAGGTGATCTGTCTTCTGCATATATACCCACGCCGCTATCCGGCACGTTTCCTCCTCCGCTGTCTCTTTCACTTTTACCCACAGGGGTACACACTATTGTAGATTATACCATACATTACTTTTAATTCCAACCACTTCTACCGGGACACCTTCAAATAATACACGGCAAGCTGCGTCCTGTCCCGCAGATCTAATTTCTCCAGGATATGACTGATATAATTGCGTACTGTCCCTTCACTCAGGAACAGTTTCTCCGCGATCTCCCGGTTGCTGAGCCCTTCTGCCACAAAAGAGATCACCTGCAGTTCTTTCTCGCTGATATCGTATTCCAACCATTCAAAATGTTTCTTCTCCTGCAGCAGTTCCGGCAGCCTCGCCGAAACTTCTGTACCAAACACACTCTGACCGGAATGCACCGCTCGAAGCGCCGGAAGGATACTGGTATAGTCCTGTTTTAGAAGATATCCTTTTACACCATATTTTAACGCTTTCACGATATATTCATCATCTGAAAATGTCGTAAGAAGCAAGATTTTTGCCTCGCTGTCTTTTTCAAGGATCTGCCTTGCCGCCTCAAGTCCACTCATTTCTTTCATACGGATATCCATCAGGAGCACGTCCGGCCTCTGGTTTTCGTACAATTCCACAGCCTCGCATCCGTCCACGCCCATTCCCACAACGTCAACCTCTCCGCTTGCTTCTAATATGGTCCTAAGCGCCCCCGACACAAATATATCATCATCCACAATTACGATCTTCATCTAGATATCTCCCTTCTTCGGCACCGTAATATAAATGCGGAATCCCTGCGTCTGCGTGATCTGCATCATTCCACCCAGTGTCTCCACCCGTTCCTTCATATTACGGATCCCAATTCCTTCTCCTGCATAGTCTCCCTGAATGCGTTTTCCATTTCTATCCCCATTATCTTCGATCACCAGCTGATATAATCCCGGGTGTTCCCGTATCACAATGTCTGCCTTTGTGGCATGACTATGCTTTGCAATATTATGAAGCCCTTCTTTTACGATCGCGATAAAACTATATTTCACTTCCCGCGGTACCGAATATCCCATATCATACTTCATACAGACCGGACAAAAACTATAATTTTCCACAAGTCCTGTGAGCACTTCCTTAAGATTCACTGAATCATCATGGAGATCATGCACGCTTTCCCGTACACTTTCCATTGCAGTATGAAGCGTATCCTCCAACTGCTCCAACGATCCTGCCACTGCCTCCTCTTTATAAACCGTCCTCATAGCGCCTGCCATAAGAATCGCACGAGACAATATATGCCCTACATTATCATGGATCTCTCTTGCAATCCGGTTTCTCTCTCTTAAAGTAGCGGTATACACCTCATAATCCTGATTTTTTAACAGTTCCCGGTTTTTCTCTTTCAGCACAATATTCAGTTCTGTACCATCATCTCGTGTTTTCTTAAATTCCTGCAAAAGCCGCTCATACTTCTCCCCCTGATACCAAAGCACACAGGCAAAGATACTTCCGAATACCAGAAATAAGAATACAAAAGGCTCTTCTCTTACATAGAAAAAAGCACACAAGACGCCCAGAAACCCGGCCGCCATATAATGTCTTCTTTCCAGGGTACTGTACAGTACAGCGGGTATAAATAATAATAACTTCGGGAAAAAGCAGGACAAGATAAGATAAAGAAACGGCAGGGTCTTTCCATACCTCACCGGAAGTTCTATATTTCCCACACAGACGTAAATGACCGCTCCAAGAAATGCTGTTACAAATGCTGTATCCACTGGAATGAACAATATCGTAATAAAACAATATAGAATTAAAATTCCTTCCTGAATGATAGATCTCATATATTTTTCCTCTTTATGACATTTGTCACAGTCACCTTATGACACCTGACACTACCATTATAAACGAGGAAGATTTATACTACAAGTAACAAAAGTCACAATCATACACGGAGAAAGGAAGGAACCTTTATGATCCATATTGAAAATCTGGTCAAACGCTACGGCTCTCTTGTGGCTCTTGATCATCTGAACTTAGATATTGAAGACGGAGAGGTCTTCGGTCTGCTGGGACCAAATGGCTCCGGAAAGACAACTGCGATCGGCTGCATCCTCGCCCTGCTCAAATACGACAAAGGAACGATCACCGTATTTGGCAAAGAGATGCACCCTGACAGTTATGAACTCAAGAAAAACATTGGCGTTGTCATGCAGAATGTCGCTGTCTTCGAGCAGATGTCTGTCTATGAAAATATCGACTACTTCTGCGGTCTGTATATCAAAGACAAGAAGAAACGGAAGGAACTGGTAGAAGAAGCCATTCGTTTCACAGGACTTGAGGATTACCGAAAAGTACGCCCCAAAAAATTATCCGGCGGACTTCTTCGCAGGCTCAATATTGCCTGCGGCATCGTCCACAGGCCCAAACTCATCATTTTAGATGAGCCGACGGTCGCCGTGGACCCTCAAAGCCGCAATAAGATACTGGAAGGGATCCTGGAACTGAACCGACAGGGTTCTACCATCATCTATACTTCTCATTATATGGAGGAGGTCGAGCAGATCTGTTCCCGTATCGCCATCATCGACCACGGCCGGGTACTGGCGACAGGTACGACCGAAGAATTAAAAAATATGATCAAGACCGGAGAAACCATCACGATAGAAGCAATTACGGCAGACGAATCTCTGATCCGCGAACTGCACACCCTGCCCCATGTATTTGACGTTACTTATGACGAGCAGGTGCTTCGTATCCGCTTAAGCAGCGCAAAGCACAATCTGGTAAGAATCCTGAATTTTCTCACAGAACGGGATATTTCCTTCGGCAGGGTATTTTCCGAATTGCCGACTCTGAATGACGTATTTCTTGAGATTACCGGCAAAGAACTCAGGGATTAGGAGGCGCATACCATGTTACTGTTATTCAAATACCGCTTTTTACAGATTTTAAGAGAATTCCCCATCATGTTCTGGGCGCTTGTCTTTCCTCTCATACTTGGAACACTCTTCTACCTTAGTTTTGGAAGCGCCGGACTTTCTTCCACAGGTGAGTCTGAATGGGAAGCCATAAAAATCTGCCTTGTAGAACAATCTTCTGACACAGATACATCGGCAAAGACTTTTTCTCAATTTCTGCACTCCTTAGAGGATGACACACTGGAAATTGTTCCGTCCTCTTCAGAAAAGGATGCATTACAGTTATTAGATGAAGGCAAGATCACCGGGATCTATTATGCAAAAGAGACGCCTTCCCTTACGGTAGTAAAAAATGGATTAAATGAGAGCATCTTAAGTTCTCTTCTTGATTCTTTCAACCAGAATACCGCTATGTTCACTGACATCGCCATGACCCACCCGGAACGGCTCTCTGCCGCGATCGACACACTGGGCGACTACCGGCAGATGATTCAGGAAGAAACACTGGGCGGAGAAACGCTTGACCCCAACGTGCAATATTTCTTTGCCCTTATCGCTTATGCATGCCTCTCCGGCGCCTTCCTGGGCGTACGGGCAAGTTTTGACAGTCAGGCAAATCTGACAGCGCTGGGCGCAAGAAGAAGTGTCACCCCTACCAATCGGCTGACACTGATACTCATTGACATGCTTGTTCTTGTCGTCATTCATTTTATAAACATTATGATCCTCACCACTTATATCGGAAAGGTACTTGGAATCGGACTGGGAAACAACCTTCCTGCCCTTCTCCTTGTAAACCTGATGGGAAGCATCATCGGAGTCACCATAGGGCTTTCCTTTGGTTCTCTTACAAAGTTCTCTCTGAACATAAAAATGGGGCTTACCGTGATGATCACTCTCGTTCCCGGATTCCTTGCAGGACTTATGTTTGGCAATATGAAAAATCTGATCGAGCAACATGCTCCTATCATCAACCGCATCAATCCGGCGGCAGTCTTAAGTGATGCTTACTACTGCATGGGCGTATACAGCGATATGGAACGTTTCACACGCTGTATGCTCCTGTTGGCAGCCATGAGTATCCTACTGTTATCCGCTGCATTTTTCGGAGCCAGGAGGAAACGTTATGACAGTATTTAAGGGATTTTTAACGATCACAAAACGAAACTTAAATATGGTGTTCTTATACATCATCATTTTTCTTGCCATCAGTCTCCTTGTGCAGAAGACACTGGGACCTTCCGCCACTTCCGGTTTTACCTCGGAGCGGCTTAACATCGCGGTCGTTGACAAGGACGGCGGAACTCTCGCCAAAGGGCTGACGAGATACCTTGGCACCTTCCACGATCTGGAAGAGTTGCCGGACGATAAGAGCCTCTTACAGGACCGCCTGTTTTACCGGGATATTTACTATGTAGTAACGATTCCGGAAAACTTTGAGAAAACCTGTCTTATAGACGGGAAGAAATTATCGGTAACGAAAGTTCCCGGAAGCACGACCGGCTATTATATCGACCAGCAGATCAATACATTTTTAAATCAGATGCGTACGATGACCGCAGGAGGTTTCTCCACAGAAGATGCCCTGGACCATATACAGGAATATGCCTCCATCTCACCAGACATCACTCTGATCGACAAAAGCGGACATGGCGGAGATCTGGCAGGCCACGCATTTATGTTCCAGTATATGCCTTATATCTTACTGTCCATCCTCTGCTACGTCTTAAGTTATATTATGATCGCCTTTGGGAATCCTGATGTAAAGAAACGGACGCTCTGCTCCTGCATCTCCACTCGCAGCATGAACCTCCAATTGATCCTGGGACATGTGGTGATCGGACTTGGCGTCTGGGGACTCTGTACGATCATGCCGATCCTGATATATCAGAAGGAGTTTTTAAGTGACCCCCATCTGCCTCTCTATCTCTTTAATAGTTTTCTCATGATGCTGGTGTCACTGTCCCTTGCATTTTTCATCAGTTCCTTCCCTCTCAGGGAAGACAGTGTCAATGGGATCGTCAATGTGCTGGCTCTGGGAATGGCTTTTACCTGTGGCGTATTCGTCTCTATGGATATCCTTGGAAAAGGAGTAAAGACATTTGCTCATTTCCTTCCTGTCTACTGGTATGAGACAGCCAACAATCTGCTGGCACAAAACCGCACATTCACAGATTCACAATCCCTTGCCCTCTGGCAGAGTTACGGGATCCAGTTCCTCTTCGCCGCTGCATTTTTTGCAGTCGCAATGGCAATACGCCGAAACCGGTCGCTGGCAGAAAGATAATTTGCTTATATTGATTTTTCGGGATTTGAATGTTATGATTTAATCATAAGCACGAAAAGGAAGAAGGTATTATATTGGAATTAACAATTGAAACTCTCAGAACGATATGCTGTTTGGAAAATATAGAAATAACACTTCATGCAGCAAAACGTTTAGAACAACGCGGAATTTCAATAACTGATATTATAAATTGCATCAACAGTGGAAAAATAATTGAACAATATCCAAATGATTATCCATTTCCAAGTTGCTTGATCCTTGGACTTTCGATAAAAGCACAATATCTTCATGCCGTAGTTGGAAGCAACTCGGAAACGCTTTGGATTGTAACTGCCTATTATCCTGATTCTGAAAAATGGGAACCTGATTTCCAAACAAGAAAGGAGAGCAAATTATGATGTGCTTTACATGTAAAGGCAATACTGAAGAAACTACAACAACCTATATGACAGAATGTAACAACTGCTATATTATCATCAAGAATGTTCCTTGTAAAAAATGTACACAATGTGGAGAAGAATATTTAAACGGTGTGACACTGCAAAAAATTGAAATGATTTTAAATAAATTAAAAACCATAATTACAGAAATTGCAGTAGTTGACTATAACAAAGCCGCATAACTATAAAAAATTGCTCTCCCTATTTTGTATATTTTTGAAAAATTGCACAATCAAAAGAATCCCGGAAACACGCGTGTTTCCGGGAAACCTGTCTCTAATCATCAAAGGCTTCTTTCATCTTGTCCATAAAGCCTTTTTTCTTTTTCGGCTGCTCCGTTTTTCCGGTTGCCCCTGTCGATTTTAATGTATTCCCTGCCAATTCGTCGAATCTCCGAAGCGCTTCTTTTGCTTCTGCGCTCAAGTGCTCCGGCGTCTGAATGACCAGTGTCACATAATGATCGCCACGTACCTGTGAATTACGAAGAGATGGAACACCTTTTCCTTTTAAACGTACTTTCGTATCCGTCTTCATGCCCGGTTTTACAGTATAGATCACTTCACCGTCCACAGTCTTGACACGGATATCTGCTCCAAGCGCCGCCTGTGCGAAGGAAATCGGTACTGTCGAGAAAATGTGCATATCCTGACGCTGGAAGAGCGGATGTCTGGAAACGGTAACCTCTACGAGAAGATCTCCTCTTGGTCCTCCATTTACACCCGGCTCACCTTTCTCACGGATACGGACACTCTGTCCGTTATCGATACCTGCCGGGATCGATACAGAAATCTTCTTTTTATTTGCCACATATCCTGTACCGCCACAATCAGAACATTTCTCACGGATGATCTTTCCTGTTCCATGACACTCCGGACAAGTCTGCACATTCTGCACCGTGCCAAAGAAAGACTGCTGTGTATAGACCACCTGTCCTTTACCGCCACATTTTGGACATGTCTCCGGGGAAGTTCCCGGTTTCGCGCCTGTACCATTACAAGTCGGACATGGATCTTTTAACACCATTTCCAGTTCTTTCTCACATCCGAACACTGCTTCTTCAAAAGTAATCCTGACACTCTTGCGGACATTCATACCTTTCATCGGTCCCTGACTTGCGCGTCCTCTTCTTCCACCCCCGCCGAACAGATCGCCGAAGATATCGCCAAAGATATCGCTGAAATCAGCGCCGCTAAAGTCAAATCCACCAAATCCGCCTGCACCGCCTGCGCCTCCTTCAAATGCCGCATGACCAAACTGGTCATACTGACGGCGTTTTTCAGGATCGCTTAAAACCGCATAAGCTTCTGAAGCTTCTTTGAATTTCTTCTCTGCTTCCGCATCTCCGGGATTCATGTCCGGGTGGTACTTTTTGGCAACTTTCCTATATGCTTTTTTTAAGGTGGCGTCGTCAGCATCTTTGCTGACGCCGAGCACCTCATAATAATCTCGTTTTGATTCTGCCATTTTTATACTTCCTTATAATCTCCATCTACGACATCGTCGCCCTGAAATCCTTCCGGAGCCGGACCTGCCTGCGCGCCTGCTCCCATATCAGGACCTGCACCCTGTGCACCTGCTGCTGCGCCTGCCTGCTCATACATCTTTGTGAAAAGTTTCTGTGCGCTTTCCATTAATTTCTCTTTTCCGGCTTTGATCTCCGCGATCTGAGCGTCTGTCATCTCTTCCATATTTACTTTCTCAAGTAATTCTTTCAGAGCCTTGCAGTCAGCCTCAACAGCTGCTTTATCAGCACCGTCGATCTTATCGCCCACTTCGCTCATAGCCTTCTCTGTCTGGAATACCAATGCGTCAGCATCATTCTTTGCATCAATGCCTTCTTTTCGTTTCTTATCCTGTGCCTCGAATGCAGCCGCCTCTTTTACAGCCTTGTCGATATCTTCATCAGACATATTGGATCCTGCGGTGATCGTAATATGCTGCTCTTTTCCTGTTCCAAGGTCTTTTGCCGATACATTTACGATACCGTTCGCATCAATATCAAATGTAACTTCGATCTGTGGGATTCCACGTGGAGCCGGCGGAATTCCTTCCTGACTGAACTGACCAAGTGATTTATTATCCTTTGCAAACTGTCTCTCACCCT
>CAYOSJ010000039.1:0-4412 GCA_964406595.1 uncultured Dorea sp.
AGCACATTACGAAGGAAGATATCCTTGCTTCTATTAATTATAATATGCATCTGGAATACGGACTTGGCAATGATGATGATATCGACCACTTAGGAAACAGGCGTATCCGTGCTGTGGGCGAGTTGCTGCAGAATCAGTACCGGATCGGTCTGTCCAGACTTGAGCGTGTCGTACGTGAGAGAATGACAACACAGGACTTAGAAGGTATTTCCCCGCAGTCGCTGATCAATATCAAGCCGGTAACTGCTGCTGTGAAAGAATTCTTTGGTTCTTCTCAGCTGTCACAGTTCATGGATCAGAATAACCCGCTCGGCGAGCTGACACACAAGAGACGTTTATCTGCACTTGGTCCAGGCGGTCTTTCCAGAGACCGTGCAGGATTCGAGGTTCGAGATGTTCACTATTCTCACTACGGAAGAATGTGTCCGGTAGAGACGCCTGAAGGTCCGAACATCGGTCTGATCAACTCACTGGCATGTTATGCGAGAATTAACCAGTACGGATTCGTAGAGGCCCCGTACCGGAAGATTGATAAAACAGATCCGGAAAATCCGGTCGTTACGGGAGAAGTTGTCTACATGACGGCAGATGAAGAAGATAACTATCATGTAGCACAGGCGAATGAGCCGTTGGACGCAGAGGGACATTTTATCCGTAAGAATGTATCCGGCCGTTACCGCGAAGAGACACAGGAGTACGAGAGAAGTAAGTTCGATTATATGGACGTTTCTCCGAAGATGGTGTTCTCTGTTGCGACAGCGTTGATCCCATTCCTTGAAAATGACGATGCAAACCGTGCACTTATGGGATCCAACATGCAGCGTCAGGCAGTGCCGCTTCTGATGACAGAGGCTCCGGTAGTCGGAACAGGTATGGAAGAGAAGTCTGCAGTCGACTCCGGCGTATGTGTGATCGCAGAGGAAGGTGGAATCGTAGAACGTGCTACTTCCACAGAGATCACGATCCGTCATGACGATGGTAATTTAAAGAAATATAAACTGACGAAATTCTTAAGAAGTAACCAGAGTAACTGTTATAACCAGAGACCGATCGTATTCAAAGGCGACAGAGTAGAAGCAGGTGATGTGATCGCAGATGGCCCGTCTACATCCAATGGTGAGATGGCGCTTGGTAAGAACCCGCTGATCGGTTTTATGACATGGGAAGGTTACAACTACGAGGATGCGGTATTATTAAGTGAAAGACTCGTACAGGACGATGTATACACGTCTATTCACATTGAAGAATACGAAGCTGAGGCACGTGATACGAAGCTCGGACCAGAAGAGATCACTCGTGATATCCCGGGTGTCGGAGATGATGCGCTCAAAGACCTTGATGAGAGAGGAATCATCCGCATCGGAGCAGAGGTCCGTGCAGGAGATATCCTTGTAGGAAAAGTGACTCCGAAGGGAGAGACAGAGCTTACTGCAGAGGAACGGCTTTTACGTGCGATCTTCGGTGAGAAAGCCCGCGAGGTAAGAGATACGTCTCTGAAAGTACCGCACGGCGAATATGGTATTGTTGTGGACGCGAAAGTATTCACAAGAGAGAACGGAGATGAATTGTCTCCGGGTGTCAATCAGTCTGTTCGTATCTACATTGCGCAGAAGAGGAAGATCTCCGTCGGGGATAAGATGGCCGGCCGTCATGGGAACAAGGGTGTCTTTTCCCGTGTGCTTCCGGTAGAGGATAAGCCTTTCTTAAAAAACGGACGTCCCCTTGATATCGTACTGAACCCGCTGGGTGTACCTTCCCGTATGAATATCGGACAGGTGCTTGAGATCCATCTTTCACTGGCAGCAAAAGCATTAGGCTTCAATATCGCCACACCGGTATTTGACGGTGCGAACGAAGATGATATCATGGATACACTGGATCTGGCAAATGATTATGTCAACTTAAGTTGGGAAGAATTTGAGAAGAAGCATGGCAGTGAACTTCTTCCGGAAGTGCTCCAGTATCTGTCAGATAACAGAGAGCACAGAAAACTGTGGAAGGGCGTTCCTATTTCCAGAGATGGTAAGGTCCGTCTCCGTGATGGAAGGACAGGAGAGTATTTTGACAGTCCGGTAACGATCGGACACATGCACTACCTGAAACTTCATCACCTTGTTGATGATAAGATCCATGCACGTTCCACAGGTCCTTATTCACTTGTCACACAGCAGCCGCTGGGTGGTAAAGCGCAGTTCGGCGGACAGCGTTTTGGAGAGATGGAAGTCTGGGCGCTGGAGGCTTATGGTGCATCTTATACATTGCAGGAGATCCTGACTGTGAAGTCTGATGACGTCGTAGGACGTGTGAAGACTTATGAGTCGATCATTAAGGGAGAGAATATCCCTGAGCCGGGAATCCCGGAATCTTTCAAGGTACTTTTGAAAGAACTGCAGTCCCTTGGACTTGATGTCCGGGTACTCCGTGACGACAATACAGAAGTCGAGATCATGGAGACGGTTGATATGGGAGAGACTGATTTCCGGTCACTGATCGAGGGAGACAGAAAGTATCAGCAGGAAACTGATTTTGATGCACAGGGCTACACAGAGCAGGAGTTCGAAGGCGAAGAACTTGTAGATGTAAAGGAAGAGTCTGAGGAAGACTATGAGATAGAGTTTGAAAAAACGGAAGATTTCGATTATGACGATCTGTCAGAGATTGAATAGGAAGGGGAGCCAGTATGCCAGAAAATATTAAGGAACAATCATATCAGCCAATGACTTTTGATGCGATCAAAATCGGGTTGGCATCACCTGAAAAGATTCTGGAGTGGTCAAGAGGCGAGGTAACGAAGCCGGAAACTATCAACTACAGAACCTTAAAACCGGAAAAAGACGGTCTGTTCTGTGAGAAGATCTTCGGACCAAGCAAAGACTGGGAATGTCATTGTGGTAAATATAAGAAGATCCGTTATAAAGGTGTAGTCTGTGACCGATGCGGTGTAGAAGTTACAAAGGCAAGTGTGCGTCGGGAACGTATGGGGCACATTGCTCTTGCAGCGCCGGTGTCACACATCTGGTATTTTAAAGGAATTCCAAGCCGTATGGGATTGATCCTTGACCTGTCTCCGAGAACTCTGGAGAAGATCTTGTACTTTGCTTCCTATATCGTACTTGATAAAGGACAGACAGATCTTCAGTACAAACAGGTATTATCTGAGCAGGAATACCAGGAAGCAAGAGAAGTATGGGGAAGTGCATTCCGCGTAGGAATGGGAGCAGAAGCGATCCAGGAACTTCTTCAGGCAATTGACCTTGACAAGGATTATGAGGAACTTACGGCAGGACTTAAGGGAGCAACCGGACAGAAGCGTGCAAGAATCGTGAAACGTCTTGAGGTTGTGGAAGCATTCCGTGAGTCCGGGAACAAACCGGAGTGGATGATCATGACAAACATTCCGGTAATCCCGCCGGATCTTCGTCCGATGGTACAGCTTGACGGCGGACGTTTCGCAACAAGTGACCTGAATGACTTGTATAGAAGGATCATCAATAGAAATAACCGTCTGAAACGTCTTCTTGAATTAGGCGCTCCAGACATTATCGTAAGAAACGAGAAGAGAATGCTTCAGGAGGCAGTTGACGCACTCATCGACAATGGCCGCCGCGGACGTCCGGTAACAGGACCGGGTAACCGTGCGCTCAAATCTCTTTCTGATATGCTGAAAGGTAAATCAGGGCGTTTCCGTCAGAATCTTCTCGGAAAACGTGTGGATTATTCCGGACGTTCGGTTATCGTAGTAGGACCGGAACTTAAGATCTACCAGTGCGGTCTCCCGAAGGAGATGGCAATTGAACTGTTCAAACCATTTGTAATGAAAGAATTAGTACAGAATGGTATGGCACACAATATTAAGAATGCGAAGAAGATGGTAGAAAGACTTCAGTCTGAAGTGTGGGATGTTCTGGAAGAAGTCATCAAAGAGCACCCGGTTATGCTGAACCGTGCCCCTACGCTTCACAGACTTGGTATTCAGGCATTTGAGCCGATCCTTGTAGAAGGTAAGGCGATCAAGCTTCATCCGCTCGTATGTGCAGCGTACAATGCCGATTTCGACGGAGACCAGATGGCGGTACATCTTCCGTTATCTGTAGAGGCGCAGGCAGAGTGTCGTTTTCTGCTTCTGTCACCGAACAACCTTCTGAAACCGTCAGACGGCGGACCGGTTGCCGTTCCTTCACAGGATATGGTACTTGGTATCTATTATCTGACACAGGAGAGACCGGGAGCACTTGGAGAAGGCAAAGCATTTAAGAATGTAAATGAAGCGATCCTTGCTTATGAGAATGAGGCGCTGACACTTCACTCACGGATCAAAGTGCGTGTATCAAAGACAATGGCTGACGGAACCGTGAAGACAGGAACCATCGAGTCTACACTGGGACGTTTCCTGTTCAATGAGATCATCCCGC
>CAYOSJ010000039.1:4422-18042 GCA_964406595.1 uncultured Dorea sp.
TATTCCGGAGGATCTTGGCTTTTTTGACCGTGAAGTGGTGGGAATTGAACTTCTTGTTGATGTTGACTTCCATGTAGGAAAGAAGCAGTTGAAGAAGATTCTTGAAAAAGTTATCAACACACATGGCTCCACTGCAACCGCAGAGGTGCTTGACGCTGTAAAAGCGATTGGTTATAAATATTCTACAAGAGCTGCGATGACAGTATCCATTTCCGATATGACTGTACCACCGCAGAAGCCTGAGATGATCGCACAGGCACAGGATACCGTAGATAAGATCACGAAGAACTTCAAGCGTGGCCTTATTACGGAGGAAGAGCGTTACAAAGAAGTTGTCGAGACATGGAAAGCAACGGATGATGCGCTTACGGAAGCGCTTCTTGGCGGACTTGATAAATACAACAACATCTTTATGATGGCGGACTCCGGAGCCCGTGGTTCTGACAAGCAGATCAAACAGCTTGCCGGTATGCGTGGACTTATGGCAGATACGACAGGACGTACCATCGAGCTGCCGATCAAGTCAAACTTCCGTGAAGGTCTTGACGTACTTGAATACTTCATGTCTGCGCATGGAGCGCGTAAAGGACTTTCTGATACAGCCCTTCGTACAGCCGATTCCGGATACCTGACAAGACGTCTTGTAGATGTATCCCAGGAACTGATCATCCATGAGGTAGACTGTGCAGAGAATCTGTCCGAGATCCCGGGTATGTATGTGAGCGGATTCATGGACGGAAAAGAAGAGATCGAGAGTCTGAAAGAACGTATCACAGGACGTTATCTGTGTGAGGATATTGTTGATGCTAAGGGCAATGTACTTGTAAAAGCAAACCACATGGTAACACCGAAGCGTGCAGAACTGATCATGAAGAAAGGTGTGAACGAGAAGGGCGAGCCTCTTACGAAGATTAAGATCCGTACTATTCTCACCTGCCGTTCCCATGATGGTATCTGTGCAAAATGTTATGGTGCAAACATGGCGACAGGAGAACCGGTACAGGTTGGTGAGGCGGTAGGTATCATCGCTGCACAGTCCATCGGAGAACCGGGTACACAGCTTACCATGCGTACGTTCCATACAGGTGGAGTTGCCGGTGATGATATCACACAGGGTCTTCCTCGTGTCGAAGAACTTTTTGAGGCGAGAAAGCCGAAAGGACTTGCGATCATCACAGAGTTTGCGGGAACCGCAACCATCAATGACACGAAAAAGAAACGAGAGATCGTTGTTACAAATAACGAGACGGGAGAGTCGAAGGCATATCTGATCCCTTACGGTTCACGCATCAAGATCCAGGATGGTGCAGAACTGGAGGCAGGAGACGAACTGACAGAAGGTAGCGTCAATCCGCACGACATTCTGAAGATCAAAGGGCTTCGTGCAGTTCAGGATTACATGCTTCAGGAAGTACAGCGTGTATACAGACTTCAGGGTGTAGAGATCAATGACAAGCACATTGAGGTCATCGTCCGTCAGATGCTTAAGAAAGTGAAGATTGAAGAGGCAGGAGATACAGAATTCCTTCCGGGAACGAATGTAGATATTCTGGAGTTTGAAGATAAGAACGCAGAACTTGTGGCAGAAGGAAAAGAGCCTGCAACAGGCGAGCAGATCATGCTTGGTATTACGAAAGCATCGCTTGCTACGAATTCTTTCTTATCAGCAGCGTCTTTCCAGGAGACAACAAAGGTTCTTACCGAAGCAGCGATCAAGGGGAAAGTTGATCCACTCATCGGACTGAAAGAAAATGTTATCATCGGTAAGCATATTCCGGCAGGTACGGGTATGAAGAAATACCGTGACATTGAACTTGAGAGGGAACTTCTTATAGATGAGGAACTTCTTCCTGACGAGGAAGAGCCTGAGACAACAGCTGACGAGGGTGCGAAAGAATCCACGGAAGAAGCAAAGGCTCAGGAAGAGACGAAAGAGTCAGAAGAAGTTAAGGAAACGGAACCTGCAGCAGAATAATAAAACAGGTCATTCTGTAAGAATTACTTGCAGAATGACCTGTTTTTGTATAGTATGTATATAGATGGATGGTTGATTATGAAAAAGAACAAAAAGATATGGGAGGTTTTTAAATGAATAAACCGGTATTAGTTATTATGGCAGCAGGTATGGGAAGCCGTTATGGCGGTATGAAACAGATCGACCCGATCGATGACGACGGACATATTATCATGGATTTTTCCATGTATGATGCTAAGAGAGCAGGATTTGAGAAAGTGATCTTTATCATTAAGAAAGAAAATGAGGCAGATTTCAAAGAGGTAGTCGGCGACCGTATGGCGAAGTATATGGAAGTTTCCTATTGCTATCAGGAACTTACTGATATTCCAGAAGGATATGAGGTTCCGGAAGGAAGAGTGAAACCATGGGGAACCGCCCATGCGGTACTGAGCTGTATTGATGAAGTAGACGGACCGTTTGCAGTTATCAATGCAGATGATTATTATGGAGCAGAGGCATTCCAGCTTATATATGATTATCTTGCCACGCATGAGGATGATGATAAATACCGCTACACGATGGTTGGTTATATGCTTGCGAATACTGTAACGGACAATGGTCATGTGGCGAGAGGCGTATGTGCCATGAATGAGAAAGGTGAACTGGTGGGTATCACGGAGAGAACGAAGATCGAGAAACGTGACGGCGGCATCGCATATACAGAAGATGACGGCGCTACATGGGTTCCGCTTCCGGAAGGTACAGTTGTGTCCATGAATATGTGGGGATTCACAAATAGCATACTGAAAGAGATCAAAGAAGGATTCCCGGCATTCCTTGATAAAGGACTGGCAGAGAATCCGATGAAGTGCGAATATTTCCTTCCGACAGTGGTAAGTAATCTCCTGGAAGCAGAGCGTGCGACAGTGGCAGTTCTTAAATCTGCGGATAAATGGTATGGAATGACCTACAAAGAGGATAAGCCGGTAGTAGTTGCGGCAATCCAGAAGAAGAAAGAGGAAGGGCTTTATCCTAAGCACCTTTGGGAGGAGTAGAAGATGTTGAGAGTCAGCAGAAAGCAGATAGATGAAGCGATCGCGAATTTTAAATACGAAGGAACTCTTGTAGAGGACAGACCTTATGGAAACGGGCATATCAATGATACGTTTCTCCTTATCTTCGACAGAGGAGACGGGGAAAAGGTAAAGATGATCCTGCAGAGAATGAACAAGACGGTATTTCCAAAGCCGGTAGAACTGATGGAGAATATCATGGGAGTTACTTCCTATCTTCGTAAAAAAATTGAGGAAAATGGCGGAGATCCGGACAGAGAGACTCTGACGGTAGTCCCTACATTAGAAGGACAACCGTATTTTGTAGACTCTGAGGGAGACTATTGGCGTTCTTATCTCTTCATTGAAGGAGCGACATGCTATGATCAGGCAGAAAATGAGGAAGATTTTTACCAGAGTGCAGTAGCGTTTGGTAATTTCCAGAGGCTGCTTGCCGATTATCCTGCAGAGACACTTCATGAGACCATTGAAGGATTCCATAATACAAAGAAGCGTTTTGCAACATTTAAAAAGGCTGTAGAAGAGGATGTTATGGGAAGGGCAGCGTCTGTGCAGAAAGAGATCCAGTTCGTGCTGGACAGAGAAGATGTGGCAGATTATTTTACAGATCTGCTCGAGAAAGGGGAACTGCCTCTTCGTGTTACGCACAATGATACCAAGCTCAATAACATTATGATCGACGATGAGACAAGAAAGGCGATCTGCGTCATTGACTTAGATACCGTCATGCCGGGGCTTGCGATGCATGATTTCGGTGATTCTATCCGTTTTGGCGCCAGCACGGCGGCAGAGGACGAACAGGATCTAGAGAAAGTCTGGTGCAGCATGGATCTGTTTGAAGCATATTCGAAAGGATATATAGAAGGATGTGCGGGTAAACTTACAAAGAAAGAGATAGAACTTATGCCGATGGGGGCGAAAGTAATGACTTTTGAGTGTGGCATGCGTTTCCTCACAGATTATCTGCAGGGAGATGTATACTTTAAGATCCACAGGGAAAACCAGAACCTTGACCGTTGCCGTACGCAGTTCAAACTGGTTGCGGATATGGAAGATAAATGGGAAACAATGAAGGAAATCATAAACAAATATAATCATTAGGAGGTGGATTGTTATGGCAAAGATCTTGATCACAGGTGGGGCAGGTTATATCGGAAGCCATACAGCGTTAGAACTTTTAAATGAAGGATATGAGGTTGTCGTATATGACAACTTAAGTAATTCTTCGGAGGAGTCGTTAAAGCGCGTGGAAGAACTGACTGGAAAGAAGATTCATTTCTATGAGGGAGACATTTTAGATGCAAAGTCTCTCACAAAGATGTTCGAGGCTGAAAAAGTAGATGCAGTGATCCACTGTGCGGCGCTTAAGGCTGTTGGTGAGTCTGTACAGAAACCTCTTGAGTATTATCAGAATAATATTACCGGAACGCTGACTCTTATGGACGTTATGCGTAAAGTGGGTGTAAAGAATATTGTATTCAGTTCTTCGGCAACAGTTTATGGAAATCCGGAGATCATACCGATCACAGAGGAGTGCCAGAAGGGGCAGTGTACCAACCCTTATGGCTGGACAAAGTCTATGATGGAGCAGATCATGTCGGATACGCAGAAAGCAGACAAGGAGTGGAATGTGATCCTCCTGCGTTATTTTAATCCGGTAGGCGCTCATGAGAGCGGACGTATCGGCGAGGACCCGAAGGGGATCCCGAACAACCTGATGCCGTATATTTCACAGGTGGCAGTCGGAAAACTTGAGAAACTGGGTGTATTTGGAGACGATTATGATACGCCGGACGGAACAGGAGTCCGTGATTATATTCATGTGGTCGATCTTGCCATCGGTCATGTAAAGGCGATTGATTATATCTTTACAAAGCCGGG
This sequence comes from uncultured Dorea sp., assembly GCA_964406595.1. GTDB lineage: Bacteria > Bacillota > Clostridia > Lachnospirales > Lachnospiraceae > CAPEBR01. The sequence goes on from CAYOSJ010000039.1 coordinate 9,334, forward strand.
ACTTGATATCATTAATCTGGGGACAGGCGTGGGGTATTCTGTCCTTGATATGGCAAAAGCATTCGGCAAGGCATGCGGCAAGGAGATCCCTTATGAGATCAAACCAAGACGTGAAGGCGATATCGCTATGTGCTATGCGGATCCTTCCAAGGCGCTTAAGGTACTTGGCTGGAAAGCAGAGCGCGGTCTTGACAAGATGTGCGAGGACACATGGAGATGGCAGAGCCAGAATCCAGACGGTTATAACAAATAAACTTTTATTTTATGTGCAAAAGTGCTATAATAAACCTACCGTGACTCACGGTAGGTTTTTTGATGATACAGGAAATTCTTTAGTTTGATATTTTTGAGGAAAGAGGATATGGGAGAGAAACGAAGAGAAGCGCAGAAAGCCCAGTTAAAAGGACAGATGCGGTTATATATGCAGTGGCCGGGGATCATGGCGCTATTGTTAGCTGCCATGAATATATGGATCTATCAGATTGACCGTAAGGCAGGAAATCTGATGCTTATATTTGTAGGGGTTTATATTGCCATGGCGGCGGTACTGTATTTTTACAGCAAGTCCCGGGTGATGAAGGATCTTGTGGAATTTGCAGTTCAGTATGGCATGGTGCAGAATACGCTTTTGAAGGAACTGGCGGTGCCTTATGCGATTCTTCTTGAGGATGGCAAGACGGTCTGGAAGAATGAACTGTTCGAGAAGATCCTTGGCGAGAAGGGTGCGTCGGAACTGTATCTGAGTAAATGTATGCCGGAACTCAACCGAAGTATTTTCCCGAAAGAGGAAAATGATGTCGTGGAGATGGACGTCTATTATGAGGACAGGGAGTACAAGGCAGAACTGCGCCGCGTATCTGTGGAAGGATTCAGTGAGACGGAGAAACTGCTGGAACTTCCAGAGGAGAGAGAGTATTTTATTGCAGTTTCTCTTCAGGACGTTACGGAACTGAACCAGTATATTGAAGAAAATGAACAGCAGCGTCTTGTTGCGGGACTTATATACATTGACAATTATGATGAAGTTATCGGAAGTGTGGAGGAAGTCAGACAGTCTCTTCTTGTAGCGCTTGTAGATCGAAAGGTCAGCCAGTATATTGCCAGGGTTGACGGAATCATGAAGAAGACAGAATCAGATAAATACTTTATCACATTAAAGAAGAAGTATTTTAAGGAACTGGAGGAGGATAAGTTCTCCCTTCTTGAAGATGTAAAGACGATGAACGTAGGCAACAGTATTCCGGTTACCCTTAGTATTGGTCTTGGCCTTAGCAAAGACAGTTATGTTCAGAGCAATAATTATGCCCGTGTGGCGATCGACCTTGCCCTTGCAAGAGGTGGGGATCAGGTTGTTATCAAGAACGGAAGCGACATTACTTATTATGGCGGCAAACGTGAGCAGACAGCAAGGAACACCCGTGTAAAGGCGCGTGTAAAAGCAGAGGCGCTCCGTGAGTTCATTACTATAAACGATAAGATATTTGTCATGGGGCACAAGCTGACAGACGTAGACTCCTTTGGCGCGGCGATCGGTATCTGCCGTGCGGCTACGTCTTTAGGAAAGAAAGCGCAGATCGTGTTGAATGAGATCTCAGCATCTTTGCGTCCGCTTTATAACTTGTATATGGAAGATGATTCTTATTCTGAGGATATGTTCCTGACATCGGAGGAAGCGATAGATGCCGCAGATGAAAATGCGCTTGTGATCGTAGTGGATACGAACCGTCCGAAGATGACAGAGTGTGAAGAACTGCTTCGTATCGTTAAGACAGTTGTAGTGCTTGACCACCACAGACAGAGCAGTGACAATATTGAAAGTGCATTATTGTCTTATATTGAGCCTTATGCTTCTTCTGCCTGTGAGATGGTGGCAGAGATCCTGCAGTATATCGGGGACGATGTAAGGATACCGAAGCTGGAGGCGAGCAGTATGTATGCCGGAATTATGGTTGATACGAATAATTTCATGAACCGTACCGGAGTACGTACTTTGGAGGCGGCAGCGTTCTTAAGGCGGAGCGGCGCAGATATCACACTGATCCGTAAGATGCTCCGTGACGATATGGATGCGTACCGTGCAAAGGCAGCGATCATCAGCAGCGCGGAAGTATACCATGAGAGATTTGCGATCGCAAAGGGTGTGGATCTGGCTGTGGAAAGCCCGACGATCATCGGGGCACAGGCAGCGAATGAACTTCTGGATATCAGTGAGATCAAAGCATCTTTTGTTTTCACGAATTACAATGGAAGAATCTACATCAGTGCACGTTCCATTGATGAGGTGAATGTGCAGATTATCATGGAGAAGTTAGGCGGTGGCGGACACATGAATGCGTCCGGTGCACAGTTCGACCATACAGATATGGATAAGGCGGTAGAGAGCCTCAAGAAAGTGATCGACCAGATGATAAAGAAAGGGGATATATAGATGAAGGTAATATTGACAGAAGATGTGAAGTCTCTTGGTAAAAAAGGTGAGATTGTAGAAGTGAGTGATGGATACGCCAGAAACTTTATCTTAAAGACAAAGAAAGGCGTGGAGGCAAACAGCAAGAATTTAAATGATCTGAAGCTCAAGAGAGCGAATGATGAGAAAAATGCGCAGGAACTTTATGAGGCGGCGCAGGAACTGGGGAAAAAGATTGATGCAGGTAAGATAGAAGTGTCTATCAAGACAGGAGAAGGAGGAAAGGCGTTTGGCTCCGTATCCTCCAAGGAGATCGCCGCAGAGGCAAAGAATCAGCTTGGACTTGATATCGATAAGAAGAAGATTCAGTTAAAAGAGCCGATCAAGACTCTTGGAACGCAGGATGTAGCAGTGAAACTGCACCCGAAGGTAACTGCAAAACTTACCGTTGTCGTAACAGAAGAAGCGTAGGAGGAACTCATACATGGAAGAGGCGCTCATTAAAAGGGTCATGCCCCATAGTATAGAAGCGGAGCAGTCGGTGATAGGCGCCATGCTGATGGATAAAGATGCCATCATGACGGCATCGGAGAGGATCAGTGGAAATGATTTTTACCAGACAGTGTATGGCGTTGTCTTTGACGCGATGGTAGAATTGTTCAATGAAGGGAAACCGGTGGATCTTGTTACGGTGCTTGAAAGGCTGAAGGAGAAGGATATTCCCCCGGAAGTGGCAAGTGTAGAATTCGTAAGAGAGATGATGACTGCGGTACCGACTTCTGCGAACGTGAAATATTACGCGGACATCGTAGCAGAGAAGGCGGTGATGCGAAAACTGATCAAGTTAAATGATGAGATATCCAATATCTGTTATGCAGGGAGAGAGCCGTTGGAAGCGGTCCTGGAAACGACGGAGAAAGCGGTCTTCGATCTGGTACAGAACCGAAGTAACAATGAGTATACGCCGATCCGTGATGTTGTATTGGGTGCCCTTGAAAAGATTGAGAAAGCGTCCAAAAGTAATGGCGTTGTGACCGGAATCCCGACAGGATTTATCGACCTGGATTATAAATTATCAGGATTACAGCCGTCAGACCTTGTGCTTGTGGCGGCAAGGCCGTCTATGGGAAAGACTGCATTTGTATTGAACATCGCGCAGCATGTTGCGTTTAAGAAAGAGAAGGGTGTAGCGATCTTCTCCCTTGAGATGTCCAAGGAACAGTTGGTAAACCGTCTGTTCGCGCTGGAATCTCAGGTAGATTCACAGGTGCTTCGTACCGGGAACCTGAAGGACTCTGACTGGGAGAAACTGATCGAAGGAGCCGGGATCATCGGAAAATCAAACCTGATCATTGATGATACGCCTGGCATCTCGGTATCAGAACTTCGTTCCAGGTGCCGGAAATATAAACTGGAACACAACATTGAGCTGATCATCATTGATTATCTGCAGCTGATGTCCGGAAGTGTAGGCAGACGTGCGGAATCCAGGCAGCAGGAGATCTCTGAGATCTCCCGTTCTCTGAAAGCGTTAGCAAGAGAACTCCATGTCCCGGTGGTGGCATTGTCACAGCTTAGCCGTGCGGTGGAGTCAAGACCGGACAAGCGTCCGATGCTCTCAGATCTTCGTGAATCGGGAGCCATTGAGCAGGATGCGGACGTGGTAATGTTTATTTACAGAGATGAATATTATAATAAAGACTCGGAATATAAGAAACAGGCGGAGATCATCATTGCAAAACAAAGAAACGGTCCGGTGGGGACCGTTCACCTTGCATGGCTTGCAGATTACACCAAGTTTGCAAATCTAAGCAGGCAGGAATAACTGTTTTAATTTTTCTATTGGACCACTCTGGGTGGCGGACTTTCGGTAAGATTGCTGCTGCCTGATGAGCTGGTCTAATTTTTTGAACTGTTCTTCCTCCTGACGTTCTTTGGCATCCAGCAGGAAAGACATCTCCTTGCTGAACATGGAGAGGAGTACCTCATTGTTGTTCTGGAGTATCCGTTTTATATGTAACTGTTCTCTCGTCCTTCTTATGTCGGGGATCAGCCCTTTCAGTTCTTCGAAAGGCACGCCCTGCTCGTATAATTCTTTGATACAGCCATATAACTTCACATCATCTTTTGTCTCTCTTTTTAATTGCTCTAATGCTTTTGCCATAATAGAACCCCCTTATTCATGAGTGCCTGTCCATATTGCTATGGAATCTGGGTAAGGGTATGATAGCATATCAGAGATAAAAAGAAAGTCAAAACTCGTCGGATATCAAAAAAACATTGCCTGTAAAAATCTACAGGCAATGTCCTCTTATCATATTCAACTATGATTAGCCCTCGGAGATTGCTCCTGTCGGGCACTGTGCTGCACAAGCTCCACAGTCAACGCAAGCATCAGCATCAATCTCGTAATGGGATGCTCCCTCAGAAATAGCGCCTACCGGACACTGATCTGCACAAGCTCCACAACTTACACAATCATCACTAATTACATGTGCCATTGATATGTACCTCCTTTAAACATTCATAGACATAAGGATTTTGTCTATTCTTATCATAATACAAAGAAGAAAAATATACAAGTAGATTTTTTCAACGAATTAGTGTATAGTGAGTGGTGTCAGAAATGAGTAAAGGATGATGATTATGAAGATGAGATGGTACGCAGCATTGCTTACGCTGTGCCTTACACTTGGCGTGGCAGGATGTGCAAAAGAAAATACAGAGAACCATCAGACGGCGGCTGAGAAGAAGATCGCAGCGGAACAAGGGGAAGAACTGCCGGAAGGGGCAGAGAAACGGGCGAAGCTTAACGCGATCGAACCGGCAGCTTACAAGGATGCAGACGGGCTTGATATAGAAGAAGGGGCTTATTTTTCCGTGATCGGAAAAGAGAGCGGCGGAGAATACTGGGAGTATGTAAAGGCTGGTGCAGAGCAGGCAGTAGCGGATATCAATGAGGAACTTGGCTATAAAGGGAAAGATGCGCTGAAGGTCGTGTACAGTGGACCGGCAACGGCAGGAAATGTAGATGAACAGGTGAATATTTTAGACGAGGAACTGGCAAGATATCCGATCGGACTTAGCATCGCTCTGGTGGACGCTAAGGCCGGCAATGTGCAGTTTGATCTGGCGGCAGGCAATGGGATCCCGGTGGTGGCATTTGATTCCGCCAGCGACTATCAGGGACTGATGGCAACCGTATCTACAGATAATAAGGGGACTGCCGGAGAAGTGGCAGGTAAACTGGCAGAACTTATGAATGAGACGGGAGAAGTGCTTGTATTTATCCAGGATTCCAAATCCATGTCTGCAAAGGAGCGGGAAAATGGATTCTTAGAGATGATGGCGAGCACGTATCCGGGTATTACCATCGGAGACGTGTACTATATGGATAACCTGGATGAGGTAAAGGAACTGATAGCAGAAGAACAGGAGCTGGAAAAGATAGAGGACATTACAGATGAAGAGGCGCTGGATGCGATCTTCGAGAAACATCCGAATGTCAGAGGATGTTTCGCAGCTGACGCGTCAACGACGCTTGATGTGACAGATGCGCTTACCCGTGCCTTAAGAGAGGATGTGGCTGTTGTAGGTTATGACGGCAGCCAGGAGGAACTAGAGGCATTAGAAGGTGGTAAAATAGACGGATTAATGGTACAGAATCCTTATGGAATGGGTTACGCCTCTATCGTAGCATCTGCAAGAGCAGCCCTTTCCATGGGAAATGAGGCGTATATTAATACCGGCGTGATGTGGGTGACGAAGGAGAATCTCGGCGACCGGGAGGTTGTAAACTGGCTGAGTCTGCCGAAGAAATAGGATTATCCCTTCGGCAGGGAGAAGATAAATTCCGTCCCGACACCTTCCGTACTTACAACGTTGATATTTTCCCCATGTGCCTGGATGGCTTCTTTTACGATCGCAAGTCCAAGACCGGTGCCTTTCTTATCTTTTCCACGGGAGAGGTCGGTCTTATAAAACCGTTCCCATATTTTGCCCAGCGCCCCTCTTGGAATCCCGATCCCGTAATCTTTGACGGAAGTGTAGACTTTATCTCCACGCTCGGTTGTCTCGATCGTGACGGTAGAGTCTGCATCGCTGAACTTGATCGCGTTGTCCAGCAGGTTGTAGAGAACTTGCTGGATCTTGCGGCGGTCTGCCAGAACGTTCAGATGCCTGGCTGCAAAGAGAAGTTCGATGGACAGTCGTTTTTGTTTGCACCGTCCCTCAAAAGACTCTGCTACATTCTTGATCATTTCGTGTATATCGAAAACTTCTTTGTTAAGAAGAAGGTTCTGTGTGTCAAATTCATTTAGTGTTAACAGATCCTGTGTCAGATCTGTGAGCCGTTCTGTTTCAAATAAGATGATCTTTAAGTATTTTTCCTGTAATTCTGGTGGAATGGTTCCGTCCGCCATAGCCTCTACATACCCTTTGATGGAAGTCAGAGGAGAGCGGAAATCGTGGGATACATTCGCCACAAATTTCTTCTGGTAATCTTCCATGTCTTTAAGATGGGAGGACATGTAATTCAGAGATGCCGACAGATATCCCATCTCGTCTTCTGTGTTAACGGGTATCTCATATTCCAGATTGCCGGAGGCGTATTGTTTTGCTGCTTCCGTAATAAGGCTCAGAGGGCGGTACACGAGGAAATGGAATGCCAGCAGGATCACAAAGGACAAAATGTAAATGACGATTAAAGTAATGTATACCGAGCGTAACAAGATCACGTGGATCGTTTCAAGATCTGCCATATTCTTGTGGGCAAGAAGATATCCTTTTGGCGAGTAATCTTCTACGACTGGCGCGATAACCGTCATGACATCTTCGTCAAAGTAGCCGTGATAATCCCCTACGATATATTGCGAACCACCACATTCCGCCGGATTAAAGTCTTCGATGGCAGAAGGTGCGGGAGCGGCGTTGTCAGACTGAGAGACGGTGATCATCTTACCTTCTTTGTCTACAAACCAGATGGAAGCATTCAGGGAATTTTCCATGCCGGAGAGCTGCCTGTGGACGTCGTTTAAGGAAAGCTGCTCAGAAAAATATCCTGGAAGATAGTCTGACGCCATCTCATTTACGTTCCGGTAAAGACTGGACGATACAGAAGTTTCAAGAGGAGTTTCCACAAGACCGGAAGTAAGAGTTGCGACGGTAAACACACTCAGGAAACCAAAGATGATATATATAATTATAAATTTCAGATACAGTGTGCTGTTCATGGAACGCTCCTTTGCTTCATCCTGTCGGATGTTTTTTATTTTGTCTCGAACTTGTAGCCGATGCCCCATACGGTAGCAAGGCGCCAGTTGCTGTGATCTTTGATCTTTTCGCGCAGGCGCTTGATGTGTACGTCTACGGTGCGGGTATCGCCGATATATTCATATCCCCAGATCTGGTCTAAGAGTTGTTCTCTTGTAAATACCTGATTGGGGGAGGCAGCAAGAAAATAGAGAAGTTCCAGTTCTTTTGGAGGCATCTCCACCTGCTGTCCGTCTACGATCACGGAATAATTTGTAAGGTTGATCGTAATGCCCGGATATTCTACCCGTTTGCTGCCTGTTCCGGGGGAAGTCTCTTGTTTTGGAACCGTCTGATAACGGCGAAGAACGGCTTTTACCCGGGCGACCAGTTCTTTTGAGTCGAAGGGTTTCATAATGTAATCATCGGCGCCAAGTTCCAGACCGAGTACCTTGTCGAATACTTCCCCTTTCGCAGAGAGCATGATGATCGGGGTATTCGAGTGGGCACGGATCTCTCTGCACACCTGATAACCGTCAATTCCCGGAAGCATCAGGTCCAGGAGAATGAGATTCGGTGCGTAGGTGTCAAATGCGGTCAGAGCCTGTTCGCCGTCATGCACGGTCATCGTGTCGAAACACTCTTTTGTGAGATAGAGTGAAAGTAGTTCTGCGATATTTTCGTCATCATCTACAATTAATATTTTCTGTTTGCTTACCATTGTTGTCCTCCTTCTATGCCTGTATCTATTTTAGTTCTGCGATCGTCACTCCCGCGTCACCTTCACCAAAGGCTCCGAGACGGAAAGATCTTACATGCTTCTGCCGCCGGAGATACGTGTGAATGCCACTTCTTAAAGCGCCAGTTCCTTTTCCGTGGACGATGCGCACGGAACTTAAGTGTGCAAGGCTTGCGTCGTCGAGATATTTATCAAGTTCTGCGATCGCTTCGTCAACGGTTTTTCCGAGAAGATTGATCTCCGGGCTTACAGAAAGAGATTTGCCCATCTTTACTTTCCCCTTTCCGGTGGAAGTGCGCGCGGTCTTTTTCAG
>CAYOSJ010000039.1:18142-19590 GCA_964406595.1 uncultured Dorea sp.
CGTTCCAGTTCCCGGCGGTAGGAGGCAATCTCCGACTGCTCTTTCTCTATGGTTCTTCTACTTGCCTCAAGGTCGGTGAGAAGTTCCTCGAAGGATTCGTCCTGTTCGCTTAAGCGGGAGCGGGCGTCGTCGATGATGTGTGCGGGAAGCCCTAATTTTCCTGCGATGGCAAATGCGTTACTTTTGCCCGGAATACCAATCAGAAGATGGTAGGTCGGACGGAGCGTCTCCACATCAAATTCGCAACAGGCATTTTCCACGCCGGTCGTGGACAAGGCATAGACCTTCAGTTCGCTGTAATGGGTAGTTGCCATCGTGCGTATTCCTCGTTCGTGGAGGTACTGTAAGATAGAAATCGCCAGTGCGGCGCCTTCTGTTGGATCAGTTCCTGCTCCAAGTTCGTCAAAGAGTACCAGACTATTTTCATCCACTTTCTTTAAGAAGGATACGATATTTGTCATGTGAGAAGAGAAAGTACTGAGGCTCTGCTCGATACTCTGCTCGTCTCCGATATCTGCGTAAATCTCTGTAAATACAGAAAGTTCCGAGCGGGCCAGCGCCGGAATGTGAAGTCCTGCCTGCCCCATAAGACTGAATAAGCCTACGGTCTTAAGCGAGACGGTCTTACCGCCGGTATTTGGGCCTGTGACGATCAAAAGGTCGAAGGCATCGCCCAGTGTTACAGTGATGGGAACGACACGTTTCTTATCAAGGAGCGGATGTCGTCCTTCGCGGATATGAATGCGTCCTTCGGTATTGAAGATCGGAAAACTTCCATTCATATCAAGAGCCAGTGCGCCCTTGGCGAAAATGAAGTCCAGCATGGTCAGTACGGAATAATCCGTACGGAGTTCTTCGATATATTCAGAGGCATCGTTACTTAAGCGGGCGAGAATGACCTGAATCTCTTCCTGCTCTTTGCCGTATAATTCTTTCAGGTCGTTATTCAGTTTTACGATCGCCATAGGTTCGATAAACAGTGTGGAGCCTGTGGCGGACTGGTCATGGATCATACCTGGAACCTGTCCACGGTATTCTGCCTTGACAGGAATGCAGTACCTGTCGCCGCGCATGGTGATAAGGGCATCTTGTAAATAGGTCCGAAGAGAACCATTTACCATGCCTGTCAGTGTAGAATGCACCTTGTCATTCATCTGATGGATCTGGCGGCGGATATGTTTTAATGTCGGACTTGCATCATCGCTGATCTCGTCTTCTTCTAAGATGCAGCGCCGGATCTCCGTTGTGAGAAGCGTGCCTGGTATCAATTGATCAAAATATCCGTCCAGACAGTCGGATGTCTCGTCTGCGTTGTCCCTTCGCCCGTAAGATCTGGCGTGTCCTGCAGATTCCAGGAGTTTGCAGATACGCAAAAGTTCTCCGCTTCCCAATGTTCCGCCGATCTCCAGACGGCGCAGGGAATCATTTACCGGATATACACTTCCAAA
>CAYOSJ010000040.1:0-7689 GCA_964406595.1 uncultured Dorea sp.
CTCTTGATCGCATTGTAGATATCCGGCTCAGAATCTTTATCAAGGTTGATGACTTTTGCATAACATCCTCCCTCAAAGTTAAAGACGCCATTATCATCCCAGCCGTGCTCGTCATCACCGATCAGGAGACGTTTCGGATCTGTAGAAAGTGTTGTCTTACCTGTTCCTGAAAGTCCGAAGAAGATTGCTGTATTCTCACCATTCATGTCTGTGTTTGCAGAACAATGCATGGACGCAATTCCCTTTAATGGCAGATAGTAGTTCATCATAGAGAACATACCTTTCTTCATCTCTCCGCCATACCATGTATTTAAGATAACCTGCTCGCGTGTTGAGATGTTGAACATCGCTGCTGTCTCAGAGTTAAGACCAAGTTCTTTATAGTTTTCTACTTTTGCTTTGGACGCATTATATACAACGAAGTCAGGCTCAAAGTTCTCAAGTTCTTCATCTGTAGGAATGATGAACATATTCTTTACGAAATGTGCCTGCCATGCCACTTCCATGATGAAACGAATCGCCATACGTGTGTCAGCGTTCGTTCCACAGAATGCATCTACAACAAACAATCTCTTATTAGATAACTCTTTTAATGCAATTTCCTTACATGCATTCCATGCTTCCTGTGATGCAGGGTGGTTATCATTCTTATATTCATCAGATGTCCACCATACGGTATCTTTGGAGTTCTCATCCATAACGATAAATTTGTCTTTTGGTGAACGACCTGTATAGATACCGGTCATTACATTAACAGCGCCAAGTTCACTTACCTGACCCTTTTCAAAGCCTTCGAGTTCCGGCTTTGTCTCCTCTTCAAATAATAACTCATAAGAAGGATTGTAAACGATTTCTGTGGTTCCAGCAATTCCATACTTGCTCAAATCAATTTTTGCCATATTCCCTTTGACCTCTTTTCTTCAAAATTTTTCGATTTCCGCTCTATTATCTCATTAATCTCCAAAAAAGTCAATAGTTTAACAATCTGCAAAAATGCGGGATTTAAAGCAAAACCCGCATTTTAAAACTAACCAAAATATTTATCATTTACCTTTTTGATCCTTGCCGCATAGAGAATGAGAACAACAACCTCCACAGCCATCATGCCGATGCTTATCATCTTCGTCCCATTCATATACACAGTATACAGATCCGCTGCCCCGTACAATATAGTCACGATCCCCAGCACGAGAAGCGGAACCTGCGCTTCCTTACAGTACGACTGAATGTCTTTACATTGCTTTACCGTCGTATCTCTCGGAAGGAGGATCGTCTTATTGATCTCCTGCTTAAAACGAAGCATATAATATCCATACAGGCAATATACGCCAAGCACAATGGCAAACCATCCCCAAAATTTATCAAACTGATTCATAATACCTCTTACACCACTTTCTTTTTGTATTGTTCTCCTTACTGCCCGGGCTATATCTTCAGGATATTTCTGACTGTCTCTTCCATCTTTTCTATATCACATTCTGTTTTATGAAGAATCTCCGCATCCAGAATATCTTTTACTGCCTGCGGCATCTGAACTCCGGACACACTTTCCAGTCGGGGAAGAAGGTTTAGTTCCTCTTCTTCGGAGATCTCCTGCCCCAGCGCATTCATGACGCTGCGTACAAATTTGTACGGACTGGCGGTAGATGCGATCAGACATTTCTTCCCGTCGCCACTCTTTTCTTTGTATTCTCTGCATACATGAGAAGCAACGGATGTATGCGTATCCATGACATAGCCTGCATGTTCATATACCCTTCGGATATTTTCTGCCGTCTGCATCTCATCCGCATATCCTGCCGCAAAGTCTGCAAGCCTCTTCCTCATCTCTTCCGTGATCGTATAAGTTCCGTCTTTCTTGAGACGATCCATCAGTTCTTTTGTCTTCTTCGCATCCTCTCCTGCGATCAGATAGATCAGACGTTCCAGATTACTGGAAATAAGGATATCCATAGATGGTGACGTCGTAAGTATAAACTTGCGTTTTTTATCATACGTACCTGTCTGGAAGAAATCAAACAATACTTTATTGTCATTGGAAGCACAGATCAACTTATCGATCGGCACTCCCATCTGCTTTGCATAGTATGCTGCCAGGATATTCCCGAAGTTCCCTGTCGGGACAACCACATGAATCTCTTCTCCTTCCGCGATCTCTTCATATTTCAGAAGTTTTGCATAAGCATACACATAATACACGACCTGTGGAACGAGACGGCCGATATTAATGGAGTTTGCAGAAGAAAACTGATAACCTTTATCTGCCAGTTCTGCTGCCAGCGCCCTGTCTTCAAACATAGCTTTCACTCCACTCTGGGCATCATCAAAATTCCCATGGATCGCCACTACGTCCACATTGCTTCCCTTCTGAGTTGCCATCTGAAGTTCCTGTACTTTACTGACGCCATCTTTCGGATAGAACACAATGATCCGCGTCCCCTCCACGTCCGCAAATCCTGCCATGGCAGCTTTCCCCGTATCCCCGGAAGTAGCCGTCAGGATCACGATCTCCTTCTCTACATGGTTCTTCTTCGCTGCTGTTGTAAGAAGATAGGGCAATATAGAAAGCGCCATATCCTTAAACGCGATCGTTGACCCATGAAACAATTCCAGATAATAGGTGTCATCCACTTTTACAAGAGGCGCGATCTCCTCTGTATCAAATTTACTGTCATAAGCCTTATCAATGCAATTTCTCAACTCTTCTTCTGTAAAATCTGTGAGAAACTCCTTCATGACCACATACGCCGTCTCCTGATAACTCATATCTTTTAAATCCTTCATGGATACCTTCAGGGACGGGATCTCTTCCGGCACAAACAGTCCCCCATCCGGAGCAAGCCCTGTAAGGATCGCCTGGGAAGCCGTCACTTTTACTTCTGCGTCTCTTGTACTTGTGTAATGAAGATTCATTCTAATCACCCTTCTTCGCGTCTATTTCTTGCTATTCGTGTACTTTACCAATCCGCCTGCCTCGATCAGTCTCTGCATGAATTCCGGAAATGGCTGTCCCTGAAACTCTGTGCCTTTTGTACGGTTATAGATTTTCCCATTGTCAAAATCAATCTCTACCTCATCTCCTGCCTCGATTCCTTTTGATGCCTCCGCGCACTCGATGATCGGTAATCCGATGTTGATCGCATTTCTATAGAAAATTCTCGCAAATGTCTCTGCGATCACGCAGCTTACTCCTGCCGTCTTAAGGCAAAGCGGCGCGTGTTCTCTGGAAGAACCACATCCAAAGTTCTTATCTGCCACAATAATGTCTCCCGGCTGCACCTTATGCACAAATTCCGGATCAATATCTGCCATTGCATGACTTGCAAGTTCCTGTGCGTCAAATGAATTCAGATATCTTGCAGGAATGATAACATCTGTATCTACATTATCTCCATATTTAAAAACATGCCCCAATGCTTTCATTATCTGCCACCTACTTTCTCTGGATTTGCGATGCGTCCGGCGATCGCACTTGCCGCCGCCACCTCCGGTGATGCAAGATAGATCAATGAATCCACATGCCCCATTCTTCCTACGAAGTTACGGTTTGTGGTAGACACACATCTCTCTCCTGCTGCCATAACACCCATGTGGCCGCCCATACACGGTCCGCAGCTCGGTGTATTTACCGCACATCCTGCATCTACAAAAATATCAAGAAGTCCTTCTGCAATGCATTGCTTATAGATCTTCTGTGTCGCCGGGATCACCATGACACGCACATCTTCGTGAACCTTATGGCCTTTGAGAATGGCTGCTGCTTTTCTCATATCTTCCATTCTCCCATTCGTACAAGATCCGATCACTACCTGATGGATCGTGATCGGCTCCATCGCCTCAATCTCATCAATGGTCTTTGCATTGCCCGGAAGATGTGGGAATGCAACTGTCGGGCGCACCTGTGACAGATCGATCTCCACGACTTCATCATATATGGCATCTTCGTCCGCCTCATATATCTTATACTCCTTCACGGAATGCTCTTTCATATAGGCTTCTGCTTTCTCATCAACCGGGAAGATCCCATTTTTTGCTCCCGCTTCGATCGCCATATTTGCCATCGTAAACCGGTCGTCCATGGACAGTTCCTTAATACCCTCGCCTGTAAATTCCATCGATTTATACAGCGCTCCGTCCACACCGATCTTACCGATAATATGCAGGATGATATCCTTGCCACTTACGAACCGGGAAGGCTTTCCTGTCAGGACAAACTTCATCGCACCCGGCACCTTAAACCACAATTCTCCTGTCGCCATACCTGTCGCAATGTCTGTTGTTCCTACTCCTGTGGAAAATGCTCCCAGCGCCCCATACGTACAAGTATGTGAATCCGCTCCAATGATGCACTCACCGGCAACTACCACGCCTGCCTCCGGCAGTATCGCATGTTCCACACCGGATTTTCCCTGTTCAAAATACCATTTCAGTCCCTGTTCTCTTGCAAACTCACGGATAGACTTTGAATTCTCCGCAGATTTAATATCTTTATTCGGTGTAAAATGATCCGGCACCAACACTACTTTCTCTTTATCATAAACGTTCTCTGCCATCTCTTTAAAGATTGGCAGCGCCATAGGTCCGGTAATATCATTCGCCATAACTACATCCAATTTCGCTTCGATCAACTGTCCTGCTGCCACCGAATCAAGTCCTGCATGTGCAGCCAATATCTTCTGCGTCATTGTCATTCCCATCTCTACAACCTCCTGTTTTATCTTTTTCGTCTGCCCTGCGGCAATCTTTTAGATATTCTACCATAGAAAAGGATTCCTGCGCAAGAAAGAATAAGTAAGAAGATAAGAACCATCAACTTTTGATCATCTCCGGTTTTTACTGGCCCTGCCGTCTGCTTTTCCTTCTGAACATCTGGTCTTTCCTCTTCCGGAATCTCTGGTTTTTCCTCTTCTTCCCCTGGTTCTTTCGGTTTTTCAGGCGCTTCATCGGTCAGAGTTCCAAGCGAGATCGCCTGCCCGTCCCGATACACTGTCACCTCAAAAGACGGGATCAGATCATAACCTTCATTATTCTCGCAGGGCTGCTCTGTAATCGTATATGTATCATAAAGAAGCGCACCCTTGTCTTCTTTAAGCCCTCCTTCCCCAAACCAGATACCACTGCTGTCAAACTCACCGTTAGCATCTGTAACTACCGTATGATGCTCCCCTGTTGTCCTGCTTGTAATCTCAAAAGGAACCTCTGACAGACGCTTATGACTTCCTCCGCCGATCTTCACGCCATGGATATCCGATCTTATGATCTGTTCTTTTGAAACTGCCGTCACTCGTTCTGCATTTAAAATACACTCCACATCTTCCTCCTGCACAAGATATCCTGCACTGGCGGATACTTCCCTGATAATATAGGTATCATAGGGAAGGAGTCCTGACATTGCTTTTCCCATCTCATCGGTCGTAAGGGACTCTTTTAATGTCCCCACAGTGTTATATATTTCATAAACCGCACCACTAAGACTTGCATTCCCCTGCGCCTCATTCTTCCCTGTCTCCGCATCAATCTTATAAAGTTCAATTTGTCCATGTGGAATCCATTTTACTTGAAATTCCACCGTGTCCATCTGATCTTCCACCCATGCGCCATACCCCAGATTCTGCACAGCATCGGAAGTCGTACATACGATTGGCTGATAATTTTTCACAACGCCTTTCATTACACCACTTGACCATGTGCCATCCATCTCCAGCGGCGCTGTCAGATAGAACGTGTCGCCGCCATACAACACTACACTTCCCTCCGATGTCGTATTTTTTGTTACATTATAAAGTTTCATTTCCTCCGGAAGCGACATGGTAATATAATTACTCTTATCTGCCTGCAGGGTGATATTTTCTGTTCTCTGATACTCTTTATCTTCACTCAGATAAGCTTCTGTGTAGGATTTTGTCAATGACATCTGACTACTTGGTGCAGCCGGCTGTGACTGCAGCCACTCAAAAAACGACTGTGACTCTGTAGATACGCCAGAACCGCTGTAATAATAAGACAAAACAATGGACGTTGCCACAATTCCGTGGGAAGAATTTTCGAACCCACTCCACTGAGCCGGGCCATTCCATCCATAATAAAGCACTTTTCTCATATCGGCATTCTCATACACCTGATCGGTAAATGATATTCCTGTAAACGGTGTCGGCTTATCATGCTCAACACAGAATGCAAGATTACCATTTACCGTAAAATCTCCTACCGTCGTAGGGCCATAAGTAACTTCTCCGTTATAGGTAACCGAGCCTGCCGCCTGCACTTCCATGATTCCAAATAAGATACTAAGAACCAGAGAAAGTAATAAAATACCTTTCTTTACCATATACTTTCATTCTCCTATTCTAAAATTAAATAAACGGGTAACCTGATCACTGTCCTCCTTTCATAAAAATATCTCGCTTTGGAAAATCCGGGAAGATCAACACTCCCTGTCTGGGGAACCCCATAAATTTGAATTGTATTTAGATATTTCTTAGACGAGTGCTATTATCATAAGTATTTTCGCCTTCTTTGTCAATCATTTCGAAGAAAAAAAGTTGCACAAAAATCAAATAAAAAGTTGCCATTTCAAAAAAATAATGGTATATTTTTATTGCGAATAATTCTCAAAATCAAAAAAAGGAGTAGTTCTTATGACACTAAAACAAGGAAAAAATAACACAACTTACCGAGTACTCTCCATCAATACCGGACTTCATCTGGAGCGCCGCCTGGAGGCTTTAGGTCTCACAGAAGGCAGCAAGATCACTATATTAAATAACGACAAAAAAGGAGCGCTCACCGCAAAATTCCGCGGAACACGCTTCGCTCTTGGAAAATATATTGCAGACCACATCGAAGTAAAGGAGGCTTAAGTATAATGACAGATACAATCAATGTGGCGTTTATCGGCAATCCAAACTGTGGAAAGACAACGCTTTTCAACGCTTTTACCGGAGCCAACTTAAAAGTTGCCAACTGGCCGGGCGTAACCGTGGAAAAAAAAGAAGGTTTTGCAAGTTATAAAGGACAGAACTTTAAACTCATCGACCTTCCGGGAATCTACAGCCTTACTTCCTATACAATGGAAGAGACCGTATCAAGAGAATGCATTCTGAGCGACGAAGTAGATATTATCGTAGACGTGATCGATGCCTCCTGCCTGGAGCGAAATCTTTATCTTACTTTGCAGCTTCTGGAACTTGGAAAACCCGTTGTCCTGGCACTCAATATGATGGACATTGTGGAAGAACGGGGCATGGAGATCGACCTTCACCGTCTCCCGGAAATGCTCGGTATTCCTGCGATCCCGGTATCAGCAAGGAAACGGAGCGGTCTGAGCATCCTCCTTCACGCACTGGCACACCATAAGGAACAACAGGAGCAGGGACCTTTTATTCATCACCACGATAACAGGAAATCTTCTCACCAGCATGATCATCACACAGAATATGCCATGGTATATGAAGATTACATTGAGGATAAAATTGACATTATCATAGATGAACTGACACGCCATTCTCCAGATACCCCGCAAAAACGCTGGCACGCGATCAAACTGCTGGAACAGGATAAGACCGTGTCCGAAAGCCTCTCTCTTCCACTTGGACATGTGATCGACCGAAATTACGAAAAAGATATCATCAATCAGAAATATGACTTTATCGAGGAGATCATCTCCGAAGTCGTGGTAAATAAATCTGC